>CATISI010000036.1 GCA_949538025.1 Candidatus Poseidoniaceae archaeon
GTGCGACCGAACGCCCATTCGGTTGAGGTATTCAGCAACCTCTTCGGCGAATTTGATGGTCAAAACGGTCACAAGACAGCGTTCTCCTTTCTCAATACGGAGATTGATCTCGGAAAGCAAATCGGCTACTTGGCCTTCTGTAGGACGAACCTCGATGTTTGGGTCGAGCAATCCAGTTGGCCGCAATTCCATCTTTGCAATGCCTTGAATGGACTGCAGCAATTCGTACATGGTCTCAGAATCAGGGTGCTTTTTCTTCTTCTCGCCGGGGCGAGCCCCACCCGCTGAGGCAACGTGTTCGAGACCGAGAGGTACCTTTTGTTTGGTAACTTCACAGAGGTGACGAAGTTCTCGCTCTCCCGGGGTTGCGGAGACGTACACCATTTGTGGAACAAGATGCTGGAATTCAGGCATCTTCAACGGACGATTGTCTGCTGCCGTGGGTAAACGGAATCCGTGTTCGATGAGACTGTCTTTTCGAGACTTGTCTCCAAAGTACATGCCGCCTACTTGTGGAAGCGTGACGTGCGATTCGTCCATGATGACAAGGAATTTCTTCGGGTCACCATGGAATTGCCGAGCGCATGCTGCAAAGAAATCCAACAGACAGTAGGGCCGTTCACCGGGTTGTCTCCCATCGAAATGCAAGGAATAGTTCTCAATGGCTTGACAATGCCCTATTTCGCGAAGCATTTCCAAATCATATTGCGTACGTTGTTCAAGGCGATGTCGTTCAATGAATTTGTTCTGCGTATCGAATTCAGTTAGTCGAAGTTGAAGCTCATCCTCGATGCTTTCGAGCGCTTGTTCGAAGCGTTCTTGACTGGTCATGAAGAATTCTTTCGGATGAATCCAAGCCTCATCCAGATCATCAAGGACTTCCCAAGAAACAGGGTCACAGACCTGCACGTGCGTAACACCATCAAGATCGAAGCGAATACGCAGTGGATCATCTCGAGAAGGCATCCAGACATCGAGAACTTCTCCACGAAGTCGACATTCGCCTCTGGAGAGGTCGGTGGTTGTCCTTGTGTACTGCAAACCCACCAATTCACGGACTAGATCTTGGGGGTCGATTTCTTGCCCTTTGTGAACACGTGCATGGTGTTCAAGGAACGTCTCTGGTGGATTGAGACCATAGATGCAGGAAACGGACGAGACGATGACACAATCGGGTCTGCTGACAAGACTTGCAACCGCAGCAAAGCGTTCCTGCTCAATTCGTTCGTTGATGGACATCTCTTTATCGATGTACAAGTCACGTTTTGCGAGATATGCCTCAGGTTGGTAGTAGTCGTAATGCGAAACGAAGTATTCAACAGCATTCTCAGGGAAGTAGCCAGCAACTTCGTGATACAGTTGCCGTGCAAGCGTCTTGTTGTGACTGAGAATGAGTGTCGGAATATTCAGTCGCTCGATCATGTTGGCCATGGCGAAGGTCTTGCCGCTTCCTGTCACACCGAGAAGGATACACCGCTCTTGACCATCCTTGAGCTGTTGAACCAAATCATCGATTGCACCGGGTTGATCGCCAGAGGGCTCGAATTCACTGTGCAATCGAAACCGCTTCACTGATGGGTGCAAATGTTCCATTGCAGCCCCTTCAAGCGCTTTTGACAAATCGAAGGGATCCCGTTCGAGCAAGTCGGAATCAGCGACTTCTTGGTCTGCGACGTGCTCAAACGCACCGTCATCATCCCAAGCCTCGGTCATGGTTGGGCTTCGCGCCAACCCTTGATGAAGATGCGTCTAAGGCAAATAGAGTCCGCCATTGGCATGAAGGACTGCTCCAGTGATGTAAGATGCATCATTACTCAGCAAGAATGAGACAATGGAAGCCATGTCATCACTCGTTCCAATACGCTTGAGTGGAACCTCTTCGATACGCTGTGCCCGCTTCGATTCCGAATCACCAGCAAGAATGTCCGTGTCGACATAGCCCGGAGCGAGGACGTTGACTCGCTTTCCTTCCGGGCCGACAGCGAGCGCAAGGGAACGTGCCCAGGTGCTTAGTGCGGCCTTTGAAGCAGCATAATCTGCACCATGTGGAGAGCCTCGAGTAGCCAATTGTGAACTGACAACGACCATGCTAGCATGTGGTGCAAGGTGTGGCTGAACAACCTTCCAGACGCTCACAGCCCCTTCGAAGTTGGCTTTCATGGTTCGACGCAGGTCATCAAGTTCCATTTCAGCAGCAGGAACACGATCGTATCGACCATGATTAAGCACGAGTGCATCGATTTTCCTGTTCATCCAAGCGTGAATGCCAAGCAATCCAACCTCCCCTTCATCGGAGCAATCAACCTTGATTGCCAGCGCATCGCGACCAGCGTTGCGAATCTCATCGACGACCATCTCAGCAGGTTTGGAGGAGGTATTGTACGTGAGCAGTACATCATAGCCATCCTTGGCAAGTCGATGACTGATAGCAGCACCGATACCCCTTCCACCGCCAGTGACGAGTGCAACAGGTCGAGAGGTCATGTCTTTCCCACTGTGCAGGTATTCATCAATTCATTGCAAGAATTGAGCAAGTTGAGGCGGCTGCCATCCGTCAGGTTTCAGAACCTTCCCGTCCTCCCGACGAATGACTTTTCCATCGACGAGTTTGGCCATATTGCTTCGATGAACCTCATCAAAGGCATCATCGTATATCTCTTGCATACCGTGATTGATGATGGTTCCTGCGAGGATGTAGCCGATGTCCGCCAACGCGTCGAGTACTTCGACAAGATCGCCCGCACGTGCAGCCTCCGCGTATTCTTGTACCTCTTCTGTCAGGAGCTTAATTCGCAGTTCAATGAGTTCGTCTGGACCAAGACCAGGAGCATCGAGCTTAGGGATTTCAAAGGCTTCATTGAATTCAAGCAAGGACTTGACAATTGGGTTCATGTTTGCGATACAACCGATTGGGTTCATCAATGTTCCATGCCCAACTCTAGGCTTTTCGTTGTGGAGAATATTGCAAGGCTGTACGTCCAATCAGAACGATTCCAAATACGATGGCTGAGATGAGTGCAATCATTGAACCACTACCTGTCTCCAATTCTGCAGAGAAATACAATCCGAGGACCACGGAAATAAGACCGAAGACTTGCGTGAGAATCATGCAACTTCTGAAACTTCGACCAACAAGTTGAGCCGTTGCTGCCGGAGTGACGAGCAATGCGGTTACAAGCAACGTTCCAACTACTTGCACCATCGATACAACAATGGCTGCAACAGTGGCACTGAACCAAAGACCAATCCATCGGGTAGGGATTCCTTGAACGCGTGCTGCAATGGCATCAATGGTCGTTGCGAGAAGGGCATCGTGAAGGAAAAAGAGCGTTACCAGACTGAAGATGGAGATGTAGATAATCAAATCAAGGTCATCGTAATCGATGAGAAGCAAATTCCCGAATAGATATCCTTCGATATCAGAGGTAATACCTCCCCCCCATATGCGGAGTACGACAAGACCAAGGGCCAGCATTCCTGTCAAGAAAATCGCAATAGATGCATCACCTGTTAGCAAATCACGTTCCTGCAATTCGTGGATGATCAGTGCTGCAGTCA
>CATISI010000037.1 GCA_949538025.1 Candidatus Poseidoniaceae archaeon
ATCCAACGAAGTTTTGTACAATACAGCGTTGATGTTATACGCCTCGTTCCCGACCGGGTGATGTGGAGAGAATGCGAGGCCGAGTCTTCTTTCTAGTGAGTTGCTTTATGCTCTCACTCTTTGTACCGTACTCTCCACTGAGTATACTGGCACATGCAGAAGATACCAAAGTGTGCTGTGATGCGACAGAAATCGACCTCTATCTCCTCGGTGACTCGGACCAAAGACTCTCTCCATTTACCGAGCTGTTTTCTGAGACCTCCTCATCAGCATCGTTTGAAACAGCCATAACATCCTCCGAGCAAATTGGTAAATGGAATCTTGAATCCGCCTGGCCGGGTATTGTACCCGAATCAACTTGGACGGTTGAGATGGACTACACCATTTCCGATGCTGGTGGTGCGAACGTCAACATGTCCGCTACGGTAACAATTGGTGGCTCCTCGTTCACCGCTTTCCTTGGGGCAGCTGAGTCATTGTTCGTGCCTCAAGGATCTGGAACACTTTCCATTGATGTCCCAGTAGAACAAGTGCAAGTAAGCGGGACCTCCGAAATTTCTGTTAGTGTTAGCGCACGAAACTTCGTCTTCACAGTTCCTGCATCGGGTGCGAAGGTGGAATTTTTCTGGGGCAGTGAAGAACATGATTCCAAACTTACTGCTGAATTACCGGTTGTTGATCTTACCCTTGACCAACCCGAAATAGAAGGTGACTTGGTCTACTTTGCTGCCCGTATCGAGTCGCCTTTCGGAATGGAAGCGCTTGTCTTTTCGAAATCTATTTCTCTCAGTGTGAATGGCGTTGAACTTACTATTGACCCAACAGAGGTTCTCGAAGGTGAAGCTATCCTCGTTATCTGGACGTGGGATGGTGCTGTGGGGGGGATTGAAACCGTTGGTGTCTCTGTCTCTTACGAGCTCCAAGCAGACCTCATTTTGACGGGGTCGACGAACTTTGAGATTGAGACGTTTGACGGTTCAGGCGATGGTGGAGGTTATTACCCTCTTAACGAACCACTTCGTACAAACGGCAAAGGTTCGCCACTCGATGTTTCAATCACGATGGAACTCGAGTCCGAGGACGGTGGTCTTCGATTGTCCCAGGCCACGATTTTGACCATTGAGGGTGAAATGGCATTTTGGATGCGGTGGGGACTGGACCACCTTGGTGACGAATCTATTCCACTCTCCAATGTGTTGAAGAACTTTGATGGCGGTAACGTCAACGATGACGAGCGGGGAAGTCGAGTTATTGAGAATTCTGAAATCAGTCAATTCGAGAACTTCATGAGTTCCTACTACATCACATACTTCCAGTTTGGTCTAGGTTTAGAATCTGAAGAGATTATTGGTGATCTTTCAGATGCACAGACCTTTTCTATTTCACTGGATCTGATGGGTGAAAATCGTGTGCGCAATGCACCAGTAAAGCTGAGGATTGATTCCCTAACGCCGATTGTTTCCGGTTCGGAATATCGTATCCTTGACAGTGCGTTCATGACCTCACAACCATCACCGTTGTGGTCGTCCTACGATTTGTTCATCAACATAAAATCGAGTGGATTCGCCTCGTTCACGAACATGGATGTTTTTCAAAACGATGACATTGAAGTGACCTATCTACGGTTCCCTTGGGGTGAATCAGCCACAATCTCAGTTCAAGGTTTGACACAGTCCGATGATTTTAGGATTGAATCAAGACCAACAACTTCCATTCTTCATGCACCTCTCAGTTTGACACTGATTATGACGCTCATGCTTGCAGGAGGGCTCTTTATCGCCTTTAGAATGGTTAGGAATCGATCCAAGTATCCAATCATGATCGAAATGATTCTCGTTCCAATTGTGTTTTTGTTGCTCTTCTTTGCATTCGAAGCGGTCTACATTCTGGGCTCAAGCGGTGGAATAGTTTTGATTTGGTGGGCAACAGCCGTTATATCTCCTCGTACCGGTTCTCCAGATGGATTCAACTCAAAGCCGCAGATTGTTGTCGAAAACTTCCCAACTATTGCATGTCCTCAATGTCAGACTTCAAACCCCGTCACCTCTGATTTACGTCCGATTCGGATACAATGTACGGGTTGCGACCGCATCATCAAAATCGTTGCCTAGGGTCAAAACCCTCTTGAACGGTCACGTCCAGCAAAGACCATGAGCGAAACTGTTGCTGATTTGGAATTGGATGATGAACACGTAACCATTGGTTTGGATGATACACTCGTAGAAGGATGTAAACGTCTTGTAAGCATCCCGTCAGGGATTCTCATCGTTTTGGACGAGGAAGACCAAGTCAAGGGAGTCATTGGCCAACGTCAAATGTTGAAGGCCATTGGTAACGGTGTTGATGTCAACGAGACTTTGTGCAAGGAGGTTATGGAAATGGATGTTCTCAAAGTATCCATGTCCGATGCTATCCCTGACGTCATCAAGTCTGTCAACGAACGCATGCCACAAGCTGTCGTCGCCGTAGATGAGAATGGTGCATTTGAGGGCTATTTCTCTCCTGACGATTACCGTCAAGCACAATCGATCCTTTCATCGAACCCTTCCCTTGGGTCGCTCTGAGAGATCTTGTTGTTGGGTAAAATGGGTTGTTGGGACATGGACGTTAACCTAGAAGGATTTGAAAATCAGAAATGAAATTATACGCCAACGAAATTTTCGTTACTGAAACACTGAATCAACAAATTGCCGAACTTTAGAATGCCATCCTCAATTGCAAATGGGGATCCCTTGTGTATGCGGGCAACTACGACTGTAGCAATGTATATGGCCCAATGCAAACCCATGTGTTC
>CATISI010000038.1 GCA_949538025.1 Candidatus Poseidoniaceae archaeon
ACACCGATACGGAACGCATCGATGTGACCATCATCCGCTGTGAGGAAATCTTAACCGAGGATGAAGACACCTTTTTCGAAGGGATTTTCATTCCTTAGGCTCGTAGTCCATAATCGATGAAAATCTCTTGTCCTTCAAGCAGAATGAAGTGATCGTAGCTGTTGACAACGCTGACATTTCCTTCAGCATCACGAACGCTCATGGTCATGGCATGGGTTTCATTAACACGATAATCGAAGATGCCTGTTTCATCGAAGTGTTGGCCCCAGATGTCAAAGAACACACCTAACTCGACGGTTTCATTCGTTTGCATTTCGAGGTGAAGTTTGCCATCGGGCGAGTGGGTATGTACGACGTGCATGTTGGCACCTTCCTGATTGCAGGCCCCAGTATTGATTCCTGTATTCTCAGGGATGGTTGCAAATTCCCCATTGATTCGAATGGAGAGATACATGTGGTCATGACGTGTCAATCCACCATGATCAAGACATGTTGATGCAAGAGGGTGTATCTCGTCAAGCGATGAGGGGGAGGTTTCATTTTCAATCTCATCAACTGGTTCAAAGTCTACGTTCTCGCTCGTATCATTGTCGCTAAAGGAGATGTATCCCGCTTGATAGCAAACAAGAATCAACGCAACAACAGCGATGACGACAATTGCACCATCACGATTCAAGCCTTCACTTCCTTGAGGATTTCTTAAGTTCGGGAGCCCAATTGTCAGATTCGTACATCTTGAAGAGGATAAAGAACCCAATCAAGGCGATGACGTTGGTGATGTGAGCAACGGTGCAGAATGGACATATGAGCCCTTCCTTGATCTCGTAACTGACAAGAAGGGCAATGACTGGAAGTCCGGCAACAGTGGCACCAAGCCCTCCTTTGATGAACAAAGGCGTTTCGGTGGACATTGGCTCTTTGGCGATGGTGATGACGAACCACAGGAGCAGCGTAAAGGCAACCATTCCGATTAGGCCCCAAGGTTGGTCTAAGAGAGGATCTGTGTTGTATGCAGTATTACCAATGAGTCCATCACAGTTCAGAATCGTATCGCCTCCACAGACACTGGCGCCCTCTGAGAGTTTGTTGTGCATCCACAATGTTTGGGCGGATACAGTAAATCCTCCGAGACACACAAACATCAGGCCAGCGAGGACTTGTCCTCGGCGGGTGGTTGTCGAGGGATAGCGAGAATGGAACATAGAGGATATACCTGAGCCCATTGGCGTCATCAGGAATGCACCGAATAGAATGATAGCACCATGTATCGATAGGATTGCGTATTCGTTCATGCCTAATCACCTCGGTTCAGCATGGTCAATTGTTCGATGGCTTCGTTGAGTTGAACGTACCCATCATCGAATCCATTCAGTGATGTTGATGCTTCCTCTTTCGGGTCCCACCCGAGGGAATTCGTTGCTTGATTGCTGTTCCATGCTACGATACCATCTGGTTGAACAAGGAAGTAACTCGGCGTTGCAGACACATCCCATTCTTTGGCGATGCTAATGTCAAGGTCATCCACGTAGCCAAAATTGTTGTTGTATTGCGATCGGAATTCAATGATTTCTGCCCGAGAACTGTCCGCAACGAACTCAACTGCAACAGCAATGAAAATTACATCAGGACCAGGCCACTGTTCCGTGGAATACATCTCAGACCATTGCCCAACATCTGGGGCAGACTGCTTACAATAACCACAATCTGTGTCGAGAAATTCAACGGCAATCCAAGGAGATTCTTCTGTAGAGTTCCAAGTCCAGGATGTGTCGAGTAAGTCCTCAAACTCAAACGAGGACCAACCGTTCCCATCGTAGACCTCGCCGGTAAAAAACGGTGCACGCTCACCGATTTGGGTGCCAGAAGCAATCGGGCTGGTCGTGAACGCAACAACAAGAAGTCCTGCGAAAAACATCGACATGACGATGATTCCTGCGTCTGAACGAGCGCTAGCATCTTGGTCGTGGAGCATTGACTTCATCTTCTCACCGGTTTTACCGATTCCATTCTCATGCATAAGGCCGATGGTTTCGTCTGGGGGACTTGATTCACTTTTCAAGACCAATTTCTTCAATCAACACACGGGTGGTGTGACGTACGGCATCCTCGCTGTTGTATTTGACGTTGAAACCCGTTGCGAGCATCTTGTCGATTCCGAGCATGGCTCGAGGAACGTCTCCTGCCCAGCCACGTGAGCCCCCGGTGTAGACGATGGCTGCATCAGTACATCCGGTCTCTTGAACAACAATCTCTGCAATGCGACGAACGCTGCACGTGTCGTGGCTTCCAAGATTGAACAAATTGAGCGGTTCGTTTTCAGATTCCATCACATGGAGGATGGAATCCACACAATCGCCAACTTCCATGTAGGATTTTTCTTGGCGCCCATCACCTAGCACTTCGAGCTCGCTTGGATTACGCTTCAGTTTGTGAATGAAATCAAAGATGACACCATGGGTACCTCGATGGCCGATGATGTTGGCAAATCGGAAGATGTAACCTTGCAATCCAAAGGTTCCAACCCAGCTACTGACCAACGATTCACCAGCAGTTTTGCTCGCTCCATACAATGAGATCGGCAGGCATGGCCCGTGATTCTCAGGTGTTGGCATTGGTGCATTTTCGCCATACACAACCGATGAAGATGCGAACATGATGGTTGGGACATTGTGAATTCTCATCGATTCGACAACGTTGTACGTGGCGATGGTTCCTTGCTTTAGGTCCGTATCGGTAATTTTCGTACCGAGACGAATGTCAGGATTTGCTGCCAAATGATAGACAATGTCGACGCCATCAAAATGAGGTGACATCGCGTCAAAGTCGGTGATATCAACGTCGATGTGCGTGACTTGAGAGGAGTGGTGTGCAAGGAATTCTGCCTTACCACTCGAAAGATTATCGAGAACAAGGACTTCATCCCCACGAGCAACCAGTCTGTCAACCAGATGTGAACCGATGAAACCGGCACCGCCTGTTACAATACTTCGCATGGTGCGGCGTATCCTTTCTCAATGTCAAGGTTTGCTCTCAGGAAAAGCAAGGTTTTCTATGCGAGTGGAGACGTGTTGCCGTCATGCGAGTTGGCATTTTCTTGATTGTGCTGACTTTACTTGCTCCGTTTTCGTATGCTCAGGCAACAACGAATGCAGAAAGGTACGAGTGTACGCCCAATGAACTGAGTTTTGGCGTCAACAATGCCTTTGTTCGTGCAATGGGCGATGGATCAACCGATGCCTCCGATGAATGGCTCGTGTACATGCCATCGATGTGTGGTCAAACGGAGGAGCGACTACGCCACGTGCTGGAACTTGATGTTGAATCGGTTGAACAACCCAACCAAATCCCTGGTGCGTTTATTCTTCATCTCGAACAGTCCATTGACATCCGAAATGAGCTCCAATCTGTCGATGAAATTGTTCGATGGTCAATCATTCGACCACATGACAATCAACCTCGATTCATACCCAACGACCCCTCTTTCTCATCACAATGGCATCTCCAAAACACTGGCCAGGGCTCTGGAACGGTTGGCGAGGATGCCAACGTCACAGGTGCATGGGATTCCGTTCGAGGTTCGAATGTTTTGATTTCAGTCGTTGATGATGGCGTGGACCATCAACACAACGATCTCTCACCGAACTATCTAGACGCTGTCGATTGGGATTACTGTGGCGACGATGGCAATCCAACACCAAGTTCCAACGATGGACATGGGACTTCCGCAGCGGGTGTTGCAGCAGGAATTGGAGATAACAACTACGGAATTTCTGGCGCAGCTATGGATGCTGACTTGATTGGAATTCGTCTGATTGCTTGTTCAAACACTGACCAAGACGAAGCAGATGCTATTGGTCATCGGCGTGACCTCGTCGCTGTTTCCTCCAACTCATGGGGGCCGAGTGATTCAGGAAAAGTTGTCAGTGGACCAGAGCCACTGCTTCAAGCTTCACTGGAGGACAACATGTACCAAGGGCGAGGTGGATTAGGGACCATCGTCACGCTCGCTGGTGGAAACGGACGAAACAACGATGACAATTCCAATTACGATGGATACGCAAACTCACGATTCACCATTGGAGTCGCTGCCATCACGGATTATGGAAACCAAGCATGGTACAGCGAAGACGGCGCTAACATTCTCGTCGCGGCACACTCACGCGGAGGTGCTCAAGGAATCACAACCGCAGACATTCGTGGTTCTGGTGGTTACACCTCCACAGACATCAACAACAACTTTGGCGGAACGAGCAGTGCAACACCACTTGTTTCTGGTGTGATTGCCCTCATGCTTGAAGCGAATCCATCACTCACCTATCGAGATGTTCAACACGTCTTGGTCCACAGTGCTCGCACAAACGATGCAAGTGACAGCGATTGGGTCCTCAATGGAGGAGGCCATGATGTTAATCACAAGTATGGTCACGGTGCCATCGATGCTGGACTTGCAGTTCACATAGCTCGGAACTGGACCAATGTGAATCCTGAATACAACTGGTCAAGCGGCGAGATTGACATTTCACAATCCATACCAGACAATACGGCAAGTGGACTCTCAGATAACGTAACGGTGGACGCTGGCTTGCTTGTTGAATCGGTCGAGGTACGATTTGATGCTGATCACACCTTCCGTGGTGACTTGGAAATCACCCTCACTTCACCGGATGGAACAAAGTCGAGATTGGCTGAAAAACACGAAGACAACAACAACAATTTCAATGAATGGGTGTTCTCTTCGATGCTGCACTGGGACGAATCTTCAGATGGTGTTTGGACCCTTGAAGTCAACGACCGTGGGAATGGAGATACGGGAACATGGAACCACTGGGAATTGGTGATTCACGGGGCTGAAGAAATCATCGACACCGACAACGATGGCCTTCCTGATGAAGACGAAACAAGCATCCACAATACCGACCCATTCGACCCTGATTCAGACGATGACAATTTGATGGACGGATATGAAATCTTCAATTCGTCCACGAGTCCGATTGATTCAGATACTGATGATGACCTGCTCAACGATGGCCAAGAAATTCTTATTTTCTCAACCAATCCACTCCAGAGTGACACGGATAGCGACGGGTTGAGCGATGGCACTGAAGTCCTTGTCACCTTTAGCAATCCGTTGGTTTTCGATGATGATGGTGACAGCGATGGATGGTATTGGTTCCAAGATTGCAACGATAGCAATCCCGACATTAAACCACTTCAACCCGAGCTGCTCGATGGCATCGATAACAACTGTGAAAACGGTATTGATGAAGGATTCAAGGATTTGGATTCAGACAACGATCGATTGAGTGACTGGGCAGAATTTCACGTTCAATTCACCGATTGGAACAATCCAGATACAGACGGGGATGGCATGGATGATGGCGATGAAGTCCAGGTTTTCTTTTCGGATCCAACCTATACCGATCCAGACGATGACAGTGACGGGTACTACTGGTTCCAAGACTGCGATGACAACGATTCTGACAGAAGCCCCGGATTGTCTGAATGGTTGAATGGTATTGATGATGATTGCGATGAAGATGTTGACGAGGACTTCCTAACGACCGATGCTGATAGAGATGGGCTTGTGGACATTGATGAATACAACATCCACATGACGGAGTGGCAAGACGCAGATACGGACGATGATGGTCTGAAGGATGGATATGAGTTGTTCATTGGAACCAATCCACTGTTCGCCGATCTCGACAAGGATGGTGACGGTCTTCTCTGGTTCCAAGATTGCGATGACAACAATTCCAACATTA
The DNA here is from genome assembly GCA_949538025.1 of Candidatus Poseidoniaceae archaeon. Taxonomy (GTDB): domain Archaea; phylum Thermoplasmatota; class Poseidoniia; order Poseidoniales; family Poseidoniaceae; genus MGIIa-L2. The sequence continues at coordinate 5,766 of CATISI010000038.1, forward strand.
GTCCCTTTGCGAGAGAGGTTCGTAACGGAATCGATGACAATTGCAACGGAGAGATTGACGAAGGCTTACCCCCTCTCAACCCTCAGATTTTGATCGTTTCATATTCAAGCCAATACGCAGAAGTCAACAGGAACATTGCGATAACTGCCTATAGTAATCCTGACACAGAAACCATTCTCTTTGACTTCGAAGATACCCTCCAAACTGAGATATCAATCAACCAAGCAACCGTCACAGCCTCCTCGCCGGGAATCTATAGAGGTGAAGTATGTGCTGTAACTGAGGACATCTTTGATTGTGAATCAATCGTTGTCGAATTCACAGAAGTTGAGGAGATTGAAGTCGTTCCAGCAACCACATCAGAACCTGAGGAACGCTCGACATATGTATCCCAACTCAGTGAAAACATCGTCACAATTGTTGTACTAAGCATGATTGTTCTCCTTGTAACCATCCTTGGATGGAAGCGGCCAAAAGCTCCAGTCAAATGGGAACAACCAGCCACGTATGACAACACCGTCCCTGCTGCTCCCGACCTATCCATGTGGTCGAAGTAGATTCGGCCATCCAAGATCAGTCCGAACAATCTTCTCCAGGGTACCCCATACAAGCATCACAGAACATGTCCTGTAAGAGATATTCAATAAACAAGAACAGGAATACTATTGAAACGACAAAGTGAATCAGTGTCCAGACAAAAACATCCTGAGAATCAAATTCAGAACTCGCAAAAGAAATCAGCAAGATGAACAAATTGATTGGTATTCCGAGCATACCGGTCCAGAACATGAATTGTCCTAGCATTTCAAACAGATTGTCATCATCGCAGGTTTGAGGACCAGTGGCGTACCCAATGAATGAGAAGATAGCACCTATGATGGCCACGGCGATGAGGAGTTGGCAAAAGCCCCTGAATTGGAGATTTGCATCTGAAACCAATGGTTGCACAACCTCATTCGATTTGCTTTCATCATCCTCTTCTGTGGTAGAATCGTCTACATCATCATGATCGATGTATCTTTTTTTCCACCGCTTCATGGCAGGTGATTTGGGTTGAAATCCCTCTGAAGCATCCGTAGAATCGTCCGATTCTGCCTTGTCTTCATCCATTATTCTCCGCTTAGAATTGAAAAAAATAAACCATTCGCCGACCTAATACGGAACTGTTCCATATGCTTCGTAGCCACAACAGTTCGCTTCAAAGATCTTCCAACCAATGTAAACTGCAAGGGCAATAAGGAAGAAGTAAACCAGAATCTTACGTTTTCTCACAGACGGGTCCTCTTCTGAAACGACCGAATTAATCATCAGAACAGGAACGACTACGACGATACTACAACAGATGAGCCCAGGATTTGTGAACAAAAAGATGCCATTGATGAACAAGAAAAACGACAAAATTCCATCTGGCAAACCATTCTTTGACGATGAACTCACAGGGATTCTTCTGTTATCCTCTTCCTGTTCCCAAAAGGCATTCTGCTCAGTCTCTTTGCGAAGTGGAGGGGGGGGGTCAAGTTTTCTCAACATTCCACGACCAAGACAAACACGATTTGACCGTGTCGGTTATTTCACTTCGATAAGAGCGGTAGGAAGGCGTTAGCAGCCTTCTCACAAGCATTTGCAACATCATCGAGTCGCTGAAGGACACGATACATGTGCATGGCTGCCAGCGGTTGACCTTCACCGTTTGTGAACACGAATGCAGCAGCTTCTGCTTCAATCATATCGGCCTCATGCTCCTTGAGATTGACTTCACGGATGAGTTCCATGACCTTGTCAGCGCCAGCCTTCGTTCG
>CATISI010000039.1 GCA_949538025.1 Candidatus Poseidoniaceae archaeon
AATTAGGCAATATGGTCCGAAATTGGAACTTTTCATTCGTAAGTCCTGAGGACAACACTACCTATGTAGACTTCACAGTATACGGCAACGCAGTGAATGGTAATCAAGCAAGTTCTGAAGACGCGTGGAACAGTCGCATCTTCCGATTGCCAGGTGTAGAGTACGATGGTGAAATTTTCACAGACCAGACCGATAAGTTCAGCCCTATGGACTACACCGTAGGGGTTGTCTCGATGATTGCACTTGTAGGGCTGCTCATCATCACATTGCGTGACTAATCAATTGACAAATTCAATTGTACTACTCCGTAGGGCTTTGAGCTGACGTCGTTCCGAGGATCCGTGAATTTGCTCGCTCTTGACACCCGTTAGTACGAGCATGACGCGGATTTCATCATCCAATGTTTCATCGACAGCAGTTCCCCAGATGATTTTTGCATGAGGCGAGATCCGCTCTGTGATAATCTGAGCACAACGTTCCGCCTCTCCTAAGGTGAGATTGTTGCCTCCGACGACATTGATGAGCGCACCGCGAGCATCGCTGAAGTCGAGATCGAGTAGGGGTGAATGCAGGGCTTCCAATGTAGCTTCTTCAGCTCGCCCAGGTCCAGAGCCGGCACCAAGACCAATCATCGCTACCCCTGCCCCTGAGTGAATGACGGCTTTGAGATCCTCGAAGTCGAGGTTGACCATTCCATCACGAGTGAGAAGTTCAGTAACGCCAATAATAGAACGGACGAGGAGTTCGTCTCCAACTCGGAATGCACTGGCGAGTGGAAGATCCTTTACGCCTTCGATTTCGAGGAGACGCTCGTTTGGAATCACGAGAATCGTATCGCAGTGCTCACGAAGTCGCTCAAGACCCCATTCTGCATTTTCTTTGCGCGTCGCACCTTCGGATTTGAATGGATATGTGACGACGGCGATGGTCATGGCGCCCTGTTCTTTTGCCAGTCGTGCGATATGGCCTGCTGCTCCGGTACCGGAACCACCTCCCATGCCCGCAGCAATGATTGCAAGTTGTGTATCGGTTGTGATTGCTCGAAGCGCCATCTCGGATTCAAGGGCTGCAGCCTCACCTTTTGTTGGATCGCCTCCAGCACCCCTTCCTCGCGCAGTTCGTCCAATCAGGACTTTGTGTTCAAGAGGTGACATGAGGAGCGCTTGGGCATCTGTATTGATAGCATAACCTGTAACGAACGAGTTCTCAAACAGGCCTTCAGCATCAAGCCGACCAACTGCATTGCAACCGGCACCCCCCACTCCATAGACTCGGATTCGGGGCTGAAGCGATTCAAGCAATGCTCGGAGCTCTTCGTCTGTACCTTGGCCGTTGGTTTGAGGATCGAGTTGAGGTACAATTTCCTCATCAGACAGTTCCAAAACTCGTTCAATCAAATGGCGCATGACCATTATCTTGATTCACCCTAACTTGAATGTATTGCACCGAACTTCCATTATGGGAGGGATTTCAGCACACTGAATCAATCACGGAGACCTTCTTGTGTCACTTGGTAGACGCACTCGCCATCTGGAAGGTTCGGAGAGTCCACGAGTCGTGCAATTCTTCGCCCACCCTTTGCTTTTCGAAGGTAAAGTCGGAAGGTAGAGGCGTGAGCAAGAACGTGGCCACCGATTGGTTTGGTTGGATCTCCCCACATGGCATCAGGTTTGGAGTGGACTTGATTTGTTACCAAAACGAGTGCATTGTTGACGTCAGCGAGTTGCTTGAGATCCTTGAGGTGGCGGTTTAGTTTTTGTTGCCGATTTGCAAGCATACCGCGACCAATAAATTCTGCACGGAAGTGGCTTGTAAGCGAATCGACGATGATCATCTTGACATTGAGTCCCTTGCTCATACGCTTGATTTCTTCAGCTAGGAGCATTTGATGCGCAGAGTTGTATGCACGTGCGACGTGAATTCGACTCAGGACCATGTCTGGATCAAGACCATGTCCACGGGCCATCTGAGTAATTCGCTCTGGGCGGAACGTGTCCTCAGTATCGATGTAGAAGACATCGCCATCGAAACCCCCGTCTTCGATTGGCATGGTGCAGTTGACAGCAAGTTGGTGCCCAATTTGGGTTTTCCCGGAACCGAATGCACCGTACACTTCGACGAGAGCCTGTGTTTCGAATCCTCCTCCAAGTAGGTCATCAATCGACTGAACTTTGGATGAAAGCTTCTGTACTTCACGTCGACGATCGAGGAGCGCAACACCTGAAACGAAACCACCGATGTTGGCCATTTTCTTGGCAGCATTAATGATTTTACCAGCAACTGCTTCACCAAGTTCCGCTTGCTCTGCGAGATCCGCTGGCGACATGACGGCAAGGGAAAGAAGTTCGTCAAAACCAGCTTCTCGGAGTTTTTCAGCTGTTGCTGGACCAACTCCGGGTAGGTCCTCAATTTTGACTTCAGGAACCTCTTCATCTACGACTTCCATTGTTACCACTTCGTCTTCAGTAGGGACTTCATTCTTCTTACTTGTTGTTTTCTTCTTTGTTTTTGTGCTCATTGTATCACTCATACCAAACCAATGGCTGAGGGTATATCAAGCGAAGAATGGGACAAATGGTCAACGAAATCTGAACGATAATCGAATCATCGTCACCCGATGCCGATTTTCACTTTTCATTCACTTTTAGAACCCTCTTCTCCAGATTCATTCTCTTGCTGATACGGATTTGGGACCGATTCTTCTTGTTCGTAAAGGATGTCAACGATGTGATTGATATTTACTCGGTCTGTACCCTGGTCAATGGTAACCGTCAAATCATGGAGGCCTTGACTAGGATAGTTCAGATTAAAATCCCACGTCCCTGATTGTCCATCGGGTATTTGTTCTGTGTTGCTGCCTTTGCTGTTTGATTCAGAGTCTGTAAGCTCCCATGTGACAGTGACAGGGCTTCCGGGTGTGCCAAATATACTTGGGTTTTCAACAACCGATTCAACAACGATCTGCTTTGGATTAGAGTCTTCGCTCCCTGGAGTTGTGTTGATTTCCATCGTATCAGGATCCGCAGAATTTGCTTCGCTCCATTCAACCGAGTGTTCGACTCGGACTACAACAGTCATGTTCGCAGTATTGTCGTTGATGTCAGTTGCTGCTAAGATGACTGTGTACATCCCGTGAATTTGGTATTCAACGTCGATGCTTGCTGACTCAGATGCATCTTTACTGATAATCGCACGACCATCACCTGGGTCGAGTGTGAAGGTCTTCAGGCCATAGTCGGATGTTGTTCGAGCAAAATCAAACTCAAAGGTGACACTGGTAAATGAAATTTGAGACCCACCTATGAACGATTGCTGGATAGTTCCATTTGTTGCATCGTAATGCACGACCAAGTCAATGAGTTTTTTCTGGTCTGAATCATCGTCTCCAAAACAGCCAGCAAGCATCGAACACAACAAGAGCAATGACAACAAGACAACCCCTACACGTCCGCCCATGGTACTACTTGTAGGTCATCCTTGAAGAAGACAGTGCCGAAAGTGGATGAAAAAAATACCACATCG
>CATISI010000040.1 GCA_949538025.1 Candidatus Poseidoniaceae archaeon
ACCTCTTCTTCGTTATTTGGCTCTTCAGGGAGCGTAGCAGGATCAATACCCTCGTTAACTGCTTCAACATCTTCGGTGTTGTGTTGTGTAACATCAACGAGGTCGCTCAAATCGGTTTGATCCTCAATTTCCTCAGCTTCTTCAACCGCTTCAATACCAGTGAAGTAGGTCACAGAGAGACCTCGCTGAGGTGTACCGTAGGCTGAGCTATCTGGTCCAATGAGTGTGTACCACTGTGTGCCACCCGGTGATGCAACCAGTTGGAAACCAACGAAACGGTTGGTTGAATCATCGTACAATGCGTAAACCATACCATCTTCGTATGCAACATCATAATCATCCTCAAAGTTGGTCAAACGGTTTTCGAGGTTTTGTCCAAAGGACTCCATGGTGTTGTCCAATGTCGATTCGGCGAGTGCTTCGACAATGTTCACGAGTCGTTCACTTGGTTCCATATCTTGTGAAATCGAGTCGCACTCTTGTTGGGTACCAACAACTTCATTATCGCTCAATCGAGTTACTTCGATGTCGACACAATACTCGCCAAAGCCGTTGATTTCAGCGCTGGCACTGTCGTACGCACTGTAGGATCCGTCTGTAATGGCAATAGAACCTGCGTCGGATGTAGTTCCTTCATCGTCGGTAACTGTCCACGAAACCTCATAATTTTCGTCGTATTCCAAGCCATGTACTTCGTAATCAAAGTTCATTTCTGATTCGCTAGAGTCGTACATGTCGACGTAGAATTCCAGAGTTTCTTCCTGCTCCGTTGTCTCATCCTCACCGTTGGTACAATCTTCCCATCCGTCGTTGACCCAGTGTCCGGGGATGATCTCTCCATCATCGCAAACAAACTCTTCGTCGGAGTTGTCACCGCAGTCATCGTAACCGTCCTCGACATACTCGTGTGGAATTTCATTGAGGTTTGCGCAGATGAAGTAGTCTTCTTCGTCACCCTCTCCAAAATCATCTGCCAGATCACCGAAAATCTCCTCGAAGTTTTCGTCACTGAGAAGAGCGTCTACAATACCTGGGTAATCTCCACTACCTACGACTGAGTTGGCCCACATCATGGCCCACATAGCAGGGAAGGCGATTGGAGTCGGAGATGCATACGCTTGGTGGACTTCGATGCTGCTTCCATCATCGATGGTGATCATTTGTGTTGGCTCATCAAGCAGTTCCATCGCACCTCCCATGAAGAAGAGTTCAACTTCACCATCGTACATGTCGGTGACAGTATCAGAAATTGTGAAGTCGAAGTCCCCTGCAGGGAGACCGAGTTCTTCGGTCGGGATACCTGTCAATTCAAACAGGACCGATGTCTCTGTTTCGTAATGAATGTCGTATTCCGAGCAGATATCTTTGATGTGGACTCCGTCAAACGATGAGTCAACATGGCTTTCATCTGAACCACATTCCCATGTCAGTTCCTGACCTGGTTGCAAACCTTCCATCTCAGTAAAGAGCGGGGAAGCGTCGGCCATGCGCACTTCTAGCAATCCATTGTTGATATCAAATGAGGTACGAATGGTCAAATCAATATCGAATGGCAGTGTTTCTCCGTCGCCAGAAATCTCTCCAGTAACACCCACGCTGTACTCAATCATTGCTTCAATTTCCATCTCCATATCCATTCCATGAAGACCCATTTCGGAGTCGAAGTACTCTGTGTAGAGAACATCAGCATTGAACAATTGCTCAGCATCGTAACCAATTGTGAGATCTATTCCACCGTAGGAATCACTCCATTCGGAATGAACAGCGAAATCGTCCAAAAGACCGTGACGTACAGTAAGTTCTGTCATCTTAGTTGAGAAATCAGTTGACGTTCCGTCGACATCCAATGTAGTCAATGGTCCATCGTATTGTTCGAAGACGATGGTGGTTGAACCACTGGTAACGCTTCCGATGAGAAGATCCAATCCTGAATCGTCTCCTGCTGCCATAACCTCTGAGAAGACCTCCTGCAAGTCGATTCCAATCATCGAAGCGATGTCTGTGTTCAGATTCGAATAATCATATTCAATGCCCCAAGCAATGGGTTCTGGTTCATCTGCAGCAACACTTGTTGGCAATGTTGTCGCAATCAAAAGGCTGGTGAGGACAAGTGCTAGCGCTTTTCTCATGTGCGGTGATGAGAATGAATCGTATTTTACTGTATGGTGCAACAACTTATGGGTCTATACAGCGTCCCAGTCCAACTTCTCACCTTCATTGGATTCCTCATCCGATGCATCGTTTTCGACGTCTCCATCACCAAAGACGCCCCACGAATCGATGATTTTCATTTCTGCAGCGGTTGCTCTACGACGTTGAAGTGTCATGAGTAGGGCAACGAGGATAGCAATGAAAACTGCACCGATGAGGACACCAGTGGACATGAGACCTCCCCCTCCTGCCTCAACAACCTTGAGTGGCGTGTAGAGAATATCTACGCTCGCTGAATCGCCTTCACCATCTGTTGCAATGACCTTGAAACTTGGTTGTCCAACATCTGAAGGCTGGAATTCGAGTGATCCAGTCCAGATACCATCGCCTTCATCGTCGCTGAGATTGAAGCTCCATGTCTGAATGTTGTGGACGATATCGACCCGGACATTGTCGGTCGTACCATCAGCATCAATCAACTGCACAGACACATCGAGCGTGACTCGTTCATCAGAAATAAACTCAGTTTGAGACAGTTCCAAACTGGTTTGAACCAATTCAGGGAGGCTTGAGCGGACTGTGAAGTTGATGTGTTGTTCTGAGGAAGCACCACGAGCATCCTGTACATACAACGAAACGTGATGTGAACCAGGAGCGAAAACTTGTGTGAAGGTCGATTGTGTGCTCAACACGCTTGTTTGTGCACCTGGTACATGAAGCCGCCATTCTCTAGTCACAAGGTCATCATCTGCATCAGAGGATGCGCCTTCAAAGACGATGGTCGCACCAGGTTCGACCGAATCGAGATTTGTAGGCGAAACAATCACTGCTTCGGGATCGCTTGGGACAATAAGCAATTCAAAAGATTCAACACGTGATTTTCCAGTTGCATCGACCAGTTCGATCTGTAGGTCTCGAAGGCCAGCATGCAATTGAATTTCATGAACAGTGCTTGTTGACACATCGGCCAGGAGAGGGATGTAGGTTGATGATGCATCATCGTAACTTCGTAAGGTCAGTGTAAATTCATCCTCATCGTAATCAACGCTGTTTCGAGCATCGATAACAATCAGGTCGCTAGATGCAAATTGACTACCGTTCACTGGTGAGTCGAGGACCAGAATTGGTGCAGATTCGGCAACTGTAAGCATTCTTGTTGCCGTTACATTCGGATTAATGCCATCGTTCAATGTGAGCGTAATGACGTGGACGCCTGCAGAGAGTCGAGTCTCAAACGTAAGCCAATCCTCGTCTTCTGGGGTCAGTCGACCGTCAAGGCTGCTCGACCAATTGATTTGCAAGAACTCAGAGCCGGCAGCAGGTTCGCTTTCTGCACAATGCCATGTCCCATCGGTTGGGAATGTGAAACAGGCTGAATCGAAGTCACCACTTCCATTGGCATTGAATGGAATCAGAACAGACGAGTCTAGGTCATCAAACAAGGTCAATTCTTCGATGGCTGCTCGTGGTGCTGAATTATCGACTGTAATCAATTGAGAACCAACCGACATTTGGCCCCCATGGTCCATGCGATCGTCGGTTATTCGCAACTCAATCTGGTGTACGCCACGAGATAGATGTCCGTTCCAAGAGATGTTGTCGATGCCTTGACCAACCATGAGCGTGCCATCCACATTCGACCACCATTCGAACGAAACTGGGTTGTTTTCTGGGTCTGCCGAACTGCTTCCATTGAAGAAAATCACATCCTCGCTTGCCGTTCCATTCCGTTCAAGCGTGAAAGCAGCGGTTGGCATCTCATTGTACAGCTTTACTTCGACAGTGTAGGTTGCGTTGTTTCCAACCTTGTCCCATGCAAAGACGTTCAAGAAGAACGATGCTGGTGGGTCGTCGGTGTAATGATCGAACGTGTAGGTCAACACCTCTGGACAAACCCATTGATTGCCCCATCCAGAACCTTGTCGGTTGTAACCACCAAACGTGATCAAGCAAGCAAAGTCATCGCCTTCTGGATCCAAGGTTCCTGTTGTATTTATGGAAACTGTACCCGTCTGAGGCATGATGAGTTCGTTCCATTGGGTTAAACCTGGGTCAAAGGTTACATTCAGTACTGGGGCGAGATTGGTTAACTCGATGGTTCGTGTTTCTGATATGCAATGTCCAGCATTATCACAAACTTCCAGCGTGAGGTCATGAATGCCATCGCTGAGTGTCATCCCAGATACACCATCATTTAACGAAAATGGAGTCGTGCTTTGTGCGGATAAGATGGTGCCATCCAATGAAGAAGTCCACGTCAGTGTCAAAGGATCGTCGTCCAAATCCCAGGACTCTTGAGCGTCGAACAACACTTGTCCTTGCGATGGGAACACATCTCCATCCATCGGTGAAGTCCAATTCAAAAACGGAGGTTGATTGTCCAACTCGAGAACACAATACATGACTTTGTCCCCATCGAAGCTTACCGTTGTCGTGTTGCTTTCGCTGTCGTATCCACATTCAGCGGTTACATCGTTGATGGCTGAAGACCCTGAATTGGTCCATCGCTGACCGATGAAATCGGTTAACTCGACAACCCCAAGATCGTTCGTAAACTCCGATACAGATGGTTCAAATTGCGTGAAACTCACATTGGCATAGGCATTCGGAATACCGTTGGAACGGTTGTTGACAACCCAAACTGTGACATCCCAAGCGACGTCTACAACGGCACCCGATGGGATGTTTGCCATTGTCAAGTCCACATTGTTTGGTTGATGTAAATGCAACGCGGATGAAGCATCCAAATCGAGTATGTGAGTACCACTTGCATCCGCTAAGTTCGAGAAATTGACGTCTGAATTTTCAATCCATACCCGTCCGGTACAATCCGTTCCAATCGTGTTTCCATAACCACCAAGGTCGGGATGATTGATGAGTTTGAGACACTCAGTACCAACGAATTCTGTGTTGCTCAATGTCGATGGGAAATTTCCGTTGTGATCTGCATCCCAATAGATGCCACTGTGATTGCCTTGAAGCGTCAATCCGTCGATGTTTCCGGCGGCTTGTTCGATGTACAAGGCAGGTTGCGTCAATGATTCGTGTTCAATGTTGGTGTTCATGAGATTGAACCGCCCGCCTTGAGTTCCCAAGGTCAAGCCACCGTTATCGACGTACATGGCAGGAAGAGTTGCATCGATGTTTGCGATTGAGAGATCATCTAGCCAAAGGTCAACCGAATCGATGACATAGACGCCATGACCTTGAGATGCTTCGACATGGCAATGTGTGCACGCCACGTCACCTGACGCTGTTTCCAAATCATTTGATTTCTGATAGGACAATCCTGCTTGTTCCATCGCATTTGAACCAAGAGAACCGTCGTTTGTTGAGGTCACATTGGAAAAGGTGACGTAACGGGCATCAAAGACATGAGCGCCTGAAAATCCATTGTCCGAGGAGATTAATCCATCCACAACAACGGTAGCAGAGTCAATGTACAGGCCTTGTTCTGAGTTGTTGTGAAGATTCCAGTCCGTGCCTTGCAGAGAGCCTCCGCTTGATGAGTGGATTCCTGGTCCAGGAGATCCACTAATCTCGATGTTCTCAAGATGTGCTGCGAAGAAGGAGGTTTGAATGCTTAATCCTGCAGAGTGAGCGCCTTGTCCTGCTTCACCAGCATCTCGAATCGTCATGTTGCGCAACGTGGTTGTCGAATCGACAAAGAACAAACGAACACCGACAGATGAAGCATCATCGACCAGGACGTTTTCCATCCATGCGCCGGTCGCATTGATTTCAATTGCTGCAAAAGCGATTCCAGGTGATGTTGCTCCGGATGATCCCGTCCCACGAACGGTTAGGTTAGTGAAATCAGCCGTTTCGTAATTCGTATAGTTGGTGTGATTGTTCTTGTCTAAATATACGCCGCGGTACATACTGTTGCTGATGTCAACGTCTCTGAACACGGCTCGTGTGTACCCCGAATCATCGATGTGACGGACAATGATTCCTGTGTCGCTCTTATCGATGCTCAAGTCTTCGAACAATGGGACACTGTCTTCAACCCAAACACCGGCTGCTTCACCAAGAACTGAACCCGATATGTTGTCGATAACAATATCTCGGTACAGTCCACCAGATGCCCCCCAGAGATTCAATCCTCGTAGGAGATGATCCGTGAAATACGCGCCTTGGACAATCGGTGTTGAGCCATCACCAACAGACAAACCAATACCGTAACGCCAGTCGTTTTGGAACGGGACATTTCGGCCAGCTTGTTCGATATGCAGGTCACGAATAACTGGAGTGGAACTACCGAACATATCGATTCCAACACGGTCCGGATTGAAGATGGTCACGTTGTTGAGAATAGGATTTGAACCGTACAAGGTCATCCCATAGATGGCATCTTCGATGTGCAAATGGTTGACTGTACTTCCACGCCCATTGGACGATGTGTTGAATTGAATACCTTCGTGGTCGCCTGTTGTTGAAGAACTTGAGAGAACAACAGGGCATGTCGACGTCCCTTGAATCGTTAATCGACCATCGACATAGATTCGGATGCCTGGCGACATGACAACACTCGTGCATGAGGTGATAAGCAATTCATCCTGGACGTTGACGAAGTAATCACTGGTCAATGACACCGTTCCTGACCACGTTGTGGTCGCTCTTCCTGAAGTCTCTGCAACCTCGTTTGCAGACGCAAAGGGCTGAACCATTGGAGAGATGGACATAAACAAGAGAAGGAAGAGTAAACTCAACGCTAGGATTCTTTGCTTACTCTCCATAGTTACTCAACCAAGGCGATAGCATTTGAAGCCACCCGTCGCCTGTGCGAGCAACAAACGAGACCCGAAGCGATAAAACCTGTCTGCTCAAGCAGGCTTCGTGCCAGAAGCATTCGTCCTCGTGAAGACCGAGCCGTCGTATGAACGCGATGTATATCTTGCATTAACATCGCATGGTGCAGTGAAAGAAGTCCATGCTCTCTATGGTGAATTCGATTTGCTCGCTCATGTGAGCAGCGAGTCCGCAAAAACACTTACGACACTGTTGATGAAAGGGTTCAGAACGATTGAAGGAATTCGAGACACGCAAACGCTGATTGCGGTTGAATATTGAGGTCTGAAGATGGCGATAGGATTTGTTTTGATCACGACCACGCCCGGTGAAGAAGAGCGTGTTCGTAATGCACTCGATGACATTGAACATGTTACTGATCGTTGGATGCTGTTTGGAGAATTTGACCTTCTTGCACGCGTTCAAGCGGATGATGAATTCACTCTCACTCGATGTATTGTCGAAGAAATACGGCCACTTGAAGGCATTCAAGATACGAAGACCATGATTGGTGCTGAGTTGTAGGTCAAACTGAATGCAAACGACTTGAGAGCATGCGTGCTCGATTTGGACAACCGACGGAGCGATACCTGAGGATTGCTTCACGTAACGACATCACACGCTCTCGATCATCGAACATCGACTTCACTTCCCACCACTTTGCAACGACACGTCTTGCTGAGGGAGCATCTATCGCTTCGAGTGAATGGATGTCGATTTGAGCATGGAGTGTTTTTGCTCTCGGCAATTGTGTTTCCACCAATTGCTCGCAGATGAGTAGCAAGAGTGACGCCTTGTACAGAGGCTGATGCAACTGCGTTGCAGTGAGCTCTGCGTTCCTCAGCGTCAGTGCAGCATTCATCGGCTTCGAATCAGCCGCTTTCAATTCCGTTTTCATACTCAAATATTGCAAAAGTGGGTCCGTCGACGACCCAATGTCTCGGAGTTGTTCAAGCAAAAAGTTCGCACCATCCAGATCTTTTCGCTCAAGCGCAAGTGAATGGCGCATGATGACGAGTGTTGTCAACACGATCTGGCGCTCATTTTCAGAATCCGGTAATTCGACTTGGTTGAGCAACCGTTCGATGACTTGGAGATCACTAGCACTTGAGGATGGGGCAAGATCATCAATGCAACGAGAAAGCACAGAGAGTTGGACACGTAACTTCTGTTGTGCATCAGGGATTTCATTTAGAATGGTTTCAAGATCTTGCATGGAATCTTTCTTTCCTTCAAACTGTGCAATCTGCATACGGATGTTGACAAGTTTGGGAGTATCTTGGTCCTGAATGTAGGCCTTTGCAACATCAATCTCTGCACGGTTGAGCGCGTGTTGTGCTGCGAGTTCAATCAGATCGATGTCTTCAGAATTGCTGACCAGTGCTTCATCGAGTAGTGTTGCGAACGCACCAGAATAGGATGACATGAGCTCGTTTGCTCGTGCAGAGAGATGATTCGATACTTCCGTCTCACCGCGTTGTATTCGGTGATGCAATTCAAGAATCGATGCCAAAGCGTCGTTCTGTTGTTCCCAGTGCGTAATCGCTGAACGATGAAGTACATCGAGCTCCGAATCATTAAGCGAGGACTTGCACACATTGCGAATCAAGTGTTGCATCTCCATCGCCGCATCCCTGTTACCCCATCGAAGCAAGGTATGTTCATCGAGCAAGGCAACATCGTTTGGCTCAGGCATCCGTTCTGCAGGAACCGGGAATGGCAACACCAAGAACGGCGACATAGCCTCATGGACGCCTGCCGATGCTTCGCCAAGAACAACCTGATCAACATAAGCACGAACGTCTAGATTCGTCTCTGGGAGTGGTGTTGATGCGTCATGGAGGAGGATGGCCAAGGGATGACCTCCAAGTGCCTCAACGATTGCCTCACGCTCATCACCAAGTTCAGGATTGAGTAATTCAATAGCATCTGTTTGCTCGAGTGGCCCCAATTCGACATAGGTTCCATCGATGGAAAACGTATCACGATCTCGCCCCAACAGCATGAAAGGAATCGAATGGTCCTCAAGCGCTTGAAAAAGGTTGGAAAACGATTCTTGATGTCTGGACGAAATACTGTGGACATCATCAAACACCAATGCAACATTCTCATCTTCGAGA
>CATISI010000041.1 GCA_949538025.1 Candidatus Poseidoniaceae archaeon
GGATTCGAGCAATGTCGGTCGTACCTGCGCCGATATCGACGACAATGGACCCGCCGATTTCACCGATTGCAAAGGCTGTTGCAAAAGGCTCGGTAACGACCATGATAGCATTGACTTGACCACGTAGGGTTGCTACAAGATTGCTCTTATCGGTAAATGAGACGTGACTTGGGGAGCAAATGACACCAAATACCTCATCAAATTCTTCCGGGTCGACAGTCTCGATAAGGTGAGATACGAATGCCTTTGCAGCAGCAAGTTTCGCTTCATCATCTTGGGCAACACCAGCTGCCATAGGGCGGTAGAGGTTGCAAGCAAGCTTGTTCTTGAGTGCATCAGCACCAAAGAGAACATCACGCTTGAGGAAGTTTCGTGCTACAGGGTCTTTCGGTCGTCCAACCACTGTTTCAACAGAGTGCATGGCACCTGCGCTTGAAGCAATGGTTGACTGAAACGTTCCTAGGTCAATTCCAACATATAATCGTCCGCTCATCTTGAACACCTTCTCGGATAAACCACCGTGGATGCCATAAGGTTTGAAGATAGCCCCTCGTAACCATGAAGAATTATTGTTCAATTTTCACACATATCGAGACTTTCGGAGCGCAAATTGGGCGATGAGAGAAATGACAATGGCGGCAACAAGAGAAGACCACAATGCAGTATCCGACCATGAGATGGCACTGTTCTTCTCTTCTTTAATCGGCTGCGAAACATGGATTGTAATCTGCTCAGACGTAAAACTCGTCGATGCGGGGGCTGTCCACGAACTGGAATTCAAATCGATAACATCAATTCTAACAGTCCAATTTCCAGATGCACTCAACGGGAAGAAATCTTGACTCACATTCACAGAGCACGTATTCCAGGCATCATCCAAAAGAAGCATGTTGCAGACGTGTACAGTACCTGTCTGCGGTCCAAGACGTTCGAGAACAATCGTTACGTTAACGGGATCCTGATCGAGAATCGAAAAGAGAATCGATATGGTTTCATTGTCGTGTTGCAGCAACGAAACTTCGTCCAAAAACACCCGGGGAGCGTCGTTCTGTTGCGCACACCCTTGTTGGGTTACAGGAACATTAGGGGGCGTCAGCAAGCAATCATCGAAGTTGTCTTCGATTCCGTCTTTATCGAGATCATCGATACAGCCATCTCTGTCTGTATCCCAGCCAAGGGCACTGACGAACGGACACACATCGTCTTCGTACGGAACATCATCTCCATCCGCATCGGAATGATTCAATGGGTCGAGTTCTACCCCACGGACAGCAAGACCGAATCCAAGGCGATCGCCTTCGATACCCAACGTACCGGGTAGATTTCCAGGCGTCACATAGCGTCCCGTGACGATGACATCAACATACTCAATTCCGTTGAGCGTTTCTTCATCAAGGTGAATGCCGACGGTGGTTTCATTCGTTGGAGGGAAAGCTGTGGTGTTAAGGTGGTCGGCAAAATCATAGTACAGCATCGAGCGACCATCGTTTCGATAACTTTCACCTACAGCAAATCGACCATCCGGTAAACGGACCATGAGCTGAACGTCGTCAACGAGGTGAGGCTCCGGTTTTGCTTGTGTGGACAACCGTACATCAAGCGCCTCACCGTTGAGGATGAAGCGTTGCTGAAAGACATCATTTGTTGCAAGGAACGGCCCGACCGCACCCCCGCCATCCCAACTGTTCTCCATGAGGTACTCGATTGGTTGCGATGCTCCAATCCGTCCTTCGAAATGTTCGGAAGGGCTACCATCGATTAGCCGATAGGAGTCATGAATCCAGATATCGGAAATTGGTCGTTCCCCATCTGAAGGAAGTGAGGCTAACTGTTCGAGATCAA
>CATISI010000042.1 GCA_949538025.1 Candidatus Poseidoniaceae archaeon
AAATATGCCTGAGATTACGTATCTCGACAATCCTATGGATACGGATGCGTTGATGGACAAATTGTGTCCACCAGTGCGCAACTGGTTCAAGGATAAATTCCCAGATTTTACTCGTCCACAAAAGCTTGCAATTCCAACAATCATGGATGGAGGTCACCTCCTTCTTTGCTCACCAACAGGTTCTGGTAAAACTCTGACTGCTTTCCTGACCATTATCGATCAACTTGTACGAAAAGCCTTGAATGGCACATTGGAAAAACGCATTCATTGTGTGTACATTTCACCGATTAAAGCGCTTGCAAACGACATCCAAAAGAACCTGATTGGGCCGTTGAATGAAATTTCAGAACGATTTTTGCCAGACCGTGCGCAAGAGATTCGCGTAGGTCTACGTACAGGTGATACGCCACAATCTGAGCGACAAAAGATGCTGCGAAACCCACCACATATTCTCATTACCACACCTGAAAGTCTTGCCATTGCGATTACATCGCCAAAATTCCAACCGATAATAAGTGATGTTGAATACATGATTATCGACGAATTGCATTCGCTTGTCCCTACCAAGCGAGGTGTTCACCTTGCGCTGACGCTGGCTTATTTGGACACACTTCTCGAGCGACCTGTGCAGCGAATTGGTATTTCAGCGACCATGGAACCATTAGAAACCGTTGCAGAATATTTGGTCGCAAGCGATGATCGAGAATCGAGGGGTGATGGGCAAAAAGTGCACATTGCAAAGGTATCGGGTTCCAGGGAACTCGACCTTGACATCTTACTACCTCATCCCAAATTCAGTGACCTACCAGTTTTGAAAGTACTCGACGAGAACATCAGCGTCATCGCCGATCTCATTTCAGCCCACACGACAACACTCGTCTTCGCCAATACCAGAAAAATGACAGAAACCCTCGTACAACGACTCAGACGGCCAGAATTTGGACTTGGTGAACTCGTTGCCGGCCACCACGGTTCGATGGATAAAAAAATCCGTCTGAACGTAGAGCAGCAACTCAAGAACGGTCATCTACGTGCCGTTGTGACTTCATCCTCTTTGGAGATGGGTATCGACATCGGAACTGTTGACATGGTCATTCAACTCGGCTCTCCTGGAGACATCGCTACAGCATTGCAACGAATTGGTCGTGCAGGCCACCACGTTGGCGGTATACCTCGTGCACGATTCTTGCCTTCGAGCGTTGATGATTTGATCGAACTTGCTGCATTGCAAGCTGCCATACAGTCAGGTGAGATGGATCGTCTTGACTTCCCAGAAAATTGTCTCGACGTTGTTGCTCAATTCCTCATCGGACTGGTCATTATCAACCAAATCGACATCGATGAAGCGTTTGAAATTGTTTCAAGTGCATGGAATTATAGAAACTTCGAGTACGATGATTTCATTGAAGTTTTGGACATGCTCGAAGAAGAGAGGCGCGTTTGGATTGATTGGGAGGACAATACCTATGGCAAACGAGGTTACGCTCGGATGATTTACTATACCAACATCGGTACCATCGCACCTGACAATTCCTATCTTGTGTTCAATGCAGAAGGATCGATTCTTGGCCAACTATCAGGCTCCTTTGTATCAAACCTACGTGGGGGGGACGTCATTCTCCTCGGTGGTTCGACCTATCGGGTCACGAACATCCAAGGTACTCGCGTCAACGTTTCAAGTGTTACAGGATACAGACCCACGGTACCATCATGGTCTGGAGAGGCACGCTCACGTAGCCGTGAATTGTCCTCATCTCTTCTCTCCTTGATTCGCCATTGTATGATTTCCTTGCGAAGGGAGCAAGATCCTCGTGTTGTATTACGCGATGCATATGGACTGTCAAATTCTGTTTCCAACGCTATTGCTCGTCATTTGGAAGAACACACCATCGATACGTTCCAAGTACCTGAACCAAATCGTATCTTGATTGAACAAGTCATCGGCACGGGACACCCAGCATACCTCATAACGACCTGTCGGGGTCGTGCTTTCAATACAGCACTGGGTTACTTCATGGCAGGTATTGCTGAAACATCTGGTGTCAGCGTCATCGAATTGTCCTTCGACGAGAATGGCCTATTAATCCGAACTGCACAAGAAGTCGATCCCGGGCAGTTGTACGAAGCATTCCGCTCAAACAACCACATCGAAGTGATTGAAAGATACATCATCAACACCCAAATTTTCGCCAAGCGATTCCGAGAAGTTGCTGGCCGTTCGATGATTATTCCAAAGCGTGTTGGTGCTGAGGAAATCAGTCCTCAACAGTTCCAACAGAAAGCGGAAGCCCTTCTCACACGTCACAGAACGATGGAAGGTTCGTTGTTGATGCGAGAGGCCAAGAACGAAGTCTTGTTTGGAGATATTGACGTCTTCGGACTCAACCAATTCCTTGAATCATGCATCGAAGGGGATGCACGAATTGTCCATACCAAAGTCACAATTCCATCTCGACTCGGAATGAGTCTGTACATGTCTGCCTTCGAAGACCTAATGTCCATGAAGACGAGGGCATTCCTCGTCAAAGACATCGATCCTGAAGTGCTTCGCCGTTTGATGGGCACTCGCAGTCTCGCCACTGAGATGACTGCGGAACAGTTGGACAAATACTACAGCGATAAGGCACCTGTGCCACATTCGCCTGAAACACTGTTCGAACTTATGCAACACGGGGGTGGTCTCGATCGAGAATTCAATAATCCGTTGTATCGTGAAAAGATGGAAGGTATCGAACTGGAGGTGATTCAATCGTGGGTTGAGGAACTTTGTGAGGCTGGAAAAATCACCAAAATCAACGGTACTGGCCAGGATGATATCGACGGAAAATGGTTCAACCCGTTCATGGCAGAAATTCATGGAACCCTGGCCTGTTTAGCTGAAAGTGATTCGAGTTCCATTGTCGACCTTCGTGACTTTGATACCAAGAATATGTCCTTTGAAATAGCTACTGAATTTGATGAGACAACCCCAACTGCATGGAAAACCATGTCCGTTGGGGATCCGCACGAGGCTCTTCGTGTAAAAATCCTAGAAATCCTTGGATCAGAAGGACCCAAAACAACAGAATCACTTCACCAAAGACTTCCTTTCCCGGAAAAGTCCGTTGACCGTATTGTCCACGAATTGGAAACACGAAACGTCATCTCTGTTGGCTTTTTCACCCAAACCGATGATGCTGAATTGATTTTGAAAGTTGATGAGCATCGTATCACCGGTGGAGAAGAGCAGGTTGTAGAGTATCGATGGATTCAGAATCTTGTCTTGGACAAATCGTTCAAGAAGTACTCCGATGTGTTCGATGCATTCAACGAACACGTATTGGTTCAAAAGCAGCAAGAACTACTGTACAGAATTGAAGATTTCCGGTTTAAAGACTGGAAGGATTTGCAACTTGATTCAGATGTTGTCAGCGGACGTCTGCTTCACAACCGAATGGGATACACGACAAAGGACAACATTCCCATGCTCTTAGGGCTGAAACCTGACCCATGGATTGGTGCTATGGAAGAGGAGGTTCTCTCCAAACTCCATCCAGATGAAAACATCACACGCCAAGAATTGGTTCAAGACTTCCCCAAGGGAGAGGAACATCGTCAGCTTGAGCGAGACGTCAAGAACGCTATTTCAAACCTTGATCGCCAGATGTTGTTTGTAAAGCAATTCGAGGAAGTCATTGGAAGAAGGCGACGTTTGTCCTTGTTTCACAAAGTTTACGGCGTCTACGAACCAATGGATTTCGAAGACGCCCTTGAGGAAGTTGTACGACGAATGGGGCCCGTGAAAGCAAGCACGCTCCGCTTTTATGTTTCAAGAAATTACGAAGATCTCCTCGTGGCTTTGCATAATTTGGAAACCAGTGGTCGTATATCCAAAGTTACGGCTCTTGTCCCTGATACTGAAGACTTCTACTGTACCCCTGCCGAAGTCGATATGTTGCAAGTTCCAAGACGAGAAGATCGAACGATTCGCATCCTGACTCAATCAGACCCATACGTTTCTCGATTCATTTGGGAAGTCCGTTCTGCTCTCGACCGTGGTTGGTATTTGCCTGTGTTCAAAGGTGTTGATCCTGTTGGAAAGGTTCTGATGTTCCGCGTCAACGATTACCTTGAAATAAAAGACATGCATGTTCCAACAGCGTATTTTGAAGAGTTCTGTGATGCATTCCATATTCTGCTTGAAAATCATGCCGACCAGTTGGTGGATGTTGCAATTCTCACCAATGTCAACAGCGAACCTATCTCCGAACTCAGCCAGCCAATGCGAGATGGCCTTGAGCGCATAGGGTTCAAGCAAGTGGGAGAACGTATGATACGTGGTGGTGTGGTCGATCCTCAGCCCAGAGAAATTGCTGAACGTGCCTTGTTCCATCAGCACCATCTGCATCAGGAAACACGACATGAAAACGAAACGTTAGCGCTTCGAAAAATCAAAGAAATTCGCGACGACTTTGCACTTCGTGGTCGCTGCGAGGTATTCAGAACCAACCTGAAATCAATGGCTAGTGCAAATCGATTGCACAAGGGTGTCAATATGCGTGGACACCAAGTTTGGGCCCCGTACGAATATTTCGAAAACCTACTCACCATTCGTGGCATTCCTCCAGAAGAAGATTTGGTTGATGTCATCGAGTTCTTCAGCACGCAAACCGATCCAAACATCTTCAAGGAACGTCATGCATTGACACAATCTGAGTTCAGAAAATTGGTGCAGCCACTCATTCGTACGGGTCACATTGTCGAAGATTTCCGTGGAGGATTCCGTGCAGTTCATGCACGAACCGATGAGGATCCTGTTCACCTCCGACGCGAATACTTGCGCAGCTTGGTGAGCGATTATCCAGTAATCACAATTAAGCAACTGCTTCGACTTTCAGGAACTCCATTCAAGCCAGAGGAACTGAAAGCAGTTCTCAATGAGTTCGAAGAGGATGGAACGCTTGTCAAAGGCTTCCTTATCGAAAATCTGCACGAAGTATGCTGGGGAAGAAAAGAACTACTTGAAACTGCAAAATCGATCAATCCGATTCGAGACTTTGTCTTACCCCCTACGGATCCAATCGCCCCATACTTCGGTGATGTCTTGAAAGAAAAGTTTGGTTTTGGAAGCGCATATCTCGTCTTCCGGAATGCAGAACCAGTGGCCGCTTTCAAAGCAAATACCCGGAACAAGACAATCGATGTAACCGATTATGAAGGAAGCGAAAAGGGATGGCGCGTGGTCAAGGAATTTGCATGGGAACACCAAATGCCACTCAAGACTGAACTCCGAATAGGCGGGAAGAAAATCGAATGAAATTCAAATTTAGATTTTTTTCAAGCCTCAGACGAAGGCAATGGAGTTATGAACGTCCAATCGTTGACAGAACCATGGCGAGAAGTTCACCTATTGTCGCAACAGCATTAATTTTGATGATGTTGGCATCCACATGTCTCGTTGCCTCAACCCAGGCACAATCGGGTGCAGTTGATGATCTTGAGATTCTGCATACAGCAGTAAATCCGGACAACAATAAAACCTATCATTTGCTTACCGCATCTTCCTGGGAAGATGCAGCCTTCAAGGCACGATCCCTTGATGGGTATCTAACAACCATCGATGATGTAGAGGAAAACACATGGGTGTTCGACACGTTCGCAAGTTTTGGTGACCAGAGCCGTCATTTGTGGATTGGATTGAACGACGTCCAGGATGAAGGCATTTACCGCTGGCACGATGGAACCCCATTCCTCTACCGTAACTGGGGCGTTGACCAACCAACAGGTGGAGACGATTCCGATTATGTGCACATCGCTTCTACCAACATGGGTAACATCATGCCACAAACATGGAACGACTTGGAAAACAATCCAGAGTACTTCCCAGTCTATGGTGTTGTTGAAGTTGGACCTGGTGCAGACTTTTCGCTCAGATTTGACGGTCTTGAAGACCACATCGTCGTCGATCATGACGAGGGATTGGTAGCAAATGGGTCTTTGAGCATTGAAGCCACGGTCAAAGCAACCAGTCTTGACGGTATTCGCTTCATCACCATGAAGGGCGACTATGGATGGGGGATGTACCTCTCGAATGGTGCCATCGGCTATGCATCAGAATACAGCCTTTCCCAACACCCAACATCCAACATGAGTATCACAGAAAATACATGGCACAACATTGGCGTTTATGTTACTGAGGGCGTAGGTGGTATGTTCACCATCGATGGCGTCCCTGCTGGGAATATTTCAGCCGAAGATGCCAGCATTCCTGCGGGCAATTTTGGTTCCAATGATTGCTTTACATCCGGCGACTCATGCGATGAATTGTACATCGCTCGGATGGGTGCAGGCTGCGATTGCTACCATTTTGAGGGAATCATCGACGACGTCACCATCTCGTTCCATGCCAACGATATGTGGGAGCCGATCAGCCACTGGACCTTTTGGGAAGGTGAAGGAGGCGATACTGGTGATGCATTGAATGGTGCTTCAATGAATCGAGTCGGAGCGATACACGGAGCGGATTGGGTCATGCCTGATGGATCAATCGTTGCACAGGCAGTAGAACTGCTCAACGATGAAAATTTGTTCCTCGATGGAATTCAAGAAGGTGATACACTTCTCTTCTATGCCGATATCGACGACTACACATTCATGCTCGACATCTACATGTGGGGATGGTCAGAAGAATTCTACGAAGATTGGGATTTTGAATTTGAATCCAATCTGCAATTCGAGGCTTATGTTGGATTCGACAAAATACCTGCACCTTGGGACTTTGATCAGGAATTGACTGGATATTATGGATCCGTTTGGAATTCTTGGTCTTGGCCGGAATCCGATGTCGTTTGGTTCTCTGTTGTTGCCTTGTCAGATTTGGATGAATTTGAGATTCAAGCCACATGGGAAGTAGCTGAGGAGCCTCCGAGCCTCGATGAAATGACGCAATTGTTCAACGGCGTCCCTATCACTTCTCAGACCGTTGCATCCGATCGAGATAGTTGGGATGCAGCACTCGAATACTATTACGTGAACGTCACAGATTCGCTCACTGAACTCAGAATTGAGACTTATGGAGGGAAAGGAAATATCGATCTCGTCCTCTCATCGGGAGGCCCAATCGACCCGAATTACTACTACTATTACGAAGAACCGATTTTTGGTGAATTTTCGAATGAAGGGACACAGCAAAGCAACATCGCTTGGTCATCCAACGATGGTAATGGAGAAGAAGTCAATCTGTTCGATGTAGAACCAGGTATTTACTACATCACTGCCTTCACATATCGCAAGGCATCAGATTTCACAATCGTCGCTGATTTCGCATACGCGCCGGTGAATGCCGACCCATCAACCGCTATCGAATTGCAACCGGGTGTTGCTCACGGGCCAATGAGTGGTTACAATGGACTTGACCAGTATTTCTTCATCGACGTTCCAACCGGAACCGAACGACTTGAAGTTGACCTGGACGGAGGATTTGGTGATGCAACCTTACACATGCGATACGAAAACACACCTACAGCAAGTGAAGCAGATCATCACTCAGGCGCGCCAGGTGCTGGTGATAAAATCGGATTCAACAATCCAACTCCCGGTAAATGGCACATCATGCTCGATTCTGAAAGTGTGTTCAGTGGCGTTTCAATCACAGCATCCTTTGAAGACCTGTATATTTGGGAGTACGACGGCACACCGATTGAGTTGTTCAACGACGAAGACGTCGATGGCCTGAGCGCTCCTGCAGGAGAAGAACTCTACTTCTATGTGAATCTCGAGTCCCGTGCTCAGGAACTCATCATCACCACGTATGGTGGAGAGGGTTCCCTGTACATTACAGCCAGTGGTGAAATCGACTACGGTGATTTCTTTGGATTTGAGGAATTTGATGAACTCGATTTCTTCGATGAAGACATGTTTGAGGACGATTTGACCTCCTATGGTGATGGAACCGAACATGAATTGTACATCTACTCGCCTGCAGAAGGACGATTTGACATCACCGTCATTGCCGAAGACGACTTTTCTGATGTTTCTATTGTCGCCTATTGGAAAACAAGCGATCGTCCAGGCCCCGAACCAGAGCCTGAACCTGAACCTGAAGATATCATTGCGTGTGATGATGGATTGGAGGATTTCTTCGAAGATACAGATATCAACGGTGACGGCATGATGAACGCAGATGAGTTCCGCCGCTCCGGCGCACCCGAAGATGTCGAATTCAGTGATATTGACCTCTCAGGTGATGGCTTGATTGAATTCACTGAGGTATTGGCTTTCGTTTGCAACTGTGAGAACGAACTTGATTTGTTTATGGAGCAACTTCCAGACAAAACAGCGGCAGAATTCTTTGTATCATTACCGTTCAAGAACGACATTGATATCGAAACACTCGACTTGAACGAAGATGAATTCGTCGATTTCATCGAAATTGAAAAAGCAATGGCAACATGTACAACAACATACAACCCATTCGACAGTGACGGTGATGGCATACCAGATATTGATGATCAGTTCCCCGACGATCCAAGTGAATCAAAGGATGCTGACGGAGATGGCATCGGTGACAATGCTGACTTTGCACCAAGTGTTGCGAACGATATGCTCTACGGTGCAGGTGGTGCTATCCTCATTGTCCTGATTGGTCTGATGATTCTCTTCGCTCGTGGCGGAGGAGGTTCAGGACAAAACATGGACCAAGAGTGGAACAAGGAAGATGCGTTCGCTGAGCAGATGCTGAACAATCTCCCACTAGCACCCTCATTGGGTAGGGAAAAATTTCAGTCGAATATGGTGAACGAAAATACACCTTCAACTCAATCATCAAACGTGCCAATTTACGACTTTGGTGAAGCCAATTTCGAGTCAGAGCCTGAAGAAAATCAACCAGCAACAAGTCTGATGGGAATGATGGATTCAAACGGTCGAGAACACATCGAATATCCACCAAACAGCGGACGATTGTGGCATCGTGACAATCCAGACTCTGTTTGGATCAAGGATTAATCTTTGATTTCTTCTTACGTAATCCTGCTGCATCCATCAGTCGAAGGATATGTCTGTGCAATTCAGGAAGCAGTTCAAACATTGCAATCGCCATCACAAACATGGCAAAGAGCGAAACGATTCGTGCTGCATAGGAATGTCCGAACTCAAACATACTCAAACCAAGATATTTCCAACCTTTGTAGGAAAGGTGCATCCATACAAGACCTGCATTGCGAAACAGATTGAGAATGTGGATAATTGGAACTGTGAACAAGAGGGCACGAATCCTACGCTTGCGATCAACATCGAGTACTGAGATTGCTCCAACAAAAACAATCATCGATTGAAGGGCAGTGCATGCCAGAACGAAGTTGATACCAATGAATCCACCATCGGCCATGACAAGTTCTGTCTGAAACGGGTGTTCTGCAAAACCATCAGTCATGAACCACTTGTTTCCATCCCAATCGTCCCACAGAAATCGGCCTTCATCAGTGTTGACGTAGGTGTCACCGAGTTTAATGTCGACCGTTCCAGTGAACGAAAGGAACATTGCAACTTGGGATGCGACAAACCAAATCGCCAGAACGGAAAGCCAAGGAATGTGCGCTACCAGTAAGTATGGACCACCCGCATATGCTACGCAACCGCGTGCCCAATTGAGTGCTGCTCGATCACGTTCTGTCAAAGATCGTGCTTCGGCAATGACCAATGCTACTGCAATCGGCAACGCTAGAGCAGTCATGATTGTAAGAACCAGGTCATCCAGCTCAAAGTAGTACAATGAATCGTTGAAGAAATACAATCCAACGAAGACCCAACCGCATTGAGCGAGTCGTGAAACACCTTCGTTATGACGCCTGTGCCATGAAATCGCAAGAAAAATCATCCCAAGTGCACCAGCGATTGTGGCAACCTCCTTGGAAAGGAACATGGTATTCCCAGAACGGGCGTTCATAGAAACGTTTGCCCATTAAGTCCAACAACTGGAATGAACTCGAATGCCCATGGAAGGACCCATTATCGATGGTTCTGGTTCGGCCTCAGGGCCA
This sequence comes from Candidatus Poseidoniaceae archaeon, assembly GCA_949538025.1. Lineage (GTDB taxonomy): Archaea > Thermoplasmatota > Poseidoniia > Poseidoniales > Poseidoniaceae > MGIIa-L2. Next base: position 10,020 of record CATISI010000042.1, read on the forward strand.
ATCGCTTTCATTGATCGTGATGGTGTTCTAAATTATGGCCGTAATGGCTACGTTAATCATCCACACGAACTGAACATCATTCCAGGAAGTGGTACAGCTATTGCTCGGTTGCGTGACAAAGGCTACACCATTTGTGTAGTTACGAATCAGTCACCAATCATGCGTCAGCTTTGGACGGTTGAACGGTTAAAAGCCATTCACGTAGAACTACGCAAGCAACTCCTCGAAGAAGATGGGAATGCCATCATCGATGTGATCATGACCTGCCCACATCGAACGAGAGATCGTTGTGGATGTCGAAAACCTCGGCCTGGTATGTTGGTGCGAGGAAACAATCTCTTGCGCGATGAACGAAGAGTGAGTGGTAGGATTGATTGGGCAGGTCCAAAACCTGAGCCTTGGCATCGGTTGGATGCCATGATTGGTGATCGAAAATCGGACATGGGGGCTGGATGGGCTGTGGGTGCTCGAACGTTCGAAGTCTCGGACCGTTTTGGGCTTCCTCAAGTAATTGAGCGCGTCCTCGATGACGACGATGATGGCGATTTTTATGACCCAATGAGGTGGTAACATCGGTTGGCTCGGATTGGATGATACGGATTCATTGCAGGGCGGTTGCACTACAGAGGTTCTATTCCCCCTCATTCAAGCATTACCCGAACATGTCACGATTGGTCAAAC
>CATISI010000043.1 GCA_949538025.1 Candidatus Poseidoniaceae archaeon
GCTGCAGATGTTGTACCAGTCAATGCATACCATGCTCCACCTGGTGCCTTGTTTGATGTCGATGAGGATGCATGGTCAACGCTTGTTGCAAAAGAGGGTGCTCCGTGGTACTACGAGGAGAAGAACGTGCTTGTGATTGGGTCGGATGGCCAATTGCATGAAGCAGTAACATTCGTTGTTTGTGATGACAAGAAAAAACCAGATTTTCAACGCCCAACAGATGGTTACCACGACTTCATTCATAATGGACTTCAGTTACGAGAGTTACCAACCAAAGGACTTGAAATGGCTATGCAACATAGGTTTGACACACCCACAGTCAACCATTTGTTCGTTTATGGAACCCTGATGTCAGGACAGAGTCGATTCACTCAGCTCGAACCGTACGTCCGTTCGCAACATAAGGCATCCATACGAGGTCATCTCCACCATCTCGGTGGCTATCCTGGAATGAAATTGGTTGATGGAGTAGTCCATGGTCAACTGATGGAACTTGCGAATGTTGAAGCATGCTTGGAGCGAGTGGATGCTATCGAAGGCTTCCTCGGCTTTGGTCGCAACGATTCGTTGTTTGATCGAACCATTATCCAAGTTCGAACTGAACAAGGCATCGTTTGGGCTTGGACGTATGTCTATGCTGGAGATGTAGTAGATGATTCCATCATCGAAAATGGTCGATGGTGCTGATTATTCAGCTGCTTCCACATCGAGGAGATTGGCTCCCTGTTCGACACGATCGCCTGCGCTGAAGTGAACCGATGTGACTGTACCATCTTCTGATGCGACGATTCTGTGCTCCATCTTCATTGCTTCAAGGATCATCAATGTTTGTCCCGCTTCGACGGATTCACCTGCTGCTACGAGAACTTCGAGAACCACGCCAGGCATCGGTGCTACCAGTCCTCCATGATGTTCATCGCTGCTTGCCCCTGCTTCGATGCGCTCCATGGTGAAGATTCGACCCGAGTGATGAACCCACCATACGTCACCAACTTTGGCTACGTGTGCCCACGCTTTGCTTCCATCTTCGAAGTAGATTCGAATACGTCCATCTTCGCGAGGGTGAGCGCAATGGTTCGCAAAGGTCCAGATTTTTGGTGTACGCTCAAGCAAGACATCGTATGTCTCACCAGCGTAACGGAATTCATGCTGCATCAGGGGTACCTCCCGTTGAGCGTTTGGAATGGACTTGCAATACCAACTGAGCCTTGAGAGGATGCAACGGTTGTTCGATGCATGCCTGTTGTTTCTGCAACGGCTGCAGTCATCAGAGCAACATCGAGGTCTTGCGTTTGTGGTGTAAACTGATATCCATTGGGATACAAATCATCGATCATTGACGTGTACGTCTCGCCCGAAATGACCTCGGGTAGATCGCAGAGATCTCGCAAGAAACCAACGTTCGTGGTTGTTCCAAGAACAACGAATTCATCCAAGGCACGACGCATCCGTTGCAATGCTTCATCACGCGTTGGAGCGAAGACGATCAGTTTCGCTAACATTGGATCGTAATGAGGTGTAACCTCATCTCCTTCACGAACACCCGTATCGAGGCGTATTCCTGGCCCTGTAGGCGGACGGAATACGGCCAGAGGTCCGATGGCTGGCAGAAAGTTGTTGGTCGCATCCTCGGCGTACAGACGGACTTCGATGGAATGACCACGGATGTTGAGTCCGTCAACGGCCATCGGTTCACCGTTGGCGATACGCAGTTGTTCTCGAACCAGATCAACACCAGTGACCATTTCAGTCACAGGATGTTCGACCTGAATACGCGTGTTCATTTCGAGGAAATAGAAGGATTCGTCTTCTGCAAGTAGGAACTCGACCGTTCCTGCTCCGACATAGTCAACAGCTTGTGCGGCTGCTACGGCTGCTTGCCCCATGCGTTCTCGCAATGAAGGCGTCATGGTCGAACAAGGAGCTTCTTCGAAGACCTTCTGATGGCGTCGCTGAACACTGCATTCTCGTTCACCTAAATGGATGCAATGACCATGCGTATCAGCAAGGACTTGCACTTCAACGTGCTTCGATTTCATCAAAAGTTTCTCGACATAGACCCGTCCGTCACCAAACGCCGCCAGTGCTTCTCGTCGAGCGGATTGAGCGCCATTCTCCAGTTCATCTGGAACGTTGACAACACGCATTCCTTTGCCCCCACCTCCTGCAGTGGCCTTGAGGAGAAGCGGGTAGCCCGTCTCTTCTGCTGCATTACGAATGGCTTCCATAGCAAGCGATTCATCCTCTTCTTCAATCTCGACACCCGGAATTACAGGGACTCCAGCAGCCTTCATGATTTGACGTGCTGACATCTTATCGCCCATCTGTTCGATGGCTTGGGGCGATGGACCAATCCAAATCAGTCCAGCATCCATGACTGCTTGTGCGAATTCTGCACGCTCCGAAAGGAATCCAAATCCAGGGTGAATGGCATCTGCTCCTGTCTCTTTGGCCGCTCGGATGATGGCTGCACCGTTGAGATAGGTCTCCGCTATTGTATCTCCCTCAAGTAGAACCGATTCGTCTGCAAGTTCACGAAACATGCCTTCACAATCGTTGCCAGCATAGATGGCGACGCTTGACAAACCTGCTTCTCGGCATGCACGGAGAATGCGACAGGCGATTTCGCCACGGTTCGCAACCAGTACACGCTGAATCATCTTCGCACCTCACTCTTCGGGTTTCCAGTTGGCAGGACGCTTCTCAAGGAACGAAGAGAGACCCTCTTGACCTTCTCTTGAACCTCGCATTCGACTGGTGAAATCAAGGGTCCATCGACGTAACGATTCATCATCATCGTTCCATCGATCGAATCCAAGTGTCAACTCCTTGGCAAGTGTTGCAGCACTTGGTCCCGTTGTGAGAACTTCTGCAATGATAGAGTCAATCTCATCGTCAAATGCTTCGACATTCTCAACCACACGCTCAATGAAACCGACGCGCAGTGCTTCATCGGACTTGACGCGACTGGCTTGCATGGACAAGCGACGGAAGTTCGCTGAACCAACACGACGGTAGACGTAGGGGCCGATAACGGCAGGAAGGATACCGAGTTTTCCTTCCGAAAGTGCGATGCGGACGTTCTCGGTTGCGACGACGTAGTCCAAACATGCGATGAGACCTGCTCCTCCACCAAGAGCAACACCTTGGATGGCTCCAATGGTGAAACATGGGTGGGACCACAGTCCGTTGAAGAGGCGATCGAGGCGTTCACTATCTTTTCTGTTCTCTTCAGGTGTGTTAGCTCCTGCATCACGCATCATGTTGATGTCAGCTCCAGCACAGAAGTGTTTTCCACGACCAGAAAGAACGAGTGTTCGCAGATAGGGTTGACCGTTTGCATCTTCCAATGCATCGATGTAACCTGCACTGCGTTCTTTGGTCCACTCGAAGACCTCGATCAATTCGGTAATCATGTCAACGTTAAGAGCATTGAACTTGTCTTCACGAGCCAACTCGATTCGGGCACAACTACCGTCAATAGTGAGTTGAATCAAGGATGTTTGTGGTGGATCCTCCATCGTTTTCATATCAAAAACCTCAATTGCATTTTTAAATTTTTAATTGGAATTTACATTCTGAAAATTCCGTATCTTCCTTCGGGCAAAGGAGCGTTTCTCGATGCGGCTAGACAGAGGCCAAGGACGTCCCGAGTGTCTCGTGGATCGATGATGCCATCGTCCCAAAGTCGTGCTGTGGAATAGTACGGTGAGCCTTCAACTTCGTACTTCTCGAGAATTGGAGCACGGAAGTTCTCCAACTCTTCGCCTTCCATTGGCGGCTTGCCCTCTCGTTCTCGCTGGTCTTGCTTTACCGTGCTCAATACATCGGCTGCCTGTGGACCACCCATGACAGAAATTCGACTGTTTGGCCACATGAAGAGGAAGCGTGGATCGTAGGCACGACCACACATACCGTAATTTCCTGCTCCGTGTGAACCCCCAACTATGACGGTGAACTTTGGAACGTTTACGCACGATACCGCTGTAACGAGTTTGGCACCGTCCTTGGCAATACCGCCTGCTTCGTAGGCTTGTCCGACCATGAAACCGGTAATGTTCTGAAGGAAGACGAGTGGAATGCCTCTCTGACCACATAGCTCAACGAAGTGAGCGCCTTTCAAGGATGATTCAGAGAAGAGAATACCGTTGTTGGCAACGATGCCGACTTTGTGCCCGTGGATGTGAGCGAAACCACACACCAGTGTTGTACCATAACGTGATTTGAATTCGTGGAAGCGGGAGCCGTCAACGATACGTGAAATGATTTCACGTACATCGATCGGTGTTCGATTGTCGCTTGGAATCAATCCGAGCAGGTCCTCAACGTCATGTGCTGGAGGCTCAGGCTCTTGCAAGGTTGCTGGTGCGAGTTCTCTCGGTCCAATGTTTTCGAGGACGTTTCGAACCATGCGAAGTGCTTCTGGTTCGTCTTCAGCAAAGTGATCAGCAACACCAGATTGGACTGTGTGGACCTCAGCACCGCCCAAATCCTCAGCTGTGACGACTTCCCCAGTTGCTGCTTTGACAAGTGGAGGGCCTGCGAGGAAAATGGTGCCATTGCCTTTGACGATAATCGATTCATCGCTCATGGCCGGAACGTAAGCGCCACCAGCAGTACAGGAACCAAGGACCGCTGCAACCTGAGGGATACCATCTCCGGACATGCGTGCCTGATTGCGGAAGATACGCCCAAAGTGACCAATGTCTGGGAACACTTCGTCCTGCATGGGCAAAAACGCACCACCAGAATCAACAAGGTAAACGCAAGGAAGGTGGTTCTCGTGAGCAACCGTTTGCGCACGAATGTGTTTCTTGACCGTCATGGGATAATAGGAACCGCCTTTGACCGTTGCGTCGTTGGCTACAAAGAGAACTTCCCGACCGTGAACACAGCCAATACCCGTGACGATGCCTGCGGAATGAGCACGGCCATCGTAGAGATCGTATGCAGCTAATGGAGAGAGTTCAAGGAACGCTGTTCCTGGATCAATGATGCGCTCAATACGTTCACGTGCAAGCATTTTGTCGCGACTTCGATGACGTTCAACGTACTTCTCGCCACCGCCTTGGTGGACGACATCGAGGCGCTCACGCAGCGTTTCAATGAGAGCAAGATTGTGCTCTCGGCGAGCAGAATAATCTGGATCGGCTTTGTTTACTCGCGTCGGTAGTCGATCCATATGCTTCCACCTATCCCGACCACTCCGGTTCAAGCCTTCAAGGCATCGTGGACTTAGACACCGAGCATCAATCGACCAATGTCACGAATTCCTGGAGCAAGACCGACGATGAGAACGGCGAGAACGATCAACAAACGCAAATGCTTCTGTCGGTTTTCGACACGCATCTCGACGAAGATGTACGTGATAGTTCCAACGAGAACAGCCTTGACGATGGCGAACAGCCAAGCACCTTCAACATCCCAACCCATGTTGTCAGAGATGCCTCCACCGTACTGGATTACTGCATCACTCAAGGGATGCTTTTCGGAATATCCGAAATAATCGATACCAACCATGGTAGCGAAACCGTCGCATAACTGTCCAAACACCATGGCAAGGATCAGAGGGCTAGCAAGCAATGCCTTGTTGGAGAGTTGTTCAATCGGATGCTTGGCAACGACCTTCTCTTCAGTTTCCCATGACTTAATTGTGACACCTTCAGGAAGAACACCTGCTTCAAATCCAGTGAGTTTGAGTTGACGGGCATCGTCTTTGCCCATTCGGTAGAGAACAGAACAAATGAGCCCTGGTATGCCTAGAACAATCAATGCAGGCCAGAAAACGACATCATTGGGCATACGTCCCGATTCTTGAAGCCACGGAGTTGCAGCCAATTGTGCCCAATGACCCAACCCAACGAAACAGGCACCGACAGCAAAGGCGAGTAAACCACGAGTAATTGTTGGCCACTCACGAGTGGCATGGAAAGCGAAAATGAGGCTCGCAAAGCCGATACCAAGGCCGATGATGACCCAGATTAGGCCCATATCGTGCTCAGCATATCCTGGCCGGAACAAAATCGCCCACATGAAGAGAAGCGCTAGGCAGAGGACTGGGACAATGCGCATGCGGATGTTCAGTTCACCAAGATCTCCTCCAACATGGTCCCATTTCTTACCGACCAAATGGGAGACAAATCCAATCGCAATCAACCATGTGGCCAAGTGAAGGTGGATGATTGGCGAGATGAGCAGCCAATCGATGGATGAAGGAAAGAAGTCAGCATCCTCGAGCACACGGAAAATGGGTGCAAGACAGACCCAAGCGATGAGGGCGATCATCATCTTGTCATCTGCAGGCAGTTGAAGTGTACGGAACAGGGCTTGGAAGACAACAACGGATGCTAGAAGTCCAAACGTGTAGATGGCTGTGTTTTGGTACGAATACCCTGCATCGCCTTGAGCACCAGCATCTTGTTGAACAGGTTCCCAAATGATTGGACGCAGTCCATTGTCCCAAACGGTTTCTGGCATCAAGACCAACCCAAGAAGGACACCCAAGATGACGAAAAGCAGGAGTCTGGTCAAAGTTTGCTCGACCATTGACAGTCGAGTTGAGGGGAGCGCAGGCTGATGTGTTGAAAGTACTTCATCAATCGACTCAACGGTTACCATGCTACGCCCTCGTTCTGGCGAGTAGGTTCTGAGAGATATCTCTTCCCTCTATATTCACTCTTCTTCTTCAGCGATGACACGAGGTTCGTGCTCTTCGATGAACGAA
>CATISI010000044.1 GCA_949538025.1 Candidatus Poseidoniaceae archaeon
CCACCCAATTCCTGACTTGTCTGGATACATTACTGAAGGACAGATTGTTATCTCTCGTGAACTTCACCAACAAGGCATCTATCCGCCGATCAACGTTCTTCCATCACTCTCTCGATTGATGGGTTCCTGTATCGGTGCTGAAACAACCCGTGAAGATCACAAGTCTGTTTCCGACCAAATGTACGCTGCATACGCACAAGGTCGTGAGCTTCGTGGACTTGTTGCCATCGTTGGTGAGGATGCATTGAACGAGCGTGACAAGCAACTGCTTGACTTCTCTGGTGTCTTCGAAGACCGCTTCCTACGTCAGTCCCGTGACGAGGACCGTTCCATCGATGAAACACTTGACCTCTGTTGGGAATTGATGTCATCCATTGACACCAAGTATCTCGTCCGTCTTGACCAGAAGTGGATTGAGAAGTATCATCCTGACAACAAGGCTTGAACTTTGAGGTGAAACCATGGCGCTTGACATCAAACCAACCCGAAGTGAGTTGATCAAACTCAAGGGTCGCATCAAGCAAACCAAAAACGGTTACAAGCTCCTCAAGATGAAGCGTGACGGTCTGTTCCATGAGTTCCGACAACTTCTCGCTGAAATGATTGAAGCAAAGCGTGAGATTACGGAAGCCTTCCGTTTGGCCAAGCAACGAATCGATCTTGCGAATGCCATCGAAGGTGGACTTGCAGTACGAGCAGCTGCCATTGCCAACAGTGCACATCCGGAGGTTGAAGTTGAGCGACGAAACATCATGGGTGTCGTTGTTCCAAGCGTTAGTGGTACCAATCTTAAGTCGACGTTTGCAGAGCGTGGTGTTGGGTTCATCGGCTCATCTCCATACATCGATGAAGCGAGCGATAGTTTCAGTGAACTGATTGAGAAAATTGTCAAAGCAGCTGAAATGGAAGCAACGCTGAAGCGACTTTTAGAAGAAATCGAAGCGACCAAGCGTCGTGTCAATGCCCTTGAGTTCAAGGTTATTCCAGAACTCGAAGAGGCGAAAGTCTTCATTCAACTTCGACTCGAAGAGATGGAACGCGAGGAAACGTTCCGTCTCAAGCGATTCAAGAACAAGTGAGTCCCGCTTTTGCTCTGTAAAAAGGGCATGATTGATGTGGGAGTGGTGTTCAGAACAACCTAGGGGGCCTGTCTCATATGTCTGAATTGGATGATGCACAGTTGACTCCAATTTCCGTCCATAAAGACGCATGGACTCAGAAAGATCTCCTCGAAGGTATCGTTCAAAGATACGTTACTGTTCGATCTCATGTTGGTGGCTTGTGGCCAACATGGGAAATTGAATCAAGCCAACTTGATGAGAAATTTATCGAGCTGAATGCATATCTTGAGCGCCTTGGTTGGATGGCTCGATTGCGTCGTGGTGATGTGGTTCAGTTGACCACGCTCCCACTCCCTCATCGCCAATTTCCTGGGTCACGAATCCACCTCTACATGTGGACGGCTTCCATCATCACATTGCTTCTCTCAGCGGTCCGATGGATGGATGGTGGTCGTCCAGAGGGTGGTTGGTTTTCAGATTCAGTCTATCTTGATGGATTGCTAGGGTTTGCACTACCGATTCTTGGAACACTCCTTCTAGCATCCTTTGTTCAAACAACAGTTTCTGCAAAATTCGGAGTTCGTAGTGGTCATATCCTCCCGATTCCAGACCCTTCAGTCCTCTTGTGGTTGTTTTCTGGTTTATCAACTTCCTATTTCATTTGGCCATTTGGCATCTTCTTCATCCCAACCCTGCCTCGTATGGATGCACGTCCTTGGCCGGATCGTGCCTCATTAGCATGGACTTCCGTGTCGGTTCCGATTGTAATGCTCTTGTCAGGATTCGTGTTTTGGACACTCGGATTGTTGTTGACATCCGATCCATACATGTTGTCAAGCGAACCATATCGTGCAAATCCACCGTTCCTCATCGAACTCATCAGTTCAGGATTTGATGTTTCGTTTTCAAATACGCTCGACTGGGGGCATCCATTCTTCTTTGCTGCAGGATTCCTGACTCTGGTCGGTTGGTTGTTGATGCTTCCGATTCCGACCTTCCCTGGAGGCCGACTACTCGTTGCACGTATGGGTATTGATGAAGCTCGGAGCACCGGGACGCAAATCCTGTTGTTCATGCTCATCATCACTGCAGCGTTCTTCATTTTCCATGCTTTCGATGGATTTACCATTTGGATTCCAGTGTTATCCGTTCTCATTCCACTTCTGATGTTCATGGGTGGCGATCCTCGAATCCCTGTCCTCATGGACGGTGATCGACCTTTGTCTGAAGACAACCATCGGCGACTGGGTATTGTCCTCTTTGTTGCAATTTTGTTCGCCATTCCTGCTCAGTTCCCGATCGAACCAGTGGATCGATGGGATGTAGATGCAACCTACACGATTGCCGTGGACGAGTTTGCCGAACTTGCCGATGTTTGGAATGCATCGATCACAATCGAACTAACGAACCCATCCATGCAAGACCGTTCTTACAACGTATCTGGCGGAATCATTGGTAACTCTCTTTGGTCGTACAATCTTTCGTGTGGAAATAATCACTGTGAAGGCATATTGCAGCCAAGTGAATCGCTGACATTCGAGTTCGAAATGGAGCATGAGAACGTCTCACATCAACCCACTTCAATTGACTACGAACTCAGTATCGTCTTTGATGATTCTGATGCATTCGAAGAAACTGGAACAATCCATCCACTTCTCAACGCTTCAGTTGGGGCAGAGTGGCGTCATGTTCGAAGCGATGACGGCGTCCTTGCCTGCATCGATGTTTACGTTCAGGAAGATTTTACGACCAATCTTTCCTTCCCCAATGTGGGTGATGAATGGTTACCATTCCTTTGGTTGAATGGACAAGCTGGAGTTACGCAAGCATTGTCCTCAGAAGACACAATTGTTTGCTTGAATGGGGTCGATCAAGCCCTTCCCTTCCAAATTCAATCACTTCTTCAATCGATCAACATTGGCAACCTTTCGTTCATGGTAGGTTATGACCCAACTTGGCCGCACATCGTATCTGCATCGGACCATGGATGGCTGGTCGATGGAACGCATGGATGGGGCACTCCGTTTAACCAGGGAGGCACATTGTATCAAGAGAATGCTTCCTCCTGTCCGGATGGTGGCTTTTTGACAGCACCTCCTCAATCAAACAACAACAATTGGTCCTGGGATTTGAGCATCAGGCCAAAACACAGGATTCCTTCTATAGAAGGAAATGAAAGCCTCCATCTGAAGTTGTCCGCAGACACCTATGTTTATTGCAATCAAGAAACTGGCTTTGCATCCAAATTCACGGTCCAACAAGGTCCTGACTTGATTCTGTACATGAACAACCAACCGCTCCGGCTTTGGGATAAACCAATGTCTTCAGATACCTCACAATTGGAGATTGCTATGTACAACAGCAATGATTTGGACATCGTCTTGCGTCACGACGCTTTTGGTGATGTTGCTTGGGACTTGACAACGCTGCCGAGTTCACTCTCCAGTGGTTGGAATAATTTCACACTTGACGTTCCTAATGCCATGTTCAATACCTACCAGTTCACGCACCAAGATGGAGCTATTCTGGTCACATTCGGAGCTTACTTGGGGGCTTAGACTTGAGAATCGGCATCATTGGTGTTGGTTCAATCGGCTCTCTTTTTGCCGGGCGACTGGCTTCGACATCCTGCGATTTACTTCTCTACGGACGAGGGCTTCACGCTGCTCACCTCACAGTTGAAGGGCTCACCATTTCGGGTATCGAAGAATCCTCGATTTCATCCCATCAGTGGGAAATTCTTCTCGAAGAACAGACCTTGCCAGAATCAGTTGAATCCTCTTGTGATGTGGTTCTGATGACTGGTAAAACCACTGCCTTCGATCAACATCTTGTGGTTGCAAAGTATCTGCTTCGCAACGATGGTATCGTTTGTTCTCTTGCCAACGGGCTTGGTCATGAAGAGCGATTGGTTCAGACATTTGGGGCAAATCGCGTCCTCGCTGCAACGACAACACATGGAGCCTTCCGTCCTGAGCCGGGACATGTTCGCTGGGCAGGTCTCGGGCAAGTCACCCTCGGGCCGTTTATGCATCATCATAGTGAACAATCGGTTGATGGGCTCATCCAACTCCTTGCCAAAGCAGGCCTTCAACCTCAATGGGAGATGGATGGACGCGTCTTGCTTTGGAACAAAATGCTCCTGAACATTGCCATCAATCCTATCGCAGGATTGCTTGGTAAGGAAAACGGTGCGTTACTTGAGCCAACCTTGTTTGAATCTGCTGTGAGTGTCATGTTGGAAGGTGCAATGATTGCACGGGCAGAAGGCGTACGTCTTGCTGACGATGACGTTCTTATCGATCAGTTACGTACTGTCCTCGAGGCAACACGTGGCAATCGTTGCTCTATGTTGCAAGATATTCGCTCAGGACGTGAAACTGAAATCAACGCTCTCAATGGAGAAATAAGCCGTCGCGGGGAAATGCTCGGTCTTCAAACGCCCTTGAACCAGGCTCTTGCGTCAATCATTGTACATCTTCGTTGAGATCTTTGTTGAAGTGCAATCCTCTGTTTTCTTTTCGACGTACTGCATCTTCTGCAACAAGAATTCCAACCAGAATCATATTTCTCAATTCGACGATTTCACGTGTTGGAAGACTCGATTTCCAAATGACATCAATCTCCTTCTCGAGCAAATGCAAGCGACGTATCGCCCGTTCTAAACGCGCAAAACGCCTCGAAACGCCTACTTCGAATCGCATTGTTTGGTTCAGTGCAGCCCGATCATGGGCAACTGGACCATGTTCTTGCAACCTATCCAAACCATCGGAGCGCCAGTTTGGAGGAGAGAATTCACTCTCGGAAATCCCTTTCTCGATGAGATGCGCTGAACAGCGGTGAGCA
>CATISI010000045.1 GCA_949538025.1 Candidatus Poseidoniaceae archaeon
CCGCCTTTCTTTGGCCCCGGAGGTCCGCCTTTCTTTGGCCCCGGAGGTCCGCCTTTCTTTGGCCCTGGAGGTCCGCCTTTCTTCGGTCCGGGTGGGCCACCCCTGGATGGTCCCGGTGGTCCACCTTTTTTCGGGCCCGGTGGTCCTGAACGTGAAGGGCCGGGTGGTCCGGCTCGAGTTAGCCCAGGAGGTCCTTTGCGAGTTTGTTCAACAACTACTTCCTCTTCTTCCTCCTCGAAGATTGCTCCACAATGTGGGCATTTTGGATCGGATTCTTTGACAAGTCCGTCACAGACTTCGCACGCAAACATCTCTTCGTCTTCTTCCTCTTCCTCTGCACCGATGGTCGTCACTTGCCCATCTTTCATGCAAGAAAGGACGATTTCAACGGCCATGTCGTAACCTTTGAGAGCAACTTCAGTCTGAATTGCATGCTCGAAGGCAGAGGTCAGATCCTCAGGAGTATCGAGTACACGGCCATCATCGACGTAGGTGAGATTGACCATCAGTGCACCATCTACGACCTTTGCTTCAGGCGTTTCAACAGCGACGCCTCGCTTTCGTGCGACACGTCGTGACGCAACTTCACACATACGACGAAGGAGCGCATCATTGGGTCCATCCGAGGCGGATTGTCCCATCGTCCCAGCTAGAACTTCAGCAGCAGGCGTGATGCCTTGAGCATCTTTGAGATGTGATGGTAAATCAGCTCCAAGGTTCGCAAGAACATTGGATGCACTCGATTGATTCATGTTGAGCCATTGACTTCGACGTTCATTCTTGACCGCTCGCTCTGCTTCAGCCAATCGATTTACCATTGCATCTGTCGGGGATGCTGTTGGATTGTTGGTTACGGTTGTACCTCCAAGTTGCTTGCCCAATTGGGATTCAACGTTCGTTCTTGGAACAGCACCACTTGCAAGGGTTGGACCACGTGGTTGCTGTGGGATGTCGCTTTGTTGCGTATTGACCGGCATGCCTTGCGGCATTGGTTGGCCTTGAGGGATGAAGGGTTGCTGTTGAGGGAATTGGTTACTCAGTTGGTTTGGGAATTGGCTTGGCTGTTGCGGAGGAAGTCGGCTACCTGGAGGCAAGTTGTTTTGTTGCTGAATACCCGAAGCAATGTTTTGCAAAATGTCTGCAGGAATGCCTTGAGGCATGCCTTGTTGTTGCATCTCACGTTGCTGACGTACGGCTTCGCCGGATACAACACCAAACCCACGTCCGCCAGTGACTTCGCCGCCACCTAGGCTTTGCGATCCCATCGCTGAGAAACTCCCTGCTCTGGAGAATTCTTGCCGAGCTCCACACTCGGAGCAAAAGATGGAATCGTCAGGGATAACTGCACCGCAGGAACCACATTCCATCTCCTCACCATTCCCACCTAAACATCCCTTATTCTAAAGTCTTCTATCCTCTGTTTCTCAAATGCGCCTTCAATGAGTGAGAATCTTCATGCGGGAGAGGTTGGTGCATTCGGATGGAGGGAGTTCATGTCGGTTCTCATTGGTGAAGAAATCGACAAGTTGCTTGAGACGACATCTCGCTCGTTTTATCCTACCCTCAAATATCTGCCTAAGAAGATTCGCGGCCAAATCGGTTTGCTGTATCTTCTTGCGCGTATTGCTGACACAATCGCAGATTCCAAAGTCGGAGAAACTGCAGTGTTGATCGATGCTTTGACGAGCTACAATGACCTTGCTCAAGGTCGTAGTGACACACTTCCTGACTTGAGCGAACTTGCTGACATTCAGTCCAATCCTGATGAAGGTGAATTGTTGCGAAATGTTCAACCGGTTGTTGACGCATTATCGGTCTACGGTCAAGAAGACCAAGAGCGAATGTTGGAGTGCCTTGATGTCATCGTTGGCGGTCAAATCTTGGATTTACAACGATTCGGGATTGCTCGAGAAGGCGGGACAATCACTTCCCTTGACTCGGATGACGAATTGGATGATTACACATTCAGAGTTGCTGGCTGCGTGGGCGTTTTTTGGACCAAGATGTCGCTTGCACACATCATGAAACTGCCAAAGGACAGGGTAGAGGTTTTCTTCGAGCGAGGGATTCGGTTTGGAAAAGCGCTTCAAATGATCAACATACTTCGTGACATCCCTGAGGATTTGCGATTTGGACGTTGCTACATTCCGGGTGTTCGACTGACAGAGATCGGTCTTGAACCAAAAAATCTGTTGGATTCAAGCAACATTGGAAGGTTCCGTCCGCTGTACGATGCTTACCTTGATTTGACGAGCGAACATCTGGATGCGGCAGTTGAATACATTCGAATGATTCCAGAACGTCAATTCCGCCTCAAAGCTGCGTGCATGCTCCCTGTCTTGATTGGCCAACGAACCGTCACGCTGTTACGAGAAGGCAACATACTCGATTCCGATGAAAAAATCAAAGTCACTCGTGATGAGATGAAGGGATATTTCAAGAAATTGCTCAGAGCATTGATTATTCCTGGAGGAGTTCAACGGCTCCTAGCAAAGAATAAAAAAACACGCTAGCGCCCTTTGTGAGTATTTGTTTACTTAGATATTGAATGGATTACTTGTCCGAACTTTCGAGAGGAGGGCTCTTAAACAACGACCCTTAGGACCATGTGTTTACGATGTTGGAACGCCGCAAACCACTCGACCTCCTCTTCCCGCTCAAAGGTGGTGCAGAGAGCAACGTGGACGCGAAATCTTCTCCAACACCACTTGACCGACTTCGAGCCGGTGTCATGCTTGCACGTGACGCTGTCAAAGCCGTGAGCGTGACCGCCATGGAAGCACTTCGAGAGGGTGCAATGATGATTGGTTTGTTCAACGATCAAAACGAACTTATCGACCCATTTGTCGACCTTGATGCACCAATTTGGTCTGATAAACCGCCAATTGAACTCTACCGATTGGCCTATCGCTACTGCGAAGAACTGACTAAGCGAGAAGCAGGAAACTTCTATCACTCGTTTAAGTACCTTCCAGAAGAGCAACGCCTCGCTATGTGCGCAGTCTATGCCTTCTGTCGTCGTGCTGATGACATTGCGGATGGTGATTGGGCAGACCGATTCCCTGGTTCAACTGTTGAATTGAGCCAAGAGGCTGTCGAGTACAGGCTACAACTCGAATCGCTCCAGAATCGAACCTCAATCCTCGAGGACGACATGTACCTCAACAAAATCAACCAGTTGTTCTTTTTCAGAAAGAAACTCTCGACCTGCTACAACGATGTGTACAGCACAGACCCTGTTTTCCTCGCACTCAAAGATACCATTGAGCGATACACAATTCCACGTAGTGTCTTCGACGACTTGATTTCAGGAATGGAAGACGATCTTTACAGCAATCGCTATCGAACCTTCGAGGAATTGTACGTCTATTGTTACCGTGTTGCTTCTGTCGTCGGACTCATGTGCATTGAAATCTACGGTTATGACGATCCACGAGCAAGAAAATTTGCTGAGTCTTGGGGTATCTTCATGCAGTTGACAAATGTTTTGCGCGATGTTGGCGAAGACATTGAGCGAGACCGCGTCTACCTCCCTCTTGATGAACTCGAACGTAATGGAGTCACTGAGCAGGACCTCTATGGCGGAAAAGTCGTACTGAACACCTCTTGGGAACCGTACTGTCATCATTATGCCAAGCGAGCTCGAACCTATCTTGAAGAGGCACGACAACTGCTACCACTCTTACCTCGACGAACCCGCTATTCACCTGCTGCAATGATTGCATTTTACGATAAAATTCTCAAGCAAATCGAGAAGCAACAAGGTGACGTCTTCACCCGCCGTGTTAAACTCAACAAAGTGCAGAAATTGAGCCTTGCAGCAGCAGTTTACCTGCGCCATCGTTTCCTTCCACGATTCTTGGACCCTCTATGGGGTGGACTTGCCAGAATCGGCCTTTTGCCTAACGTCTGATTGAATCAAACAGTTCGAGTAAAGGCTTGGATTCCAGTGATGTATCGGCCAAGGATCAAATTGTGAATGTCGTGTGTGCCTTCATAGGTCTTGACCGACTCGAGATTTGCCATGTGGCGCATGACTGGGTACTCGTCAAGAATACCATTGGCGCCGTGAATGTCTCGGGAAACACGAGCTATTTCGAGCGCAATGTCGACGTTGTTCATCTTTGCAAGTGAGATTTGTTCGTTGAACCATGTGCCGTCGTCCTTCTTTCTGCCAAGATGATAAGCGAGGAGTTGACCTTTAGTGATTTCACGAAGCATCCAAGCCAATTTGTTCTGAACAAGCTGGTATGATGCAATTGGGTGGTCGAACTGAATTCGACTTAATGCATAGGTCTTAGCGCTGTGGAAGCATGCCATGGCTGCCCCCAGTGCGCCCCATGAGATTCCATATCGAGCATTGTTGAGACAGGAAAAGGGACCGCGAAGACCCTTGACACCGGGGAGAATTCGATCCTTCGGAATCTTACAATCTTGGAAGACCAGTTCGGATGTAACAGACGCTTTGAGAGAGTGCTTGCCTTTCATTTCTGGAGCGCTAAATCCTTCGTCACCTTTCTCAACGATGAATCCACGGATGACACCGTCAAGTTTGGCCCAAACAACGGCAACATCTGCGATTGTTCCGTTTGTGATCCACATCTTTGCTCCATTGAGGAGATAATGGTCGCCCATATCTTCCGCCTTGGTTATCATATCACCAGGGTTGGATCCGTAATCTGGTTCAGTTAGGCCAAAGCAACCAATCCATTCTCCTGAAGTCATTTTTGGAAGGTAGTGATTCTTTTGTTCCTCACTTCCAAAGTCCCAGATTGGGTACATTGCAAGCGAGCCTTGGACGGATGCAAACGATCGGAGGCCTGAATCACCGCGTTCGAGTTCTTGACAAATGAGTCCGTAAGCAACATAGGAGAGTCCAGGGCATCCATAGCCCTTGAGTGGTGCTCCAAGAACACCCATTTCACCGAGAGCAACTCGCCATTCATCGAGAAAAATGCCTTCTTCGCAAGCATGTTCAATCTTTGGAATAACTTCTTCATCGACCCACTCGCGGACAAGGTCGCGAATCATGATTTCTTCTTCAGTTAGCAAGGATTCGATATCGTAAAAATCGACGGCTTCGAAAGGTTCCATTCAGTTCCCTCGTTTCGTGGGAGTCGATACAACTCATGAACCTTAGCACAAAGACGCGATGTTCATTCTTCTCACTCTTTCCTTTCAAAGCCTCGCAGTTGCCTGTATTTTCGTTGCAAATACGAACTGTTCATGAAAATCAGTCCAATGATGACACCAGGCACCGAGATGGCCACAGCAGTGAAAACAATGGTCTCCATAATACCCAAACTTTCGTGATTTTCGACTGGGAAAATATCAATGATAAGTCCTTCATTGGTAATCATCCATCCATCATCTTCACCGATTTCCCACATTAGCGCAATTCGTTGGCCCGCGACTTCTGGATCATAATCGGTGATAGCTTGCGATTCCATGTGCATGAACACCTCATCGAGGCTGGTTTTGTAACGTACTGACTCCATGGGTGCCAGATGAACCAATGAAGTCCCATCGTATCCTCTACTTGTTGCTATGAATTCGGTTGATCCTTCACGTAATTCAAGAACCTGCTCAATCGTTGATTTTGATGCATCTTCGATGTCAAGCACAATCGATACGTGAACACGGCCGCTACCAAAAGCTACGCATTTTCGAAATGCTGAGTCAGGGCAATCTACTGCGACCCAGGTTTTGCTCGAGGTTCCATCCAACCACGTCACTTCTCTAGTCCGGTCAATTACAGCGATACCATCGTTCAATGTTGAAGCGAGACACAAGTTATGCTCGAGATGACAAGCAATGTCGGTGATTTCTGAATTCATTGTTCCTTCAAGTTGTGTCATTCCCTCGCCCTCATTGAAGCTGTAGATGTTGCCATTTTTTGCACCGAAGAATGCAAGGTCACCTCCAGCGCGCCATGAGACTGCTGAAAGTTCAATGCTACCTGCCTTTCCTGCTCCATTTACGGCCTGAATGCTGTTGTCGTTCAAGGTATAACGAAGTGCAGCACCAAGGTCGCCTGCAATGAGTGCAGTCTGACCGTTTGGATGCCAAGATAGGTCATTGAACCGAGCAGAACGACTGCTATCAATATCCTGATCTTGACTTCGATCGCCCGGAGCGGACGCTGAAATCATGTGAATGTAGCCATCGTCTCCGACCAACAGGATGTTTTCCCTGTCTGGTGATACTTCTCCTGCTCGAATGTTCAATCCCTGCTCATCCAATGCATTCTCGTTCTCAAAACCGACTTCTGATGCGCTTGCCAAAGGCGCGAGAAGGAGCAGCAGCAGGATGAACGAGGCTTTGGTGCGCATGATTGGCCCACACAATCTTACAGAAAAACCCCACTCTTTGGGTGGCTTCTTCTTCGCGAGCCTTATGAGGGTCATGCCAATGGACCAGCATGGAGCGATTCGCAGTCAAACGTGGCGTTGAGAAATCAATCGGTGGAAATGCAGGACTAGCCAAGTTGGCAGCACAACATTTTGAGAATGTTCAGGCCAATGCAGAGGGAGAATTCCAAGCATCGTTTGGTCTCCTCTCCAACATTTCTGGATGTTATACTGACCAAGGAAAATTGCAAGTCGATGTGGTCCAATTGAAGGGATCCGATCTTGAGGCGTTCTTATCCGCTGATGGTGGCCGAGAACAAGCGATGGAGAGTCGCCGGCGGTGGTCTTCTTTCCTCGACGAGGCGACTGGTTATACTGCCAAACAACGCGGTGACAAGGCAAAGGAAAACGCGAAGAAATTCTCAAAGGCAAAATCTGCGATTAAGATGATTCGAAAATCAATCGAAATGAGTACGACTGTCACGCAGGAAACCATCGATACGGCTGAATCCATGATCGCTGAACTTGAAGATATGATCGAACGCGGTGAAGCCCCTTCAGAAGGCAAAGTCAAAAAATTGAGTGAACTCGTTTGAGGTGTTGATGTGGATTTGGATGCCCTTCTCGCACCCTTCGAGGAGCGCTATGAACGTATCAAGGAACTCTCTGATAAAAACCGAGAGCGCCTCTATCTCATGATCGGGGACGTTGAAGAGAGCGTCGGCATCGAACACATCGTTGACTGTCTTGCTGATCAAACATCGATGGCCGGTGACGGAGTCTTGCGCTGCTATGTCGGCTTTGAACCAAGTGGAAAGGCTCACATTGGATGGAAGGTCCTCTCTCTCCAATTGAAGCGGATGCTTGAAGCTGATGCGAACGTTCTGATTTTCTTGGCCGATTGGCACGCATGGGTGAACGATAAGTTCGGCGGTAATATGGAGGACATCCACAAAACTGCAGTCTACATGGAAGAAACATTCCGTGCACTCCTCGATTATCCAGAGGAAGGAGATGGACCGGGACAACTTCGATTTTACTGGGCGAGTCAACTTATGGATTCAGGAGATTATTGGGCACGAGTTCTTCGATGTTCAAAGGGAGCCACGCTTCCAATGGTGCGCAAAACGTTTACCATCATGGGACGCGATGAAGCATCTTCAGACCACGATCTCTCGAAATTCTATTACCCCGCCATGCAAGCAGCTGATATCTTCGAATTAAACATCGATGTTGCTATCGGTGGTATGGACCAGCGAAAAGCGCACATGTTCATGAGGGATATGGCTTCAAAGTGGAACTGGAAGAAAGCAACGTGTCTCCATACACCAATTCTGTCTTCTCTGAAAGCATCAGGTGTTCGAATGGATTCCTTCGATCATAAGATGAGCAAGTCCGATCCAAATGGAGCACTTCTGCTTCACGACACACTCGAAAAGGTTCAGAAGAAGATGAAAAAAGCCTATCTCGATCCAGAGGACGAACTGTCGCCTGTTTACGAACTTGCAGAACATGTCGTATTGCCAGAGTTTGGCCACATCCAGGTCACTCCAAATCCCAAATTTGGAGAACCAAGCACTTGGAAGGACTTGGCTTCTTTCAAAGCAGCAGTCATGGATGGCACGCTTCATCCATTTGATGCAAAGATGGGGGTTGCTGCTGGAGTCGCCGCAGGTTTGTCATCCATCGCAGACCATTTTCAAGCCAATCCAGAAGCATACGAGACTATGCTCGATATCACCTCATGAGACTTCTTGAATACTCAAAGCACGAACCTGTAAGATTCGGCGTGTATCCTTGATGAAGTTTCGATCCGGAATCGGGTCGATGTAGACAACTCCGTTGATATGTATGATTTCGCCAGGTTGGTGTCTGTCAACGTACTCATCATCAACAATGATCTGAATTGGTTGCTCGCTCTGACCTGTAGCATCATGGACGTTTAGGTATTGGATGTCTTGGTAAAACGAACCTTCTGCAGTAAGTTGAAGCAGTGATTCAAGACGCTTGTAAAGGCTGTATGAGACTTGACCTTCCAACGCCTTTTCTGCGTCTTCTAGACACACTCGACAAGGCCCTCTTGGGCGCTTGCGCTCACGGGCGACGCGTTGCTTTACCTCTTCTCGATGGCCACAGGCAATGCATGTGTACAGTGCCTTCTTGAGGTAGCCTATCCGTGGACCCACATCATCAATCTTAACAATCAAACTGACCAATTCACCCCTGTCGCGCATTCGAAGGCTCGAAACAGTCCTCAACTTCTCATCAGGGAAGAGAATCGGGCGAAGAACGCAACGCACGTCTGTGTACTCTGCACCCATTGAACGCAAAACTTCGTTTGCTTGTTCAACAGTTTCCTCAGGGAATTCATTGAATCGGAGACTGAGCAAGTCATCTTCGTCAATATCTGCATAATCAACAAGGAAGGAGAAGATTGGTTCTTCCATTGCCGTGATACCTTTGAGGTTCTCAAAATCTTCAGCATGCTTACGCTGGAAGAGCTCTCTCCAGTGGTTCAGAGTGTCTGCAAGTTCGCTTGGTGGGCCTGGTATATGACGTTCTTCGGACATGGAATACCCAGTGTCCCAAGACGGCCTGTAAAGGTTCCC
>CATISI010000046.1 GCA_949538025.1 Candidatus Poseidoniaceae archaeon
CATCAATTTCTTTCAGATTGGTTTTGTCAAGAATTGCTGCAATACCTCCCTGTGCCCAATTGGTCGAGGAATCCTTTGGCCGCTGCTTGGTGATGATCTCCACTTCGAAACCTTCGTTTGCAAGACGTAAGGCTGCAAACAGTCCAGCAATGCCTGTACCTATGATGAGTACACGAGGCATGTTTCAGCCCATGGGTTCGCTGTTCTTGATGACATCGGTTGTTGCAGCGATAGGGCTATGTGTCGCGGATTCTAGGAATTACCATGTTGCGGAAACTCATCGGCTTGCTGGGCCTTGCAACGATTGTTTTCGTCATCGCCAATGTCCACTTCGGAATTGTGGCAGAGAACGTTGTCGAAGGAGCAGGCACGTCTCGATTGGATGTTCTCCGACTCGCTGATCCTGGTTGCACCATTCCTGAAATGGAGAAAGAGATTCAGGAAACTGGTACCGCTTTTTGCTTGAGTGAGAAAGGCACCTGGGGTACAGCAGACATTCTCCTATTGTTTTGGGGACTCCTGATCGTTACAGCAGGACGGTTCAGGATGCCATCCGATCCACGCCTCGCAAAGCGAATACGACGGGTGATGTTCATTTCTGGTGTCGTTTTGTTCGGCCTGGCGATTCTCGATCGACTTCAATGGTTACCAACATCAGCGAATTCTGAAAGCATAGCTGACGTCATCCCGTTACCGCTAGATCCATGGATGGTACAGATTCTTTTCGCCTTGGTAGGAACGCTCTTGATTCGAGGTCCGAAGTACGAACTCTCTGAGTTTGAAGAAAACTATCAGCGTTTGGAGCACAGTCGTGAAAAAGAGCGTCGAGTTCAAGAGGTGTTCAATGAGAAAGCACGTTCTATGTCCGCCTCAAGAGAAGGCCTCGCTCGTCGCAGTCGCCTGCTCGATCGTGACGCTCATCTGGTACCTTTCCGAACACGTAATTCACCCAAAGTTCGAGCCACATGTCCATTCTGCAAAGGGGGCGGTTGCAAAGAGTGTCGAATGAGCGGTGTTGTTTGAGCAAATCGGCGGTGTTTTCCGGCCTCAAAAACGAGATGCTCCGACGCATAATCAACCGATTGTTTAAATGTCCTCGATGTCCGGTGTTTGACCTAAGGTCAAATCGACCGAAAGGGGATTGGGATGTTTCTTAAAGCACTGGAGATGGAGAACTTCAAGTCATTCCGAGGGGGAGTGGTTATTCCTCTTGATCGGGGGTTCTCTGCGATTACCGGTCCAAACGGGTCTGGAAAATCCAATTGTGGGGATGCCATCCAGTTTGTTCTCGGTCCAAAATCGACGAGAACTATACGTGCACAGAATACAAAACAGTTGATCTTCAACGGTGCAGAAGGATACAAACCTGCACGAGGTTGTACTGTGACCCTGGTTTTTGGAAATCCTGTACTCTCCAGCGGTCGCCGCCGATTGCCGATCGAGAACGATGAGGTGAGAATGACTCGTTCGATCCGCCTCACTGCCTCTGATAACGTCGTATCCAGTTACCTACTCGATGGAGAAGAATCCTCTCAGAAGTCCTTCCATCGCCTGCTCAACGCCGCCAACGCACGCCCTGACGGCTACAACATTGTCCTACAAGGGGACGTAACCGGGCTAGCACGCATGACGCCGATTGAACGCCGAAAGGTGCTCGATGGCGTTGCAGGTGTCACATCGTACGACGATGAAATTCGAAAGGCGAAGAAACAAAAGGAGAGTGTCGACTCATACATCGAACGCATTGGCATGCTCGAAGAAGAGCAACAAGCACGGCTCAAGGAGCTTGAACAAGAACGCAAAGTGGCTATGAAAGCTCAATCCATAACCGATGAACTCCTAACAACACGATCACAACGCTATCAGGCCATGTTTGCAAGCCTTGGAATGGAATTGGAACACCAGATTGCTGAACAATTACGCTTCGTTGAGGAAGCAACATCCCTTGAACAACAGGTCAAAACGGGTAGTAAGAAATTGGTCGAACTTGATGACCGGATTGGAGAAATTCAGAAACAAATCGATGCATTGCTCGGTGATGAAGGCGATGGTTTGTCGCAAGCCATTCATGATCTGCGTGTTCAAATCGATCGTGACAAAGATCGAATCGAAGATTCGTTACAAGCAAACATCGATGATGCACAAGAACGTGAACAAGTTGTTGAACGTTATCAAGAAGCAGAATCTGCTCTGACAGCACTCCTCGAAGAGATAGAATCGAGTCAAGGCCAGATGGCAGAAGCGGAACGGCTGCTTAAAGAAGCTCAGACTGAGGAAGGCAAGGTCAGGGCACTCCTCGAGGGGTCAGGAAAGAACCACGCTGAACTTAATCGTGCATTGAGCGATGCAATCAAACAACTCGAGAAAGCAAATCAGGCCGTTGCTGCTGCACAATCTGATGTCGACAGAACCGCAGCACAAGCAGAACTGGTTGAAGCAAATCTCGCCAAGGCTCAGGAGACTGCTGAGGAATCACGACTCGAACTCGAAGAGAAAGAAGCCGAATTTAAGGAAGCATCTGCAGGAAAAAAGGTCGACCGTTCTTCATTGACTCAAGAGATTCTTGATGCTGAACGAGCAGAATCTCGCCTTCTTGAAGAATCGGCCGCTGTTGAGAAGAAGATGACGGAAACCGAACGACAACTCCGCTCCGCACGAGCAGAATTGGAAAACAAATCGAATTCCAAAGGCATGGCAGGAGGCGCTGCAGCCATTCTTGGCGCTCGGGACCGTGGTGAAATCAAAGGCATCATTGGTACCATTGCTGAATTGTGTGCGCCAATCAATTCGGAACATGAAACTGCACTTGCTACTGCATTTGGTGGAGCAATGACTTCCGTTGTTGTTGATTCCGATGAGGTTGCCGCAGAAGCAATTCGTTGGCTTGCACAGCGAAAGGCTGGACGGGCAACCTTCCTGCCATTGAACAAACTCTCGACCAGCCGTGCTGGTGGAAAAGCGATGATGGTTGCCAGAAAGTCAGGTGTTATCGGCTTCGCCTACGAATTGCTCGAGTACGATCCACGAATCGATACAGCGATCAAGTTTGCACTGCGAAATACATTGATTGTTCAGAACATGGATATTGCCCGCCAGAACATGGGGGGTGTTCGTCTCGTCACGATGCGTGGAGATGTCACTGAGGCAGGAGGTGCCATGGTAGGCGGTTCACGCCAACGAATGTCCGTTAGTTTTGGAGGTGGAATTGCAGGTGCTAAGGAAGTTGAACGCTTGAGTGCAGAAATCGACCGTCTCCGCTTGATGTCGGATACCGTTTCAGCGGCGCTTGCTGATGTTCGCAAGGAACAACAATCTCTACGTCAACAGATCAATGAGTTGGCCAATGAAGACGGTGCAATTCGTAGAGAAACACTTCGTGCTGAAGTCACGACATTCAAGAAGGCTCACTCCAAGAACATTGGAGAGGTCCAAGCCCTGAAAGACGACTTGCAACGTTTGGAAGGCTTGGCAAGCGCACAATTGGAAGCGCTCGATGAGGCAGAATCGAAGGTAGCCGATGGTGAAGTCCTTCGAGCAAGTGCCCAAACTGCACTCGAGGACGCAAGTCCACAGCACCTAAAAGATCGCCTTCACGAATGCACTGTCAAGCGCACCCAAGCAGAAGGTATGCGGTCCAACGCAGAGGTTTCCTTGCATTCCATTTCAGAACGTAAGACATTGCTTACTTCAACGGTTGCTAGCGAAAAAGAACGATTGAGCCAGATCGATCGTGCTGTTGCAGAGCGTACAGCAAACGTCGCTACCCTCAAGCGAGATGTTCAACAAAATGAGGTAGTTCTAGCCGAAAAGGAAGCAGAACGTGCGCAATTCCTTGAGGAAAACAAAGGACTGGAGGATGAGCGCATCGAAATCGTCGAAGAACGAGCCAGTCTCAATTCAACCTTGGCCCAGAAAGCCAATCAGGCTCGAAGTCATCGGACGCTCTCAAACGAACTTGAGCGAACCATTCAGGCAAAGCGAAAGGAATTGTACGATGTCGAAATGGAGATGGCATCTGTTGGTATTCAACCTGCACAAGAAGGTACGGTTCTCGACTCGGTTGCCGATATTGATCGCCGAATTCGTCGCCTTGAACGCCGACTCGAAGAATTCGGTGCAATCAACATGCGCGCTATTGAACAATACGATGCTGTTGAGCAACGACTGGCAGAAATGGCTGGAGATTTCAAGAAGCTCCAAGAGCGAAAGAAGCATCTTATCGATGTTGCAGAGCGACTCGAAGAGCAACGAAAGGTGCGTCTCATCAATGTACTCGAAAAGGTCAATGAGAACTTCAAGAAGGTCTACAAGTCACTGA
>CATISI010000047.1 GCA_949538025.1 Candidatus Poseidoniaceae archaeon
GCACTGGCAAATTCACAAACATGCCGCAGACCATGCTGCTGCGAGCGGAGAGAAAATGCCTGTTGCCATCTGCATCGGTGGACCTCCAGAACTCATCTTCTCTGCTATTGCTCCGCTCCCTGACAATTTGAGCGAATACCAATTTGCTGGAATTCTTGGCCGACGCTCGTTGCGTATCACGAAGGCTGTTAGCCAAGATCTGATGGTGCCTGCAGAGGCAGACATCGTCATTGAAGGCTACTGCATTCCAGGTGAAACACGCACTGAAGGGCCATTTGGTGACCACTTCGGATTCTATTCCCTCACTGGGCAATATCCTGTCCTTCACGTTACAGCCATCACACACCGCAAGGATGCCATGCTGCCCGCGACCATTGTTGGTCTTCCACCAATGGAAGACGGATATCTTGGCGAAGCCATTGGCCGTCAGTTCTCGCCAGTCCTTCGATTCCAGCATCGAGACGTGATTGGCGTCCACCTTCCGCTTGAGACAGGATTCCACAACCTTGCCATCGTTTCATCGAAGCAACGCTATCCTCGACAAGGGCGAAAGACAGCACTCGGATTGTTCGGTGCTGGCCAGATGATGTTCCTCAAGAGCATGATCGTGGTTGACCAAGACCAAGATCCAAAGGACTTGGAAGCACTCCTTGATGCCATGAACAACAACGTCCACATTGCAACAGACGTTATCGTCCTAGACGGTATGGTCGCCGATTCACTTGAAGCTGCGAGCCCGTATGAGAATGTCCACTCGAAACTTCTCATCGATGCGACAACACTTGCAGCAGCCGATCCTCGTTCTTCCAACGAGCCATTAGAAGGGTCCTTCAAGCAAGAAGTACCTGCTTGGCGGCAGGGACTCAAACCTGCACCATCCTTCGATGGACTCGATTCTGTTCTCGCATTGGATGAGGTCTCTGATGCTCGCATGCTTCGTGACAGTATGCTCATTGTCACGACGAATGTTCCAGCGTCTCCATCCCCAAGGGAGGGTTCGGATGCTTCAAACGATATTGCAGAAACTGCTCGTCGAGAAAAAATAGAGCAATTGAAAAATCAAATTTGGCAATTGGATTCTTCTTTCTCCTTGCGATGGTTGTTCATCACCAACGATGACCTCGATTTGCACTGTGAGAAAGCTCGCAGACGGCTCCTGTGGCAACTCACATCTCGCTTCGATGTTGGCCGTGGACTCACGTTTGATGAAAATAGAGAACGTATGTGTTGGGATGCAACAACACCGATTCCATCGAACGAACATGGAGTACGTCGATGGCCTGCAGTTACCATGCATTCCGACGAAACGCTCGAAGCAGTACGCAAACATCCCGAACTTGACAAATACCAATGGCCACCGCATCTTGAATTCAGGTGATGGCATGAAACTCAAGCAAATCGCTGAGTTCGTAAAAATCGAACATACGCTGTTTTCGCTGCCGTTCGTCCTCATTGGCTATCTCATTGCGATTGAGCAATTCAATCACGGGTATGGAATCGACCTTCTCTGGATCCTCATCGCAGCTGTCGGCGCACGTGGACTTGCGATGACTTTGAACCGAATCATCGATAGAGACATAGACGCCGCAAACCCTCGAACACAATTGCGACATCTTGCTTCGGGTACCATGAGCATGCAAACGGCTTGGATACTTTCAGCCGTATTTTTGTTAATGCTCCTCGTCAGTGCTGGCTTGCTCAATGAAGTTGCTTTGATGATGGCCTGGCTGCCTGTGCTTGCCTTCGTCATCTACCCTTACATGAAGCGCTTTACCTGGTTGTGCCATTTCTGGCTCGGCCTTTGTCTTGGACTCGCCCCTGCTGGTGCATGGGTAGCCATCGCAGCAGATACGCATGGATGGGCAGCCATCACAGGCCTATTCGATACGCAAACTGAATTCCTCTGGGCGCCAACCATCTTACCTATTTCACTCGGCGTAGCACTCTGGATTGCAGCCTTTGATATCAATTACGCGCGAATGGATGTCGAAAGCGATCGCGAACAAGGCATCCACTCCTTCCCTTCGAAGTTTGGCGATCGAGCTACAACAAGAACAACAATCCAACTCTCACTCCTTTGGTTTGCTTGCTTTGCTTTCTCTGACCCGATTGAAAGCATCTATTTCCTCGCAGCATCGGGTTTGATGGCTGTTGCAAACATTTACGTCGTCCTCAAGAAGGACAGCCTCTACGATTTCCAAACCACGCTATTCCGTGTGTCCATGCTGACTGGATGGGTTCTACTCGCCTCACTCGTCGCAGGCTTTGCAGTTGATGTTCCAACTGGATTGGGAGATTGATTGATTTTCAGCAGCAACCATGGTCGCGGAGCGGAGCAGGAATGAAGGTTACTCGATCTACGTCTTGTGTCTTCTGAAGTTGTTGCATGACTTTTCTCATGTTTCCTGCAGTTCCGGACGCTTGCATCATGTCAACGCACGAATTGTTGAACTGGCTTGTGTGGCTGTATGACGTTACACTGATGTCGCCCGAGTGGCGTATGTTGTGCAACTTTTGCTCGATTCCGTGCTGAAAGAAAACGACAAGGATGCCTTCAATCTCCACGTTCTCGCCCATTGATTCAAGGCCCCCTCGTTGCAGTTCTTCTGCAAAATGTAACGAAGCATCTCGTAGGAACCGACTGCGGTTATCGTAGCCTGATGTTTGGACAAGATTGTCCAGTTCATCTGCAAATTGATTGTCCACGCTGAATGATACAACTCTGCTCATGTAGCAAGCGATTAGGCACGTGATAATAATAGTTATGTATTCGCTATTTATTAACTTATATTATATATGTATTATTTCTAGCACTGCCATGCGCAAAAGCACTATGCACGTATTACTGACCGCAAGCATCCTAATTTTTTCCAGCCTCGCTGGTTGTCTAGGAACCGCAGACGAAGAGGATGAAGCAAGCAAAGGAACTGTCATTGTTTCTACCTACCACGTCGAACAAATCGTTTCTGCGATTGCAGGTGACACACTGAACGTAGAGATTTTGGCACCTTCAAACGTGCCTGTCCACGACTACGAACCATCCGCCACAGACCTCGTTCGTTTGCAAGGCGCAGATTTGTTCTTCTACCATGGTCTTGGTCTTGAAACATGGATCGATGCAACCATGGATAGTCTTGGTGATGATGCACCTCCATCATTCTCCACGCACGCCATGCCATCCGGTCAAACCGCCCTCGATTACGAAGGCATGCTTGTAGACCAATTGTGCAACTCGCTCTCTGCACCTGGAACAACCGACGTCCACATCTTGTCGGAGTCAATGTACTTTGCAGACGAAATTCACAGTGACAACGCTGCGCACAACCTAGCTATGCCAGAGGATGACCACCACCATGATGACCACGACGACGATGACGA
>CATISI010000048.1 GCA_949538025.1 Candidatus Poseidoniaceae archaeon
ATTGCGATGTGTTGGTGTGCGATTACAACTATTTGTTCAATGATCGTGTTCGAGAAAATTGGCTATCTGCAATGGGAATCTCACTACAGGATTCAATCATTATAATTGATGAAGCCCACAATCTTCCAGACCGGATACGCATGGGCATGGAGCGACGATTTACCCCCACCATTGTACGTAATGCGAGTATCGATCTTGAGGAATATTCGGAAACCTTAGCAGAAACCGCTGCTTCGCTTGACATGGAAAGCCTCATTCAAAGTGCAACGTTAGCCACATGGGCTCTTCAAGTCATGAAGGCTTGTCGAGGAAAATTCTCAGACTTTTTCCGTGAACTCCTCAATGAACCAGCGGAATTTGAGGAGCGACGGGTTGAGATGGTTCGAATACGCAATATTTTCACTGCCGCTTGCGATGAGGTTGAAGGAAAAAGTGGTCAACAGACACTTCAACCAGAAAAGGATACGTTCCTTGAATCACCAGGTGATGGCCTTGAACGTTTGAGAATTTTACGTGATGTCCTTTTTGAGGTTGAAATCAAAGTTGATGCCGATGATGAAGACTCAAATGCTGACATCGATGCTCACAGAATCGGCCATATCCTTGACATTATGCTGAGATTTGGTGAAACTGCGGCCCTTGTGTATGTCCATGATGCCAAAGGAAAGGAAGGACGAATCACATCACATCTCCTCGATCCAGGATTGGTCTCTGGACCCGTTCTCAACAAATGTTCTGGAAGCATCCTTATGTCGGGCACCCTCTATCCTCCGAAAATGTATGCCGACCTATTGGGCATTGGTCAAGCCAAAACGACCTCTCGACAATATGAGTCTCCATTCGCAAGTCAACGTCGCCCAGTTGTTGTTGCAAAAGATGTGACCACCCGATATCAAGATCGTTCTTATCAAAATACACAACGCATGAGAGCCCACATCCAAGCCCTATGTGATTCCTCACCAGGTCATGTTGCAGTATTCACACCATCGTATTCCATGCTCAATGAATACATTGGCGAGGGACACTTTCGTGGAGTAATCGTACGAATGGAAGACCGAACTTGGTCCAAACAAGATGTTGATCAATTGCTGGATATGCTTGAAAATGAAAAGCAGGCGGGACGAAAGATTCTGTTGTCTGGTGTGTTCGGAGGACGGTTGTCAGAGGGTATCGATTACCACAACGGATTGCTGGATGCTGTAGCTTGTATCGGTATTCCAAATCCCCCTCCATCGATTCACCAGAAGGCATTACGGACGTACATTGAGGGACGTTTTGGACGAGCGAACGCATGGCGCTATGCGTCAACACAGCCCGCTATCAACTCGATTCTGCAAGCGATGGGACGACCAATTCGGAGCATCGCAGACCGTGCATTGATTCTCCTCTTGGATAAGCGGAACACCGATCGAACCTACATTGAGTGTTATCCGAAAGACATCCGAATGAATACTTCAACCGAGCCAGAAACAACCAAATCCTTTGCACGACGGTTCTTTTCAAGGGTCCATCGTCAATCCGAAGGTTCATCATAATCAAGCAGGAGGAGAAACCATGAGCGGGTGGAAGCGCATAGAACTCATTGAAGAAGAAAAAGGTGAGACATTGACCGACCTTTCACCTGCTCCGCACATGCTGCATCACGAATTTCAGCGAGAAGCAAGTCATCTGCATGAAGTCCAAGCCATGCACACACACGTCCTCGTTCAAGCAGGAATGTTGCCAGAGACACATCTTTCTGATGTGGAACCATCGCAACGTTTGGACTGGATTCTAAAGGAGTTGCATGGTATGCGTGATCCGGATGGACTCAGCATTCCAATGAAGGGCGTTTCGAGTGAGGACGTTGAAATCAATGTCCTCAATGATGAAAACGAAACCAGTATCAAAATCATCATCCATGAAGATGGTCATGATTCCCTTGAGCGAGTTCTTCCACTTACCGGAGAAAACCTTGATGTCAAGGCTCACTTCGTGGACGGCCACCTACGCTTGCGCTGGTAAGCTCAGTACTTCTTGTAACTGAGTTCAGTGATCATCTTGTCCAATGCAGTCTGTGCAGATTGTTGATGCGATGCACCCAATTCTTCACGACTGTATCGAGCCATTTCGAACATGTTATCCAACGATTCAAGCGCTTCATCGCTGATACCAGGAGTCGCTTGTCGGATAGCAACTTCGAACTCACGTACCGTTTCGAAGTCACGGCGTAGCAATCCACGTGTCTGTAATGTTGAACAGAGGTTCTGATAGCAATTGAAGATCGCCTCTCGTGTTGCATCTCCTGCAGCAAGGAGCTCAGCCGTGTATTCGAAGACTTCACTCATCTCTGAAAGCAACTCGTTCTGTCGAGTACGTCGATACATGACTGTTCCTAAAGCAACCGCTGCTGCGAGGAAGACCAAAGCAACGTAGGTCCACGGGCTCACTTCGGAGGCTTCCGCTTCAAACTCGTAAGCAGGTGCAAAGCCAGTTAATCGTGTGCTGTTGAATTCAGCAACAGTCTGGTCCGATAGTCTTGGATCATTGATTACAATATCGAGTGAAACTTGACCGAAGATTGAGGCATCGCCGTATGCAGGGTCGTTGTTGAACTCAAAGTCTGCAACACCATCGGCATCGGTCAGCTTGGTCATAGCACCAAGTTGTGATCCGTTTCCGGCATAGAGATAGAACTCAACCGCAATACCTGCAAGACCGGCTGTTGTGTCTTCAGCCACAATCGTAACTCGACCATCGACCTTTTCGTCCACGTTTTCTTCAATCTTATCGACGAAGATTTCAATCTCAGCGTTCACCTTGATGTAAATCGGATGCGATTCTGACGCACCGTTGATGTAACGGCCCGTGTCTCTTGGAACGTCAATACTAACGAACTGCGAACCAGGCGACAAGGTAAGTGGAGCATTAACGACGATTGTAAAGTTTCCAATGTTCCAATCGACTTGTGTTCCATCGAAACAAACAGCACCTTCGAAGTTGTTGACACAATTTGTGCCGTTTCCAACATAGACAACCACATCTTCGAAGACTTCACCAATACCACCAACTTCTGCAACGCTTCCGGTCAGACGGATAGGGTTCGCAGGATCCGAGCGGACAGACTGTGGAGAAGATGTGGTGTCAATGGTGATCACAATATCTGCCCAGACAGTCACTGTTCCATTGGTCAGTGTGCTCAAGTGCTCTTGTGTTCCCTCGAACACAACTTGGATGATATGGCCGTTTCCTCGCTCAAGATCCATGCTTGCATAGACTTGACCAGAGAACGTTCCATCAGAGGCTGTTGTTACAGTTGACATGTATTGGCCATCGAGGTACACGAGAACACTCTCTCCCCCGATTCCATCCTGATCGACCGTATCGATATCGTAGAGACGTCCAGAGAAGGTCCAGAAGTCTCCACGGGTTGCATCCGTTCCATCATCAAACTCAAGCGTCATTGCAGAGCGATGCGCCAAGAAGAACGATTGGTTGGCTGAACCTTCTCGATAATAGCCCTGAGCAAGAACATTCGCTTCAAGTACATTGTCGCCGAAGTTGAAGAAGTCCTGAACGGTCCACTCATACGAGAACGTACCGTCAGCTGCAGTCGTCACTTGTGACAGTACAAAACCGTCGACCTTGAGTTCAACAACATGACCTTCGATCGGTTCGAGTTGATTATCAAGCACACTTCCAGTAATGGTCGTTGTATCAGTCACTGCAAGAGGAGAGGGCACAGAAACAGAAACAAGAATCTGACTAAAGATTGTCCATGTACCACTAGCATCGCTTGGCAGATAGAACACCGTTCCATTGAAGCGGGTATCCAACGAGACTGGGCCAAGCGCTGCATCAGCAGGCACTGGGATAACGGCTGTAAATAGCCCAGTTGCATCTGTAGTAACATTGGTCATCCATACGTCGTTGAGATAAATGTCGATGGTAAGATCCTGCAGGGGGTTGTCAACAATGTCCAACAAGCGTCCTTGAACAGTCATGGTTTCTTCCCGGTTCACCTCACCTGTCGGTGTAATCAACAAGATTTGTGTTGGAACACTGACATTGAATTCAACGGTTGCAGAACTTGGCATGTAAAATTCAGGATCAACAGAATCGCCAATGCCAACTGGATCAACCCAATCACGTCCACCTGTAAATCGGACTTCCACCATGTGCATGCCTGAAGTCGTCGATTCTGGGACGAGATAGGAAATAGCGTATGCACCGGTGAAAGCATCACTCTGAACACTTGCAACAGGCACCCCGTCGACAAAGAGACGAACAATGGCAACCGATTCAACTCCATCAACGTACAGCGGCATGTTGAGATCGTCGAGCAAGGTTCCATTCACGTACAGCATTTCACCAGCAACAAGAGATTCGGTATGCTCTGTGATGGTTAGATTCGTCTCGGCCAATGCAACGAATTGCCTTGTTGTGTTGTATCCAATGAGTCCAGTTGAACCCGTGAGTCCATCGTACGAAGCGACAACATCACTGAAACCGACCGATGCATTGAACGGAACCAACAGGCTTCCGACTGCTGTTCCATTCGCAACCGTTGTGACAGTAACAGACACTTCATCGGTGGTGCTCGTTGCTGGAAGTGATAAGGTAACCTGTTGACCATCGATTGGAGCACCCGTATTGTCTTCAAGCAGAATGCGTATGTCGAGCAGATCACCGCGTTCTGTACGATCATTCAACGAAGGTTGACCAAGAGCATCAAGCGATGGATCAAGGAACGTGATGATGGAGAAACCTCGACTATCAAAGGTTGAATTGTTCTTCGATCCAATGTAGAAGTTCACTGTTGGAACAATCGAGGCTTCCAACACGTGGGTTCCACGCTCAAATCCTGGAGTTAGTGTGATCGTGGCATTCCACCATCCACCATCTTGCACGGAGCCGTTGCTCACAGCAAATCCAGTAGGCGCATCATCGATTGTAAACAAGACGTTCATAATCAGTCGAGAGCCGTCTCGATTTGTCAATCCGCTTCCATTGTCCGAAATGACTCGTCCTGAGACGTTGAAACTTGAACCTGCAACAGGATTGTCTGTAATCGGATTAACAACCATGAACGTGAGCGAACGAACGGTCACACTGCTGAGATTTGCTTGTGTTGGGAGAAGTTCTGAACTACCATTGTAGTAGTAACTGACCACAATCAAACCAAGCGGATGACTTGATGGAATTGCGAAGGAAGTGTTTGCAATTCCAGACCCATCCGTTGTAACTGATGGCAACCATGTTTCATGGAATTTAGTCGTTACACTCAGATTTCCAAGTGGTCTGAAATTGAAACTTGATTCTACCAATGTGGCGCTTAAATTTACGGTCTCTCCACGATTGACGAGGACTGGATTACCCGGCTGCAATCCTTCGAGTTGTGTCACTCCGAAGACGAAAATCGCAGACGAAGTGTTTGAGGGTAGATAATACGGCGAGGAGTCCTCAAGAACTTCGACCACAAGCGTGCGTGGACCACGTACAGTACCGTTGTTGGCTGTGTCTGTCGGGACAGTGAGATTGAAGCTTCCATTCGAAAGTGTTGGAACGCCACTGCGGAGAAGTTCCTCAGGGTTCGACTGCCAGTAGACGTCAAGTCGAACACCGGAAATCATAGCACGTGCAGGGTCATCATCATCGAGAATTTGTCCTTGCATGTTGAACGGAACACCTGCTGTAATGGTCGATGGCAAGACGTCAATACGAATGTCGGTAGGAACTTGTACAGTCACATCGACAAACGTGCTGTTTCCTGTTCGACGGCTGTTTCCAACAGCGAGCATATCGGTTAAATCATCCGCAACAAACATCTGCAAGACGTAATCACCTGGTGCGAGACTTGCTGTCGCCCAAGTGAACGAAGCATTTCCTTCAGCATCGGATACTGCAGTACCAATGGTCTGATTGGAGTTTCCAAAGTCCCAAATGTATTCTACAGTTACACCAGAAACGTTTGAACGATCAGCAACATCGAACACAGAGGCGTTGAATGTCACTTGGTCACCAGAAATGAACTCTATGGCACTGAATTCTTCCTCAAGAAGGAATTCCGACTCGATTCCGGCAGTTAAAGTTGGCAGTGTTGGTGGGTTTGGTGGGGTTGATGCATCAACAACACGATAATACGCTCCGCCAGCGGGAGATAACGCATCGAAATTGAAGTCGACGAAGACCTCGTAACCATTGGATGGAAGCGTTGTTGGCATAACAACCGTGAGGTTGAATTCACCAGTAGCGTTGTTCAGAACACCGTTCGCCAAATCGATTGGGAAGCCGTCACCATCAAACATGGTGATGACGATGATGGTATCGTTTCCAAGAACACGCTCGGTTGTAAATTGTGCATCGAAAATGTCACCAACAATGTACGTTGTGTTACCCAAATGTGTCCAATCTTGGAGGATACTCAAGTTCCAGCCAATTTCTGCTTGTACACGAATCAATCCTGAACCATTACCTGGTTGATAGAGCGCTGAACCGTTGTAAAGAACGTCGAACACATAATCTCCAGGGCGCAAGCTAGAATCCAACTGCCACGACAAAGTGATTAGGGATGAGTCTGGATCCGAAGTCGTGTTGACCCATGTTCCGTCGAACGAGAAGGAGTAATCACCTGGAACGGCAAGTCCGACTTCAACACCCATGTGGTCTGAGATTTGAACCAAAACATTGGTGGGTTCTCCCCTCAGTTGTGGGGTTGCAATCACTTCGAAGTTCAGGATACCAACCAATGCATAAGGGTCGCCAGTACTAAGGTTCGCATCATCGGTCGATTCATAGAGATCGGGATAGAAACGCAAGCGTACTTCCAAAATTCCCGCTGCGACGTTGACATCAGATGCATTGAGGAAGTGTTGTATGCTGAACGCTCCAGTGACGGTGACGTTGAAAATTTCGGTCCAATCCCCTCCGCTGTTGTTTTCACGCATTTCAAACGAGAGGTTACCTGCCATACCAACAGGAGAGGCGCCGATGGTCAAGGCGCTGCCGTTGACGTAGATGTCGTTGTTGAGTAGGAGAAGACTTGAGTTTGTACCCGGACCTTCCAATGTCGCCGTGAGGTTTGGTGCATCACGAATATCAAGCGTGAATGGTATTTGGGTTGGGCGTAAGTGATAGGTTGGACCCGTGATTCCATCTTCGGACTGTACCCATCCATTGTAGCCCAAAGTCGCACTAACGTTGGTTTTTGTCTCAAGTTCATCAAGTGTCAAATCGAATGACCAAGTTCCAGAGGGACTCACTTGTGTCGTCAGATTCTGATCTCCATCGACAGAAGATGTAAACGAAAGCCATACCGTTGAGTTAACGACCAATGAAGCATCCGAAAACGGTAACTGTTCGTAACCGATGAACCCTTCAATCGACGTCGTCGCTCCAGCACCAACAACTGGTGCGTTGGTTGCACCAGGTGAGGTATGATTGAGCGTTGCATCATCCGTAACGTTCATCCACCAGGCATTGGCAGGCCCTTGAGCGGTCGAGTTTGCAGTTAGAATTGTCTGACCTGAGACATACTCCTTTTGTTCGACCTCAATCATTATGGCCCCAAACCCTGGTTGAATCATTTCAACAGGTGCGCCCTCGATCGTAAAGAATCCATTTGAGTCGGTGATGTTGACCTCAATCAGACGCTCTGGGAGGTTTAGTCCACTTGCGCCATCAAAGGCTTCGACAAGAGGGACGAGATAAGCACGAACGATGTGCTGCTCAATGGCTGTTTGGTTATCCAAATAGAGCAGATTACCGCTGATGGAAACGTTTCCTGCACTGCCATCACGGTCAAAGTCTGTTGGGGAATAAACAACGTTTCTGATATCAAGTTCAGCAGCGTCTGGACACGGATCAAACGGAACCCATCCAAAATCCAACCCTCCTGCGGCAGAGGATTGCTGCAGTCGAACCTCGGCCCACGTTCTCAAGTGTTGAGCACCGATAGCATACCCGTTACCCGTCCAATCACCACCCTTGAATCCACTGACCAATCGCGCCGGCAAACCGATAATTCGAGCCATGGTAACGTAGGTCGTCGCAAACTCTGCACAGGTCCCTTCGTTGGCGACTTCGAGCATGAATTGTGCCAAATCTTCGCCATCAACCAAGCCTGAGCCATCAAAATTAAGTTTGAACTCTGTAGTTGTATTTCCATCTCTCAGGAACGTCTGGAGAGCTAGCGCTTGATCATAGGCATTCACAGCGGAAGCATCGTTGATGACAGCGCTGGTGATGTTGTAGACAACAGAACGAGGGTCTGTTAGGTTGGTGTAATCGTCAGAAATGCTTGTTTCATAAGGAAAGCCTTGGCCGGCGATGCTTGAACTTGCTAGCGTATTCCAATCGAAGTAATATTCTGGTTGTTGAACAACGATTTCTTCAACAAATCCACCATCGACGTTGTATCGATGCGTGTCGTTGGTACGGGATAGAATCACGGCTGAATCGGCCCAAAACGTCACGTTCGTGGTTGATGCTGGTAACGTAAGGGCACCTTCTCCAACCGGGAAATTGTACGAAATTTGCCATGTTATGGTGTCGTTGGCAAAACTTGTGCTTGCCATGTGGGTGAGATTGGTTGAGGGCGGAACCACTTCAGCAAGAGGGTGAACCGAATCATCGTGCGTGTAAGAATTACCTGTTGGAATGTCGTTGGTATATTTTCGCCAATACTTCTCTATGTCAAGATCAACCACACCGCTGGTATTGTTGGCCCAAAAGATGACATCGTTCTGAGGAAGGTCATCGCTCGGGTCAAAAAGATTGAGAGGGGCTCCAACACAATTGAAGAACCAGAATTGTTGAGGACATTCCGCACCATCAAGCATCCCTCCTCCATCAGTATCGGGATTGCGCCAGTCTGAACCGGTTAGATTTTCAATAGCATCTGGAATTCCGTCGTTATCGAAATCGTCAGGGAGAAGGTCGTCCGAAGGATCGTTTTCTGGGTTCGTGTTGTCGAAATATTCTGTTCGATCATCAACGCCACCGCTGTCCGTATCCACCGAGAGGTAATCTGTGACCCAAACATCGGTTGAACCGTTGTTGATACCGATGAAGGCAAGATTGCACCCGGTTGTGTTTTCGAAATAGGAATTGATTCCGTCACCATCAGGATCGAGCCTGTTAAAACACGGCTCTGTTGGGTCTGTGTTGTCGAATACTTCGTCGTAATCGCTCACGCCGTCACCATCGGTATCGGCAAGAGTTGGATTAGAAAACCAGCCATAGGTGCCTAACAATTCTTCCCAATCAGCCAATCCGTCGGCATCGCTATCCGTGTAGTCATCGTCGCAGTAGGTTCGCGTAGTTCCAATGGTTCCGTCCTGATTAGCAGCTGTGTGACAGAAAGACCCATTCCGACTCTCAATTGATGTTGGAGTTCCTGTTGGAGCCGGAGAAACGCCCTGCAGTGCATTGCTCGTCGATGAAGCAGAGAGATAGCCAAACGCAGTATACGTCCCAGAATTGTTGTAATACCCAATCCCACCGTTTGGGTTGAAACCGCTCGCATCAGCAAGGAAGAGTTGATTTGCTGCGCTGAATGAAACGAAGGTGGTAGCGAAGTTCACAAGAGAATCACAAGGATCAGTACCATGGCTTACATTACGCTCGTCTCCGTCGTTGATACCACCAAAGTCGGTATCTGCAACGTTCCATTCTGTACACGTGAGGTTTTCTTCCCAGTTTTGAATACCATCGTTGTCCTCGTCACCGGAGTCTTCTCTGCGAGTTGGGTCTGTTTCGCCTGGATCCACAATACCGTTTCCGTTTGCATCTTCGTCACCATCATCGAACGCATCGCCATCGGTGTTGTTGTCTCTCGGGTTGGAGGCTTGTGGAGGGTTTCCGTAAGCAGCGTTGATTTCAACACCATCTGGGATACCATCGCTATCCGTATCGGAACTTGTAGGGTCGGTGAGCAATGTCAAGGCTTCATACGAATCGTTGAGACCATCATTGTCAGTGTCACTGTCCTGCGGGTTGGTCGAAGTGATGCCATCCACTTCTGCTGTGAGTGTAGCACACGCGCCTGGGCCAATGCCTTGAACTGGGTCACAAGGAGAAACGGTCTCGGTAGGAACACCATCTGGGCCTTGTCGGAAACAAGGCACTCCACCACAATTCGTGGTCCATGACGGGTTAACGTATTCCATGAGATTAATGAGCCCATCACCATCTGGATCCCCATTGGCACCATCTGCGTTCGAGGGGCTAGTCGCATTCAACCCGTTTGCGGCTTCCCAACCATCGGGCATACCGTCACCGTCCGTATCCCAACCATTCGGGTCTTCGTCTGCGACACCGTCACCGTCATCGTCGTCCGAGGAACAATCAGCATCTCCGTCGTTGTCAGAATCAGTGCCGTCGACTTGACCATCCTTGTCATCATCGAACCCATTGGCACACACGTTCCCGACAGGATCTTCATCACAGAGAATCGTGTTGCCTTGGCCGTCGCTTCCTGTATCACCACACTTCGGTTGGTTGAATTGCATCGAATCTTCTTCGTTCCAGTCATTAACTGGGATGGTGCCGTTCCACCATACTCCGTTGTCGAGAACGCCGGTTGTTGCAGGGTTGTCCCAATTGGACGGTTGAAGATAGGAATACTCCTGAAGGTTCGACATACCGTCACCATCAGGGTCGCCAACAGCACCATCGCCTCCACTCGCAGAAAGAGGGTCAAGCCCGTACTTCCATTCCCAACCATCTGGCAAACCATCGTTGTCAGAATCCCAATCGGTAGCTGCGGTGTTGATCAGATATTCGAGACCGTATGTGAGACCATCTCCGTCCAAATCAGAGGCAGCACTCACTTCTTCAGTGACGAAATCAATGGCCGTCAGCGTGGAGAAGACCATAAGGGCTACCAAAAAGACAGACTGCGCCACTGTTCTGCGATTAGAACGACCCAGTTTGGATGTTCCAGATGAACCAGTCTTCAGCGTGTCCGCCCCATTCATGTGTTATGCTCGTCCCAATAGCACATAAGGGAAATGGTACGTTGTTCATACAAACGAAGATTAGTCTTCGATGGATTCAATGTCAATGAGCTCCAAATCAAGGTCATCATCGATCTCTTCTACGGCTTCTTCTTCGATTGAATTCGCATCTACCTCATTTTCAAAGTTCGCCTCAATGGCCGAAGGTTCAACCATAGCAGCAAACATCTGAGCCTTAACCTTGTTTTGGCCACGTCGATACAGGCCAAGGCCTGCGAGAGCCAGCACGGAGAAGAACAGAACCAAGGTTGTTGGCTCAGGGTCTTCAATCTCGCTCATGATGGAATTGAGAACACCTGAATTCTCTGTCTTAAACTCAAAAGTTGGCTTCTGGATGTAACACAAGTTTGCCGTGCATTCTTGATAATTCGTTGGTGTTACGGTTATCTCGAACTCAACCATCTCTCCGCTCTTGAGTTTCTCAGGTGCAGTAAT
This sequence comes from Candidatus Poseidoniaceae archaeon, assembly GCA_949538025.1. Lineage (GTDB taxonomy): Archaea > Thermoplasmatota > Poseidoniia > Poseidoniales > Poseidoniaceae > MGIIa-L2. The sequence continues at coordinate 11,433 of CATISI010000048.1, forward strand.
TTGCATCGTAAACTCTCTGGAAGAGAAGGAATCGAGCGTGAAGGAGATGATTTCACCATCATCCAAGGTAGCATCCCAGCCGTCTGGAGCTTTGACTGAGATGACCACATCCACTTCGACGTTGTTCAAATTGTCTATGCGATACACGAATGGTTCAGTTTGGCCTGCGCGAATGCGTTCCGCTTGCGACTTTTGCTCAACGACGAGATTGCCAGGAACGACTTCCTCATCAACTTCGATGGTCAACGGTAAGTCGAAGTATCGTGGATCTTCTTCACCGTCAGCTTCCTCAGCGACTTGAAGATAGACAACGTGTATGCCTGCTTCTACTTGCTGACGTATGGTAATTTCCACTTCGATGTCGTAGTACTGACCACCTGTCAATGGGGCGACGAGTGCAATGTTGCCTTCAATATCTGTGATATCGTACATCCACGTTGCATACCCGGGGTCATTGTCGATGTTTCTTTGCAATGCAGCAGGATTCTTGATGACCCAGTTCGTCGTACCTGCATCGTCAGATGAATCGGTGATTCGAACGTTGTAAGTCACAGTTGAACCAGGTGATACAGGGCCAATTTGACCGAGTGTACCGCCGTCGGAATCTGAAATAACTTCACCAACAATGCCGAAGGTTCTGTGGACGGTCCAAGCGACCGGTGTCGTGAACACCTCATCCGTACTGCTGTCCGATGTGACACTGAGTCGCACCAAGCCAATGTCGGCTGCATCGCGTTCAAATGGAGGATAGACCTCGACCTTGAGCACCAGTTTCTCACCTTGACCGATGGTTGGAGTAAGCGAGTCGATACCTTGCTCGGTAAGTTCGGCTCCGGTTCCATTAATGATGAACTTCAAACTCCATGCAACAGGTATTTCTTGAATCCGAATACGATAACTGTCGTCATCAAATCCCACATTGTTAATGCTCATGTAGAAGTCGCCGACCTTGTCATAATCGATGTAGTGCGAGAGATTCTCATTGTACAGGTCAGGACGATCGGATGCAAAGATTTGCTTTTGTTGCTCTATATCTTCGTACACGTCGATTTGAGGAGGGCCAAACTGATTGACTTTTTCAACGTCGACGGCTAGCGAGACGAGACGAACTTGGGAACCGCTGTCAACGCCTGTTGTCGCATAGGCGTAGGCTTCAATAACAATCTGGTAGTTATCGGGAAGCGTGCTCAAGTCTTCGGGCGCTTGCACAGTGAGAAGTGGTCGTGCAGTGGAACCCCCTCCACTCAACATATAGCCGCCTGGGTTGTCCCAATTCGGTTCAGACCATCCAGATGGAAGTGATTGTTGAAGTTCCATTTCAACACGAAGGTCTGAGGTGAGTGAACCGGTGTGCAGAACAGATAGTTCAATCGACGATGTCTGCCCGGGAGCGACCAACAATTTCGGGATTTGTGTTGTTGGGAAGTCAAGGTAAATATCGTACTCAAGGAAGGTTATTCCTTGTGGATGTAGGTATTCGATAACATGGCCTTGAACGTCGGTGATGAGCAGCCGCAATGGGTACTCTCCGTGCGCTATTCCAGATTCGTACGTGAAGTTGTATCGGCCGACCAATCCATCATTATCGAGCTTGAGTTCGTTATTGTCGATGTTGAACACCTTTTCAAACACGGCTGAGGCTTCGTTTGGTGTGTAGAGCACCAACTCTACGGACTCGATATCATCACGACCGAAGGCATCTCGAACGTCAACAGTGAACTGCATTTCTCGCTTGTCCGGACTGTGTGTGGGAGACCATTCAGTAACTTCAGATTCGCTCCAGCCATCTCCCATTTCGTGAACTTTTACTTGTGAGCCATCAAGTGCATTGGCTCGGAATTCCATACGTGAATATCCGTTTCCTACTTGTCCTCCATGAGCAAGCAAGACTTCGCATGACGAGAAAGCTCCGCCGGCTTCGCAATCAGCAGTGGCTTCGATGTTAAGTTTGATACGATCTCCATTGACAACCTCAAAACCGTTGCCTATGTTGAGGTTGACTTGATATGGGTTCCAATTGCACCCTCCAAAAAAGCCGTTACATGGGTTGTTCAGAGGTTCTGTAAATGTCTGAACGACACCAGAACCAGAATAAAGCTTGAAGGTAACTTCTCCTGTTGCGTTGTTGTTCGAACTTCGGAATTGAAGGTAGACAAATGTTCGGAGTTCGGACGACGATTTCCCTTGCACATTCAAATCAGAAATCAGCTCATTTGTTTGGAAAGTAACGCCTGAGCCCAACAAAGATGTCTCATCGTAGGCACCGGATGGCTCCTCTGTGGTCAAAGTCGTGCCGCTTCCGAGGTACAACTCATAGTCTTCAAGTGCGGCTCCAACGGGCTGAATTTCTGGAGCATCAGACAGCATTTCGACAGGATTGTTCAGTGGAACAACCGCCAAAAACAGCGAAATTAATACTGCAACGACAAAGTGATTGGAAGACATGGTCTGGACATCCCTCAACTCAGGGGAAGCGAGCAGGCGTTAAACGGTTTTGCATGAAATGTTCAGACAATTCGGTTTCAGAAACGGGTTTTTGGTATCGAGGGAGGGATTTGAACCCTCGAACCCATCTGGGACCGGATCTTAAGCCCGGCGCCTTTGACCACCTCAGCCACCTCGATGTCCGACGGACTTCAAACCTGTATGAAATCCTTACGAAGAGTTGAGAGCCCATCCACCGTCAACAAACAACTCTTGTCCAGTGAGGTAAGGAGACGTTGCAAAAAAGAATACTGCGCCTGCAACATCCCCTGGATCGCCGGAGCGTCGCAGAGGAATTGACTGGACGATTTTGTTGAAGTGTTCATGTTCCCAGTCAGCGGATAGAATTGCGCCGGGAGCGACACAGTTCACTCGGACTCGAGGTGCATATTCTCCTGCAAGATTGAACATCAATTGACGGAGTCCTGCTTTGCTCGAAGTGTAGTGAGAGAGCTGCTCCCAAGCTTTTCCTGCAGATGTATCAGTCATACCAACGATCGACCCATTTACAGCAGCCAACAACTGGACCAACCCCTGAGAGAGTTGTAGCGGTGCTTCGACGTGCAATCGATTGAGGAATCGCATGGTTTTCAACGACAAATCATCGATTGGCGTTTGGCTATAGACTGAGGCATTGTGTACGAGGACATCCAATCCATCTCGCTCCGACACGAATGGGTGTTGAGTGATCGTTTGGATGAGTTGTGCAGTCTCGCTCTCATCTGACAAATCAGCTCGAACGACGTCTGCTTTGTGACCCTGGTCGATGAGCTCCGATTTGAGTAATTCACCTGCTTCGACGGAACGCGATACGTGAATGAGAACGGCATAGCCTTCGGCAGCAAACTTTCGAATGATGGAGGCACCTATTCGTCGGCCACTTCCGGTCACGAGGCACACTTTGTCTGTCATGGTTTCAGTTTTTTCTTCTCACACATATATGCTCGTATCCTCGCAAAACCTCGAATTACTGGGCTGCACACCTTTTTCATGTTCATTCATGTCGGGTCGTACAAGGGGGGTAATGCATGGCAAGAAATCTGAAAATGGCCAGCCAAAAAACTGCACGACCTCGCCTCCCACCATGGTTCCGAACAAAGTTGCCATCTGGTTCACAGCAAGCAATTTTCAATGACACGATGGATGCTGTCAAAGGCAACCAACTTCACACAGTATGTCAAGAAGCCAAATGCCCGAACATTCACGATTGTTGGTCGAGCGGGGATGCCACATTCATGATCGCTGGAAAAGAATGCACACGTGGTTGTCGATTCTGTGCTGTTGGCACCAGAAAAACCCCCCCGCCGCTCGATGTTAACGAACCGCAACATCTTGCTGATGCGGTGGCATCGATGAATCTGCGTCATGCAGTTATTACGGTCGTCAATCGAGATGACTTAGAAGACTCAGCAGCCGATCATTACAAACAATGCCTCGCTGCTGTAGCAGAAAGATGTCCTGAGGTAAGTTTGGAGCTGTTGTGTTCTGATCTTGCGGGAGATTTGGACGATCTTGCCCATCTTCTCGAGGGCAGTCCACTGGTAGTATTTGCGCACAACGTCGAATGCGTACCACGCCTGGATTCCATCGTCCGAGATCCACGTGCATCGTTTGAACAATCAATTTCAATTCTACGAGAAGCGAAACGACTTCGCCCTGACATGTTGACAAAATCGTCCTTGATGGTCGGTGTTGGTGAGACCGATGAAGAAATCGTCGAAGCCATGCACTTGTTGCGTGACGCAGGCGTCGACTTGATCACCATCGGCCAATACCTCGCACCCTCGAAGAACCATCTTGCCATCGACCGATTCCCTGAAGCTGAACTGTACGATTTATGGGCTCAGAAAGCCATCGAAATGGGCTTTTCAGGTGTTGCAAGCGGACCGTTGGTGCGCTCCTCATACAAAGCAGGGTTGCTCATGCGAAAAACACTCGATGAAAGCAACACTGAGAAAATGCCTGGCGCATACGTGCTGGTTCAGTCCAAACCAACTGACCAACATGCCTTAATGCCGAGTCATGGTGAGGTGGAACGATGACGGACCGATTGACGGCTACGACCGCACCTTACAGCATCGGGGTACCACCGTTTCGCCCAGGTGAGGAGGCTGACTTTGGCGGCGTTTTCAAGGAGCAACCTGGCGATCTCTGGCGACCGGATCCTGCAACGTGCACCTCCGACGATTCAGCACCACACGCTCGTGGATTGCTGCGTGTGCTGAACGATGCTGGAGAGGCCAAAGGAGAATGGGACCCAAAGTTGGACGCATCTGAATTGATTCAAGGTCTCGAGTACATGATGCGTCTTCGTATCTTCGACGATCGAATGATCAAGATGCAACGAACTGGAAAACTATCGTTTTACATGCGATCATTCGGAGAAGAGGCCGTTGCCATTGCCCAAACCATGGCACTTGAAAATCAGGATTGGATTTTCCCTTCGTATCGACAACCAGGGGCGCAATTCGTCCGTGGTCGTGACATGGTGAGCATGATTTGTCATTGCATAGGTAATACAGAAGACAACGTTCGAGGACGCCAAATGCCCGTTCATTACACCTACAAAGAAGGGCGATTCATTTCGATTTCTTCCCCAGTAGGCACGCAATTCTCACAAGCTGTTGGCGTTGCCATGGCCAGTGCTTACCAAAAGAAGGACGAAGTCTGTATCTCATGGCTCGGTGATGGAACTTCAGCGCAGGGAGACTACCACTATGCCTTGAATTTCGCATCAACTTTCAAGCCACCTGTTATTCTCAACGTCGTTAACAATCAATGGGCCATTTCAACACATGCCAACCTTGCTACTGGAGGACGCACATTCGCCGAGCGAGGACTTGCCTACGACATTCCATCATTCCGTGTCGATGGAAACGATTTCCTTGCTCTGTACAGCATCACCAAGTGGGCGCGCGACAGAGCCAGCGCAGGAATGGGCCCAACGCATATCGAGGTCTATACTTACCGTGCAGGCGCTCACTCATCATCCGATGATCCATCGGCATATCGACCAAACGACGAGGCTGCATGTTGGCCGGGTGGCGATCCAATTCAGAGACTCAAAGACCATCTCGTCCTTATTGGAGAATGGGATGAAGAGAAGCATGAAGCCCTTGCACAAAAGATCGATGACGAAGTTATGGCTGCTTACAAAGAAGCATGCGAATTTGGCGACCTAGCCTCTGGCCCTTATCCGCCAGCATCAACCATTTTCACAGAGGTCTACGAGACAGTTCCTTGGCATATCCAAGAACAGCGAGAGGAGTTAGGAAAGTGATATCATGCCTGACATGAACATGATAAAATCGCTCAATTCAGCACTCTCTATTTCACTCAAGGACAATCCAAATGTCGTCATTTTTGGAGAAGACGTGGGATACTTTGGCGGCGTTTTCCGAGTTACAGAAGGCCTTCAGAAGGAATACGGACCGCACCGTGTCTTTGACTCACCACTCGCAGAAGGCGGCATCGCTGCCATCGCCATGGGTATGGGCCTCAATGGACTTCGACCTGTTGCGGAAATTCAATTCGCAGATTACATCTTCCCTGCCTACGACCAAATCGTCAACGAAATTGCAAAACTTCGTCATCGCTCAGGTGGCGAATTCTCTGCTCCTGTTACCTTCCGAACACCTGCTGGTGGAGGAATCAAGGGTGGGCACCATCACTCACAATCACCGGAGGCTCAATTCACACATACGCCTGGATTGAAAGTCGTCTATTGTTCAACGCCTTACAACGCAAAGGGGCTGTTGCTTGCATCGATTGAATGCAACGATCCTGTCATCTTCTTCGAACCGAAGCGATGCTACCGTGGACCCTTCTACGGCGACCCACACAACGTACCGACATGGAACGGGCACCCAGATGCAGATGTTCCAGAAGATCACTACATCGTTCCACTTGAACAAGCCCGAGTTGTACGCGAGGGATCTGCTTGTACGGTTATCGCGTACGGAACCATGGTCCACGTCGCAGAACAAGCCATCAACGATTCAGGAATTGACTGTGAGCTTATCGACCTTCAGACACTCGTCCCTTGGGACCGAGATACTGTGGTCAACTCCGTTAAGAAAACAGGACGTTGCGTTATTGTTCACGAAGCACCGAAGACCAGTGGTTTTGGTGCTGAAATGAGTGCATCGGTCCAAGAACGATGCTTCTACCACCTCGAAGCCCCAATTCAACGTGTCACCGGTTGGGACACACCATTCCCGCACACAACGGAATGGGATTATTTGCCAAGTCCTCAGCGTATTGCTGAAGCCATTAAGAAAACACAGGAGGAATAAACATGGGAACATTTGCATTCAAACTACCAGATATTGGAGAAGGCGTTGTTGAAGGTGAAGTCGTCGAATGGATGGTCGCCGTTGGTGATACCGTCAAGGAAGACGATCCTATTCTTTCAGTTATGACCGATAAAGCAACTGTCGAAATCCCTGCACCATGCGATGGAACTGTTACCAAGATCATAGGTGAAGCAGGAGACATTCTGCCAGTTGGTGTTGTCTGCATTGAATTTGAGGTCGATGGCGATGGAAACGCATCAGCAAGCGAACCTGAACCTGCTGCACCAGCTGCCGAAGAGACCCCTGAACCCGCAGTAGAGCCAGAACCAGAACCGGCTCCGTCGCCCGAACCTACCCCTGCTCCAGCACCAGTTGCTACCGCAGGACCAGTCGTTGAGCGTGCACCTGGCACCAAACCACTCGCCGCTCCAGCTGTTCGACAGCGAGCTCGCGATGCTGGCGTCGATTTGTATCATGTTGCAGGATCTGGCCCTGCAGGAAGAATCACACATGCAGACCTTGATGTTCACCTCAGTGGAGGCGCATCACGTGCATCTTCAAGCATGCCAATGGGAAGTTCTGCGAGGGTTGTCAAGACTGGAACAGAGGAGATCAAGGTCATTGGTCTACGACGAAAGATTGCTGACTCAATGATGGCATCCTACAGCACGATTCCTCACTTCTCCTACTTCGAAGAGGTTGATGTCACCGAACTTGAATCGCTCCGACAACACCTCAACGCAACTCGACCTGAAGGTGCACCAAAACTCACCTACCTGCCGTTCATTATGCTCGCTCTCGTTAAGGGACTCGGACAGCGACCAGAGTGCAATGCACTGTTTGATGATGAAGCCGGTGTCGTAACACGACATGAAGCCATCCACTTGGGCATTGCAACACAAACCGACCGTGGACTCTACGTCCCAGTTGTCAAGCACGTCGAAGCCATGGACATTTGGTCCGCTGCGGCTGAGATGGGCCGTGTCACCCAAGCAACACGAGATGGCAAGGCAGGAGTTGACGAACTCAGTGGTTCGACGTTCACCATCACAAGCCTTGGTCGAATGGGTGGTCTTGGAGCAACACCGATCATCAACAAGCCAGAAGTCGGAATCCTAGGTGTTCACAACGCTAAGGATCGTGCTGTGGTCATTGATGGACGAGTTGAAGTTCGTCGAATCATGAATCTCTCCTCCTCATGGGACCACCGTGTAGTGGACGGCCATGATGGAGCAAGCCTCGTTCAACTGCTAAAGTCGATGCTGGAGCACCCAGCCACTATCTTCATGTGAGGTGTTTGAATGAAGACACGCAATTGCAAAGTTTTGGTTATTGGCGCAGGCCCTGGAGGATATGTCGCAGCCATTCGTGCTGGTCAACTCGGCATGGATACCGTCATTGTTGAAGGCCAACGAGCCGGTGGAACCTGTCTGATTCGTGGATGCATTCCCTCGAAAGCACTCATTCATGCAGCACATTCGTTCCACAAGCTCGCCAATCATGCGAAGGAGGGAGGGCACATGGGCATCAGCATCCCAGGTCCTGCTGAACTCAAAATGGCTGATACGGTAGCTTGGAAAGACAGCATCGTCGATCGACTCAACAAGGGGGTTGAAGCACTGCTCAAGAATGCGGGAGTTGAACTCATCAATGGATGGGCGGAATTCCAAGATGCAAAGACCGTTAAAATCGGTAAAGGTAAAGACGCACTCCTCATTCAAGCAGAGAATGTTATTCTTGCGAACGGTTCGATTCCTATTGAACTCCCATTCATGAAGTACGGCGAACATGTCATCTCCTCCAAAGAGGCACTCTCACTGCAAGAACTACCAAAGCGAATCGCTGTCGTTGGAGGAGGTTACATCGGCCTTGAACTTGGCATTACGTTCCGCATGTTAGGAAGTGAAGTCACGGTTGTTGAAGCCATGAATTCGGTCCTACCAATTTTCGATAAGGAACTCCGGCGGCCGCTTGAAATTGCTATCAAGAAACAAAAGATTGCGGTTCATACCAAGGTCTTTGCCAAAGGCATTGAAGAGAACAAGGACGGAAGTGTTGATCTCCTCTACACACCAAAAGACGCAGAAGAAGGTACGGAACCAGAACGACTTACTGTCGACAAAGTCCTCGTCACTGTTGGACGAAGACCAATGAGTGCTGCACTTGCACCAACAGGAGTTGCTCTCGATGAGCGAGGATTTGTCAAAGTCAACAACAAGTGTGAAACGAACATGAAAGGCGTTTACGCCATTGGGGATGTTTGTGATTTGGGTGAAATGCTTGCACACGTTGCATCGTTCCAAGGTGAAATGGTTGCTGAAATTCTTGCAGGTCATAACCGAGCGTATGAGCCAGCAGCAGTTCCTGCTATTGTCTTCACAGAACCTGAAGTTGTCTCCGTTGGTCTTTCGCCAGATGAAGCAAAGGCTGCTGGACATCCGGTCATCACCGGCAAATTCCCATTGGCTGCAAATGGTCGTGCATTGACGCAAGAGGCTGAGAAGACTGCAGGATTCATTCGTGTCACAGCCCGTGAAGACGATCATCGAATTCTCGGAATTCAAGGTGTGGGGACTCACATAAGTGAACTTGTTGGGGAATGGACACTTGCAATCGAAATGGGTGCACTTCTCGAAGACATTGCACACACCATCCACGCTCACCCGACCATGACAGAGATGACGCATGAAGGTGTTCTCGCAACCCTTGGACATGCAATTCACTCAATGTGAGTTCTTCATATCAGAGTAAAGTTTCTAGCACTACAATCTACGAACCGCTAACAAACTGTTGTATAGTCATGATTTGTGAGCCAACCAAGGCGGATTACGTATGTCTGACTTGAGGGTGAAAATGGAAGCACTTGCCGCAGGCATGCGCTCCAATTCCAATCACGTCGATGCAGATAAAATGGAAAGCAAGATTTGCTTACTCTCGCTCAAATATGAATCGGACAACATCGATGTTGCCAGGCAACTTACTACAGAGGGACTGAGCTTAGCAAAGCGAGTTGAATTTATCAAAAAACTAAGCAGAACTGTCGACGCTGAAGTGTTTGAATTTTCAACCTGCAATAGGGTCTTGTTCGTAGGGTTTGATGTTGACCCAACGACTCTTGCACAGGGAATATCAGACATCACAAAGTTGGCACACATCCCATTTCAAACGATGACAGGGTCCAATGCTTGGAGATACCTCGTAAAAATATGCAGCGGATTGGACTCATTTATCGTCGGTGAATTACAAGTCATGTCGCAACTCCGTTCCTCGATCAA
>CATISI010000049.1 GCA_949538025.1 Candidatus Poseidoniaceae archaeon
CGCAGTTATTTTCCTTTATGCTGCGGTCTTGTTGGCAAAACCATCCCCTGAAATACGCAACAAGGATGCACTCATTTTGCAAAAAGGAACCTATTTCGCTCTCGCAAGTCTGGTCGGTTGGGTTGCTGGTTTGTGGGTCAGTGAAGCTGCCCTATCTGGAACAAATCTCCTTGACACAATCCTCATATTGAGAAACAACCCTCGTTATCTCACGCTTCTTTTTGTCCCATTGTTGTATATTCGATATGCCAACGATTCATCTTACCAATTGATATCAGAGAAAAACAAGCGCATTGCTTACGTCTTCCTTGCAGGGATGATTGTCACTAATATCGCAGTTCTATCCCTAGCAACAGGAGAACGGGGAACGGAACAAATTGGTAAACAACTTAACGCTGAAATCGAAGGAGGGCAAGACATTCTTTTCTTATCGGACTCAACGTTAGCCATGCATCGAATGTACACCATGCATCTCACGCTCGATCCTCAAAATGACAAATCGAATACGGCAATTTGGAGGACAACAGCAAGCGGGTGGGAAACTGAACTCCAGCAGTGTGAGACGTTGCGCGATGTCCATTGGATTGTTGTCGATTACACCGGTCTTGATAAAATACCTGAAGGATGGAACGCTATCAAAATCGATTCCAGATCGTCGATCAACGAAGGATATCGGTTGTTCGAATGGAGTGGTGAATCGGCCAAATGTGCCTGAAGACGCCTCTTTGAGGTGGCAAATTGAAGTCTCCACAAGCAATTTGCTATCAGCGAGGGGTTCAAGGCATGTCTCCTCGAGGGTCATAACGGAGGGACCATGATGCGACGCTCCGGCGCTCACAACTCTTTGCCTGATGAGGACCCTATTCAGACCCATGAGTGGGAACTCTCTGTCAAGGAAGTCGTTGAACAGCAAGGTGTCCAGCGTGCGCAGAGATTGCTTCATAGTGCGATTGCAGCCGGTGCTGATGCAGGTATCGACATCGATACGACGACGACACCGTATCTGAACTCCATTGCTCCCGAAATGCAAGGTTCCTATCCAGGCGACCTTGACATGGAAAAGCGCCTTCACACCATCAATCGTTGGAATGCGATGATGATGGTCACTCGGGCCAACAAATACGTCGATGGTATTGGCGGTCACATCTCTACCTATGCATCTACATCTCATCTCTGGGAAGTTGGCTTGAACCACTTCTATCGAGGAAAAGATGGTGATGGTTGGGGTGATCACGTCTACTGGCAAGGACATGCTTCACCGGGAATCTATGCTCGTGCTTGGCTTGAAGGCCGTCTGAGCGATGAAAACATTCACAATTTCCGTCAAGAGGTTGGAGGTGCTGGACTTTCCTCCTATCCGCATCCAAGATTGATGCCAGACTTCTGGGAATATCCGAGTGTTTCAATGGGTCTTGGTGCCATGACTGCCATCCATCAAGCACGATTCAATCGCTATCTTCACCACCGAGGCTTGGCGGACACCACGCTTTCTCGAGTTTGGTATACGATGGGCGATGGTGAGTCCGATGAGCCTGAATCGCTTTCTGAATTAGCGCTTGCTGCTCGTGAAGGACTGGACAACATCGTCATGACCATGAATTGCAACCTCCAACGATTGGATGGACCTGTTCGTGGAAATTCGAAGATAGTTCAAGAACTTGAAGGTCGATTCCGAGGTGCTGGTTGGAATGTCATCAAGGTCCTGTGGGGTTCCTCATGGGACGCATTGTTTGCAAAAGATACGAGCGGGACCTTGGCCAAGCGTCTTGCAGATCTTGTTGATGGAGATGAGCAACGATTGTTCACAGCTGAAGGAGCTATCATTCGCAAAGAATTGTTTGCTGGTGAGGAGTTAACGGCTATGGTCGCTGACTATTCCGATCAAGAACTTGAAGGGCTGACTGAAGATCTTGGTGGTCATGACTTCCTCAAGATTCACGCTGCATACGCAGCAGCATGTGCGCACAAGGGGCAACCGACCGTCATTCTTGCTCGTACCATCAAGGGATACGGACTCGGCCCTGCATTTGCAGGTCGTAACACAACGCACCAGAAAAAGAAGGCCGATGAGAACGATTTGCGTTTGATTCGAGATGCGATGGGTCTTGATTTTACAGATGAGGATTTGGAAAAGCTTCCATTCATCCATCCAAACGATGTTCCTGATGTTGTCGCTTACGCAAAGAAGCGACGAACTGCGATGAAAGGTCCAATGCCGGAACGGCGTGTCCCTAAGATGAGTCTCACGTTGCCTGAAGATGCAGTTTATGCTGAATTCGACGATGGAACAAAAGGAACATCGCAAGTTTCGACGACCATGGCATTCGTTCGTCTGATGCGCGGTTTGATGAAAACCAAGGAATTCGGAGAACGTGTTGTTCCATTGATTCCAGATGAGGCGAGAACGTTCGGTATGGATCCTTTGTTCGCCGAATTTGGAATCTACCATCCAGAAGGTCAATTGTACAAGCCTGTTGATCACAAGGTGTTGATGAAGTACAAGGAATCTGCAAAAGGCCAGATTCTGGAAGAAGGCATCAATGAAGCAGGGGCCCTTTCATCGTTCATTGCAGCTGCAACTTCGTATGCGACGCAAGGTTCGCCAACCATCCCATTTTACATCTTTTACTCAATGTTTGGATTCCAGCGTGTTGCTGATTTGATTTGGTCTGCTACAGATTCTCGTGCAAGAGGCTTTCTCATTGGTGCAACTTCTGGACGAACAACCCTCAATGGTGAAGGCCTGCAGCACCAAGATGGACACTCTCTCCTGATGGCACATTCCAACCCAGCTGTTCGAGCGTACGATCCAGCGTTTGCTTTCGAACTCTCGACCATCATCAGACAAGGCATCGTCGAAATGTGTGAGCAAGATGGCGATGTCATCTATTATCTTGCAGTCTACAATGAGAACTACCCAATGCCTGCCAAACCGAAGGATTGTGAAGAAGGCATTCTCAAGGGATTATACAAACTACGCGATGCACCAGTTGGCGATGGACCCGTTGTTCGCTTGATGGGATCTGGGCCAATCATGCTCCAAGTCTTGGATGCCGTTGAGAAGTTGGAAACCTTTGGTGTGCGTTCTGAGATTTGGTCAGCAACTTCCTACGGTGAATTGCGACGTGAAGGTATGGATGTTTCGCGATGGAACCGATTGCACCCAGGAGAAGCGATGAAATCCACATGGGTCGAACAACAATTTGGTGAGAGCGCTTCACCGATCATCGCCGTATCAGACAACGTTGCTGCTGTTCCTGAAATGATTCGGGAGTGGGTCCATGCACCCTATACCGTTCTTGGAACGGATGGATTTGGTCGCTCAGACACTCGTCCTGCCCTTCGCCGCTTCTTTGAGATCGATGGTCAAGCCGTTGCTCTTGCAGCCCTCTCATCGTTGGTAAGAGAAGGCCAACTGGATGCTTCTATTTACGCCGATGCAATGACCAAGTTCGAAGTTTCAGCCGAGCGAACCGACATCACAAGCCTTTGATCGGTGGCGTCCACGTTCCATTGCACCTTGCATGATCGAGGATGTGCCAATAGACCGTATCGAGTTCAACGGCTGAATCCTCAACTTGATTCAGTTCACTGATAGTAAGGGGCTTTGACAATCGCTTCCATGCCGCTTTGGCGTTCCAACGTAACCCAGGGATGTGCTGGGCAGGGCCACATGTCGGAAGCGTCCAACGTGTCTTCCATGGCCGTTCGATGATGGATGTTGTCTGGACAGCATCTCTAGTGGTTTTCCACGAGTTTCTTTTGCCGTATTTCTTGTTGACCAACCATGAAGGATTGATCGATGTATCAACACGGAATCCTTGTCTTTCAAGGATAGGGAACATCCATGGTGCTATGTATCCCGCAGGTGCACGAAACCACTTTCTGAAATGGTTCGGAAAATGGTGTTCAAGATGCTGAACGGATTCGGCTAGGACGGCTGAAAAACCCTCGATATCTTCCTCCCATGCGGACCAACTCCGGTGGTGCAATCCATGACAACCGACGGAAATCCGTTCATTGTGCGATTCAATCATCGATTGCATCATCCTGACAAAATCATTAGATGCGCATTGGTCGGCAATAACGAACAGCGTGACAGGCCGATTGTGGGTGCTCATCCAAGCATCGAACCCGACAAAACCTTCTCGAAATTGTTCTGAAACATCCGGTAACGATGTGTTTGGTTTGGAACGAGTTGGATGTCCTTGATTCGAAGGAACGTGCCGAAGATCATCCGTATCAACGGTTAACCACGTTCTTCGCATACCCTTCACATCCGGGGCAGATCGATGACGTGGATTTTATGAAGGACCGTTTTGTTGTTCAACTCGATTCCAATGAATTCGTCAATGATTTGACCATTCCATCGCTGACAGATTCGTTCTGCTGTCACAAGGCCCGCCTCGTTTCGAGGATGGACTGTGATTTCAACTCTGAAAACGGCCCCTCTTGAATCAAGCCATCCAAGAACAGCATCGACTGCATTTGAGGCAATACGTCGGTTGCGGAATCCTTTACGAACCCAGTAGCCAAGGTTGTAGTTCGAATGCACCAATTGCATCTCATCTCCAAGACCGATCAATCCAATGAAGGTGTTTTCACTATCATGAATCGACCAGAAGTGAACACGGTCCGCGTTTGAGAGATGTTCCAAATCGTGTAGCATGTCTGCGAGTTGTCGCGTGATGTCTTCATCGCTTTGTAGCCAAGGCAAGGCAGCCTTTGCTGACTCGGGGTCTTCCGTATACGCCTCGATGACCATTGGCAGGATGGCTTTGGAAACGGGACGTAGCGAATATCCTCCCTCCAAGTCAGGAAGCTTCGGTGTTTCTGGCATGGGGAATACCTCAGGCGGACAAATGGACGATGGCGTTCATCACGTTCTCATCGTTTGGATGGACACGTCGTGCCATTTCAAGCATCCAATTGAGATGTTCGGCACGTCCTGCTTGTTGCAAAATAAGGCCAATGTGGTACAACAACGAAACGTCGTCACCAAGGCGAGGGCCGAGCGCATCGATGTTGTGTTCTGCCTCAGCAATGCGTCCTGCTCGGACCAATCCAAGTGATTCGACAACGATTCGATGCACTTCTCGAGGATCCATTGGTTCTCCGGCAGGCCATGGCCAGATGCGTGTACTTGTTGGCACATCAGGAGCAACAACGTCTTCTTCTGCAGGTTGTTCGATCGTCAATTCGATATCATCATCTTCAGGCAGTTCAGGAACTGCATCATCTTCAGGTAGTTCTGGTGCTTCAGATTCTTCTGGTAAATTTGGAACAGTCTCTTCCTCTGGCAGTTCTGGAACCTGTGGTTCATCCTCTTCAGTATCATCAGGGATGTCAGGAATTGTGAGTTCTCTAGGCGGAAGTGGGAGGTCTTCTTCGGTCTCAGGAAGTTCTGGGATGGCGTTCGGGTCAGGACCAACAGTTCCTGTAAAGTCGACATCGTTATCGTCATCAGCCGTTTGAATCAACTGTCCTTGGCCGGTGTGCACCGGTTCCTCAACTTCATCAAGCGGATTCGCATCAGGAAGTTCAAATCGCTCTTCAATATCAGGAGCATCCTCGGTGGTTAATTCAACCTCTTCACGAGTTTCGAATTCAACCGTTTCCGATAAGGTTGGGCCTTCACTATCGATGAAAGAGAATTCATCACTGGACAATGGGTCATCGTATTGGTCCACTTCGATGGTGACATCTTCGAGGTCAAGAACTGCCTCGACGGCGAATTCTTCCTCATCTTCGTTGTCGTCGCTGTTCATGAGCGTTGATAGGAGGTCATTTTGAACATCGGATGCAACCTCAAGATGCTGATCGCGTGCTGGCTTGTTCAGGTCGTAATAGCACTGTACGCATTTTGTTGCGTCAAGTTCGTTTTGAGCACCACAAAATGGGCAAGGATTTCCCTCCTCAGCCCCATCCTTTTTGCGCTTCCAAAACATGGTCTCGCCCACTTTCTCGGTAGGCACTTGTGGTTTAAGCATCACCATTCCATGGACGAAGAACGCATCATTCGCCATAGTCTGAAATGATGGCAACCAGTGCATTAGGCATGGGCGAGCGAGGAAAGGTTCGACGTATGGACAGTTCCTCATCAGCGATGGATGTTGAACCTGAAGGTGAAAATGGAGGCATCTGGCGCCGAGGGCAAGACCATTTCCGGCATTTCACATCACTCCTTGAAGAAGAACTGAAGGAAGAGACTTCGATGATTCAGGAACGTTGGTCATCGTGGTCGCACCATCGATTGCAAGCATCAGGACTTGCTTTACTTGGCTTGAAAGGTCGAACCAATGGAACGCTGTTTGGCGAAGACATCTTGGTGTTTGAACATCTTGATCGTCAACATCTCGGGCAGCATCGCTTTACACATGGCGATATTGTTGTCATCAGCCGCTCAAAGCCGATCGGTGAGAAAACCATCGAAGGAATTGTTCTCGAACGCGGACCAACGCGTTTACGGGTGGTTGTTTCGCAGCGACCAAAAGATCTCAGAAAAGGCACATGGAGACTCGATCGTGGTGCGAATCGAGTTGCGCATGACCGTATGCAAGAAGCACTCGAAATGTTCCATTCGGTTGAAGCTGACCGAGGTACCATTTTGCGCGATGTCATCCTTGGACAAGTTCACGATCCGGAGGACAGTGCTTCTATGCCTCCAAAGATATCAGGCAAATTCAATAGTTCCGAGCGAATTGACGTTGTTCTGAACCCATCCCAAACCGATGCGATGGATGCAGCCATGAAGCGGCGTGTAACCATTATCCAAGGCCCGCCAGGTACGGGAAAGACCCACACTGCAGTTGCAACCCTCGCTCAACTTGCAACGGAGGGCCGAGGGCCGATTCTTGCAACTGCAGAATCCAATGTTGCAGTGGACAACCTGCTCGAGGGCTTGTTGGATTTGGGAGTTCGAGCTGTTCGAATCGGGCGCCCTGTCAAAGTTCGTGAAACACTTCGTATGGCGACGCTTGATGCCCAGATTGAAGATCATCCCAAACAGGATGAACTCGCTATTATTCGTGATGAAATGGATGAGGTGCATCGAGCCTTACCCAAGTTGAAGGGTCGTGAAAAAGGACTTGCGCACCGAGATATTCAACACAACAAAAAAGAATTGCGACGCATTGAGAAAGAGATGATCGCATCCGTATTAGACAATGCACAGGTCATTTGTTCAACCAACATTGGGTCAGGACATCGGCTTCTCGAAGGCCGACGTTTCCCCATCGTCTTGATGGATGAAGCAACGCAAGCGGTTGAGCCGAGTGCATTGATACCCATTTCCAAAGGATGTCGTCAACTCATCTTGGTCGGTGATCACAGGCAACTCCCACCAACGGTCATCTCGAAAAAAGCAGAGCAAGGCGGACTGGGGCGCTCCTTGTTTGAACGCCTCATCGATGTCGGAATTCAAACGAATTTACTCGACGTCCAGTACCGAATGCACCCCGTATTACGAGAGTTTCCGAGTGCTCGATTCTACGATGACCGTCTGAACGACGGTTGCACTGCGATGGAGCGGCCTGCTCCTGCAGGCATTCTGTGGCCGGATTGGGACCATCCCTTTGCATTCATCCCGATCGATGGTGTTGAAGACGAGGAGCAAGAAGGAGGGAGTCGCAGCAATCCAATTGAAGCAGCTCGCATTTACGATCTGGTTCAGGGCTTGTTGGTACCTGGCGATGTCGTCCCCTCGGATATTGGAATTATTACGCCATACAGTGGCCAGGTTCGTGCGCTATCGGACATTTTTGATAGCAACAAAGAGCGAGAACAAGGAGGCCGATTCGCAGGCCTCGAAATCAACACAGTCGATGGATATCAGGGCCGAGAAAAAGAAATCATCATCTTTTCAGCAGTACGTTCAAACCCTGACGGAATCGTTGGATTTCTAAGTGACCAACGCCGCCTCAATGTTGCCATTACCCGAGCAAAACGTGGTCTTGTCGTTGTGGGTGATCCACAAACTCTGCGTTATGATCCAACATGGCGATCTTGGCTGGATTGGGCTGAAGAACGCGGTTTGTTTGCGTGGCATTTGGTCAATGATTAACACGCAGGTTCAACAACGAACAGCCTTTGGAACCAACATGGCGGAAAGCCCAGTTACGGTTTACCAAGGCGGAACACTTGCTCAGCAAGTGCTTTCTTCAGCTCCTGAAGGGATGCTGATTGCACCTGTTTGGCGCCGAATCGCAGCGTTTGCTATCGACGTTATCGCCATGTCCCTTCTTCTTCAGGTGATGACTCGATTCACATTCCTTGAAATTCTCATCAGTTGGAATTACATCACCGAGGGTGCTCGATACGGTGCAACGTTTTTCGTAACGTGGGCACTTTTCTTCGGTTCGTTGTGGTTGTATTGGAAATACACAGGTCGTGCATATGGTCGATCTCTCGGACAGCGAGCCTTCCGAATTGCCATCGTACACGACAATGGCACATTGCTTGAATTGCACCATTTCGGACCTCGGGCCTTCCACAAACTTCGCTATCTCATCCCCGTTCTAGGATGGTTCTTCGGATTCCGAGATGTTCTTCGTGCACGCTCAAAGACGGCCGAATACCGCACCTCCATCGATGTGAGCAATCACACAGTAGCAGCGGTAGATTGGTCTCTCCCAAGTGATACGCGACTGAACTTAAAGTGATGAACCATCTACGGAGGACAGGTGAGAGGAATGAGTCAAGAACACTCGGCAACAGCCGGCTCGCTTTCGGTTGTTCTGCAAACCGTTCGAATGGAAATCGATGATGACGATGAGGACATCGTCGAAGTCATGCTCAATCTAACCAACGAATCAGCGATTCCTATCGGTGGAATTTCAGCGAGTATCAAGACGAGCCTTGGCGCAACTGTTGAACCAACCGAAGGAGTATCATCCATCGGCCCTGGGCTTACAAGGTCGTTTTCCTTCGGCTTCAAGCTTAGCGATGGAGATTGGACCTTCTCCCTCTCTGGCCAGGGCCAATCGCTTTCTCTCGGCCCTTACGAAGCGGACTTCGAGTTCCAACAGGTTAAGTCAAGGCAAATTGGTAACGCTGTTGGTTCAAGCCTCTTCTCAGGAGCCTTCGACGCAAATCTAGGCGACTTTGGAAGCGTTCAGGAACGTGAACTCATCGATGCAAGCCAAGTACAGATGTCCACGTTCTTTGGCGAGAATGCTGAGGGGGGATCAACGAAAATCACCTTAGGTACCTTCGGAAACGCCGAGGAGGGCGGTCCAAAGACACCCCCTTGGGAACAAAAGAAGGCCGAAGCACCTGCCGCTGTAGACCCATTACTCAGCGCTCCATCTACCGATTCACTCCTTTCAACGCCTGTTGTGAGCGAGCCCGCTGCTCAGCCCGCTGTTGATTTGTTAACTCAAGTCCCCCTCGCGCCGGTACAATCTGAGGCCCCTGCGTCGCCCCCTCCTTCACCACCAGTTGAACAAATTGCACCTGTACAAGAAGAACCACTCGTCCAAACTGAGGCTACACCCCCATCATTACCGCCCGGCCCTTCCGGCCCTCCGTCAGGTCCACCCTCCGGTCCACCAAGTGGTCCTCCATCAGGTCCACCATCCGGTCCCCCAAGTGGTCCTCCATCAGGTCCACCTTCCGGTCCCCCAAGTGGTCCACCATCAGGTCCACCCTCCGGTCCCCCAAGTGGTCCACCATCAGGTTCACCCTCCGGCCCCCCAAGTGGCCCTCCATCAGGTCCACCTTCCGGTCCCCCAAGTGGTCCTCCAACAGGTCCTCCAACTGGACCATCGGGTCCACCAAAAAAGTCAGAAATCTGAGGTTGTTGCATGAGTGAAGGATTCGCAATGGAGCTGTGCGGTAACCAATCCTCATGGCAAATAGTTCCAGAAGGCGTGACATCCATCGATTTGGAACACGTCGGTGTGAAAATTATCGAGAGTGGCTTTGAAGTGGGCGTCCAATCGAGAATGGTGTGGACGTTTACTGGTGAGGCAGACTTGACATTGTATCCGAGCGGAAAGCTGCTTGTGAAAACAGCCGACAAGGAGCTCGCAGAAGCGATTGCAGCCAAACATATGTCCATTTGGACACGTGCGTGATGGTATGACAATCATCACTGATGAGCAGGTCGCCTACATCAACAACGGAGGCGTCATTGCGTATCCAACATCAACGCTTCCCGGCTTAGGATGCCTTCCAACCAAGGAAGGACTTGATACACTGTTCAAACTCAAATCTCGACCGTCCGATAAACCGGTTTCCATCGGCGTCGCTTCGCTTGACCAGGTAGCGCATATGGTCGATATCGATCCTCGCATTGTCGAATTTATTGATGCCTTTCCCCGAGGGGGTCTATCGGTCATCTACCCTGCTCATCAACCCCTTGATAATCGAATTGGTGGTCAATTCGTTGCCATTCGCGTTTTTGATCACCCATCAGCTCGTGCTCTTGCTTTGGCTGTAGGACCTGTTACAGCAACAAGTGCGAACGAAGCAGGTGAAGAACCAGCGAA
>CATISI010000050.1 GCA_949538025.1 Candidatus Poseidoniaceae archaeon
CTCAAAACAGGGCGTTGCGAGGTCTTTGATACCTTTTCCATTTTTTTCCCTCAGAGGATTGCTCGACAGCAGCAAGGCTGGAGCGTTTTGGCCACTTTTGACCCTCTTTTAACAATGACGATGAGGGAATAGGGAAAAACGGTGGACGTCATCGAATTTATTGAATCACAAAGCACGGTGTCCGATGTCGGTCCTATGATGTGAGCCCTCGAGTCGAATGTGTTGAAGACGCTGATAAGACAAATCATGCGCCTTTTGCAAGGTTTCTGCGATGGATGTTACCGACAGAACACGACCACCGGATGAGACAAGATTGCCTTCCTCGTCGCGCATGGTTCCTGCATGGCTGATCCATGTTTCATGCGTGTCGTTTCCGTGTTCAGCGCCCGAGATGATTCTTCCTTTAATTGCGGATTGAGGATAACCCTCAGAGGCGAGAACGACAGTGAGTGCGTGCTGAGAGTGGAAGGACACCTCGATAGCAGAGAGTTGATCCTTCGCTGCTGAGTACAACAGTTCACCAACATCTCCATCAATCAAAGGGAGTGTTACTTGGCATTCTGGATCGCCGAATCGGACATTGAACTCAACGACGTAAGGATCACCGTGCTCGTCGATCATGAGACCGACATAGAGAACACCTCTGTAGGGGAGATCCATCGACGATAGGTGAGAAAACATAGGTTCCACAATCCGTTCAATGGTTTTTCGATGGATGCCCTCAGTAACAACCGGAGCAGGACAATATGCACCCATACCACCGGTGTTTGGCCCCTTATCCTCGTCAAACACTCGCTTGTGATCTTGGCTTGGTGGGAGACAAACATATCCAGATTTGTCCATAACGACCAACATACTCGCTTCTTCACCAGGTAAGAACCTTTCAAGAAGGACGTGCCCATCTGTCTCGATGGACTGCTGAATAAATGCAACGGCCTCGGCTCGAACAGAGGTGACAACGACGCCTTTTCCACCAGCGAGTACATCTCGCTTGATGACCCATGGTTCTTGAGAACGGGCATCAAGACAGGCGTCGATGTTGGAAGAGGCATCGAGAACATCGTAATCAGCAGTAGGGACGCCTGCTGCGTCCATGGTTTTCTTTGCGAACAACTTGGAACCTTCCAATTCGGCGTGAACTTGCTGTGGGCCGAAGCAAGGAATGCCTGCTTGGAGGAGTTGATCCGCTAGACCATCACACAGTGGTGCCTCAGGCCCGACAACGACAAAATCAACATCCAATTCTTTCGAGAGTTGGACCAAGCCAAGTATGTCCGAGGCTGAAACATCATGATTGGTTCCGAAATATTGCGTACCTGCATTGCCAGGCGTGATGTGTATCTTATCGATGGAGGCGGAGAAGGAAAGGGCAAGACACAAAGCATGCTCACGTCCGCCGCCGCCAACGACAAGCACTGTCCGACTCATACTCTGTCCTGAAAGAAAGGGCTGATAATTCAACCGCTTCAGCCTTCAGAAGACAACAGCCTTCATGTGCTTGATTGCCTTCGAACTCGCCATGAGTGATGTAATGGATGCAACCGATATGGGAATTTTCCTCCTCGCACTGATGACGCTTTGGCTCTATTTGCCAGGTTTCATCGCCAACACGTTCGCAATGATGTGGGGGAAATGGCTGCCAAAAACGGGTTATGGACCATGGCCGATTGACGGTGGAAGAGTCATGAGTGACGGAAACAGAATGCTCGGAGATGGTAAAACATGGAACGGCCTCATCGGCGGTTCACTCACTGCTGGCTTGTTGTGCATGCTGCAAGTTGCTCTCGTTGGAACTTCATTTGATGACGCATCTGTGTTCGTCTCACCACTCACCGGATACGAGGATGCATGGTTTTCGATTGGGGGGCCGTGGCTTTCCGCGTACATTCTCGGATCGTTCCTTGGATTTGCTTGCCTCTTGGGAGACATGACGGGGTCGTTCTTCAAGCGACGTCGGGGACTCAAACGCGAAGGCGATGTTTCCTCAAAAGCACCTCTGCTCGATACATTGCCTTTCGCAATCATGGTCTTCCTTTGGGGTCAACTTTTCTTGGGACCATCAGTTCTTGCTTCAAATGAATTACTTATCCCGATGGCCATCATCGTCGTCATCACGCCAATTCTCCATCGGTCGTTTAATCTGATTGGTTATGCAATTGGCTGGAAAGACGTCCCGTACTAAACAGAGAAGGGTTGATTTTCCCCTTTGTCTTGGGCCAAACATGCGAACTGCAACGTTTCTGACAATTCTCATGATTACCTCAATCACACTCTGCTCACCTGTCCTAGCCTCAGCACCCTCGGATGGTTCAACCGTAACCGTTACTGATTCTGTTTCATGGAATGGTGGAGCGTTCGATGGAGAAATTATCATCAAAGACGGAGCTGAATTGCATTGGACAGGAGACGTTTCTGTCCACCAAGATGCAAAAATTACCATCGAAGAGGGAGGTACTCTCCATTTGGATGGAGCCAATATGGATTCACAAAATGCCGCTTCAACCCTCTTAATTTACGATGGAACAGAAATCGAAATTGACGAGAACATCGATGATGCATCGGCTACAATGACGGTTTTCTTTAGCATCGATGTCCCTGAAAACGCCTACCTCAATCTCACCATCGACGAGGTAACAAACGGAGAGATTACTGGAGACAGCGCTTCGTTTACCGTTGATTTGAATCAGCCAGTGAATATTGTTGTCGACCACTATTATCCAATCATGTTTGGAATTACGCACATCGAATTGTTCCACTCAAATGCAGAGTTGATGATCATAAAGGCTGACGAACTCTCTCAGACTGGTGGCAACATCATTTGGAATCAAGCAGCTTTTACCATCGAAAATTACGGAAGTCTTGTCGCAGAACAATCGACAATAATGGCTGCTGAGATTATTTGCAATGGTCCTTGCTCCATTGAAGATTCAGACCTCTATGGCAGTGGACCAATCCACGTTGCAGATGGATCGAACCTTGAATTTGTCGAGTCGAGTATACTCGGTTCACGGACGGATGAGGACATCATTCTTCATGACCAAGCAAATATCGACTACACCAACTCAACTGGCACCGGCGGGTATACCGATGCGTGGATTCGACTGCTTTCAAAGCGTGAGTTGGTCGTTAATGCACCTGTTGCGACGGTAGTTGCTACTGGAATTGGCTACAGTGGAAGCACCATCAACACCATCGTCAACGGCGACCTCGACGATGCGAACTCTTGGAAGGTGAACATAGGAACAAATGAACAGAAGCGAATCGTTGAATGGCTTGATGGGAATGGAGATTATGGACAGGAATCTGGAACCATCAAAGTCACCGTGGAAACAAACTGGGGTAATTTTGTCGCAGATACCGTCGCTCCTCAAACCTCTATTGCAAACATCGACGTTGTCTATCCTCAACTGAGCATTGACAAAGTCGAACCTGAGGCAACAACTGCTGATACGGGAAGGACTCACGGTGTCATGGTGACCGTTTCCAATACGGGTACAATTTCAGTCAATCCAAACGTCCGTTGCTACGTCGGTGACAATGAAGCTGACACAACTGCAAACACTGCGAACTGGGCAGTAGAACCAGGCCAAACAAAGGACGTTCCAATCTCATGGTATCATTACGACGATGAAGCTGTTCAATTAACCTGTAAATTCCTTTACCCTGATGTTCTCGAGCCCGTCAGCAACCTCATTGCGAGTGATGCTGGAATGACCTCAGGAGAAGTATCTTTTACAACTGCTGAAGAAGTTGAAGAACTACCAATCGTTCTTTATTCGGGCATCATCCTGATGGTCGTTGTCTTTGCTGTGATTATTGCAGTTCGAGCGACCAAGGAGACTTCAAAGGAGTATGTGCCAGAGGAAACCCGGTTACCCGACATGGAACCCGATAACGGTGAGGAATCGGAAGCCTCTGAAGAACAAGAAGAATGGCTTGATGCTGATGGCAATCCAATCATCGGTAGCGATTGAAATCAGCAGGCATTCATATCCCAAGGACCATTTTTGTTTGAATCAAAATCAAGATCCCAAGCAACATCGTCTTGAACAAGAACAAGTTCATCGCCAGAAGAGAGAGTGTTGGTGATTGTTACTTGAAACGTGTAGCAATCATCCTCGTCATAGAACGAATCGAGGTCAAGATATTCTGTGCCAACGCTGTCAGTGGCTGGACCTGGCATCGCAAACCATCCATTGACACTTACACCAGTATCTCCTCGGCAAGAGATTGCTGTTGTCCCTGACACTTCGATAAACGGAAAACCATCACCAGCCGATGGACAACCTTGAGAACTTGATTGTCCATAGACAACCGTACTACCACGCTTGATCACCATCTCAAGAGTGTAGTCTCCTTCAATCCAAATTCCATTTGCATCTGTGTGTCCTCCCCCGTCAAGATGTTCGTGACTTGTAGGTAGCAATCCAGCCATCATCTCGACGACAATTCCATCAATTTCAGTTGATGTCGAACCTGATGTGCCAGATCCACTGTTGACTGTTTTTGTCACAGGACTAATCTTCACACCGGAGTCAATTACCTCTCGAGTCATAAATTCTGGATTGATGTCGATGGTCTGAGTGGTCTCACCGCTTGTGACTGAAATCAAGTAGTCTATAGCAGGAGTCGTCGGGCAACTACCAGAGTTACATTGCCATGCATTACCTACAAAGATTTCAGAAATAGGAACTGTGAAGCGGGCAGATTCTTGCGAGAGTTCCTTTGAACTCGACCACTTTTCTACTCCATCCGCAGTTATGACCGCATCAACAGAATTTGCAGAACCAATCACCCGGAAGGAAATCTCATCTGATTCCTCCTTGAGTTCAAGATCACTGATGCCAAACGAGCCGCTTTCAGGCATGAACATTGAAACCCCATACGGGCCCGCAGCAAGGAGAACTGCAAGAACAGCAGCACCACCCATACGCAATGGATCAACACCAGTTTCAGACATGTGTTGGCCTGCATAGAGTGCACCGATACCGATGACGAGGACGCCGAGAACGACAATCAAACCCCAGGCACCACCCTGAAGGGAAAGAAGACCACCAATGACGATGACAGCCCACCCAACAGAGGTTAAGATGGTTGAGATATCTGGACCCTCACTTTGCTCGATGGCTTGGGCAAGGGCACTTGTGTCGGCCTTGGCTTCCTCTTCGGCAGGTTTGGAGGGTGTTGTTTCTTCTGCTGCAGTAGCTTTACTCAAGAGTCCACTCATATTCTCAACTCATAGAACCCTCGCATGGATAGGTTATGAACCCAACCCCAACAGGGGTGGCTTTTGTCTTGGTTTGTGGGTTACAGGCCGGGAGCGGCTTCACGCCATTCTTCCTCTTCATCTTCGGCATTGATGAAACGCCGACCTGCCACTGCTGCTGCTAGTGCAACCATCGATAGTGCAGGGATGATTTCGAAGCCAGGAAGATAGATTCCACGGACGTAGATGGTAATCATTTGAGATTCACGATCGCAGCCACCGTTTTTGCAGGAGAAGTCAGATTCGGCATAGAAGTCGAGAGTGTGATATGCATCGGTCCAACCTTGTGTCTTCGGTGTTCGGATTTGGATTCGTACCTTGGCTGGAGCAACCATTGGCTCGACGTTGACCTTGCTGATTGGGATGTTGATGTTGAAGCCTGCCTCCTCGAGCGTTTCACGGGAGTTCTCGGAGATTCCGACCTTCATGAAATCGTATTGGTTACCGAGGTTGTAGACTTTAAATTCAAAGTCCTTGTCGGTTTTAGGCATCAATTGAACGAAGGGTTCAACAGCTTCGACTTGAAGAAGCGCAAACTGGGTGATGGAGACAATCATCGAGGCGCCAGAGGTTGCGACGTTGAGAGGAGGCACGCCGCTGATCTCTTGGACGCTTCCTTGCACAACAAGGCTACGTGCTTGCATGGTCATGAAAGGTTGTGCACGAACAACAACTTGGAAGTCTTCTTCGCTGTTCGGACCAACATAGATGTCCCCTGGTGCTGCTGCTGCCAAACCATCCGAGGTTACAGAGAGAGCGATTTTCTCAATGTATTGGGTTGGGTTCGAAGCCGTGCAAGTCGTGAAACCAACCAGTGTCGAACCTGGCTTAACGTCGACCTTGATTTCCGCAGGCTGACATGTAATGGATACAGCTGCAGTTGGAACCTGTGCTTGGGCAGGTACAGCCACCAACAACAAGGATGCGAGGTAAATCAGTAGAACGGTAAAGGTGCTCTTACGGGTTGACATCGTGCTCACTATCCTTACCCACCCTATCGACCCTCATAACCATTGTGTCGTGAAGTGTCCCCCAAGAAGGCGAATGGAGTGGGCCTGAAGGGATTTGAACCCTTGACCGCCCGGTTATGAGCCGGGTGCTCTAACCAACTAAGCTACAGGCCCCGAACCATCCTGAGAACAGGACCTTCATGAGTTTGCCGAATCA
>CATISI010000051.1 GCA_949538025.1 Candidatus Poseidoniaceae archaeon
ATAAATGCTTCAGTCATAATCCCACCGCCTCATCCTCAGATTCCGAATACATCGTGAATCAACCAAGGAATGAAATTGTCCATGATGACGAGGAGAATGAATCCAATCGCACCAAGAACGAAAAGGCCAATGCCGCAAACAATGCTTGTTTGCTTGAACTCCTGAGGAGTTGGCTTTCGAGCCATTCGAATGATTCGAGCCCAGGAGCCGCGAGAAATCTTGCGGAATTGGGCTTCAATCCAGTCTTGGCGGTCCTGAACAACATCTTCAAACGAGCGGGATTCGCTTTTTTCATCAGACATGGTACAACCTCGTGCTTTCTAACCGACCTAACCACCCATTATAACCGCTTCCATCGAATCCAGAGTCAATTTTTGTTCAATATTTCGGCAAGAGTTGATGAGGGGTGAACGTATCCAATGTGTGTATGGCTTCACCGGACCCGTATGCAACATTGGGTGTTTCCCGCGACGCGTCGGACGCTGAAATCAAGCGTGCATTCCGTAAACTCGCACGCAAATACCATCCGGATCGAAACACAGATGACGATGCTGCTGAAGCCAAATTCAAAGAAGTCCAAGCCGCATATGAGACCATCGGTGACGCCTCAAAACGGCAGGAATACGATCAGAAGAAGCGCATGGAAAATATGTTTGGTGGGGGTGGTCGCTCACCCTTTGGCGGCGGAATGGGTGGAGGATTTGAGGATTTGATTGGGCAAATGTTTGGAGGCCAACAACAAAATCCATTTCAGCAACGCCGCCGAGCCCCACAACAGCAACAAGCCAAGGGAACAGACGTCCATGTTTCTGTTGATGTTGATCTTGAAACTGCAGAGAATGGGGGAGAAATTCAATTCCAAGCTCATCGACTAAAGGTGGGTGCAAACAATGTTGCATCCAAGGTTCAACAAAATTTCAGAATTAAACTCAAGCCAAATGTTCAGCATGGAACTGTTAAACGACTCAAACAACAAGGAAACGAGCATCCCCAAGGTATCTCTGGAGATCTTCACGTTACGCTTCGAATTGATGCTGGAGAAGGGCGACGCTGGGAAAACGGGATATTGATTCAAGAAATCGCCATCCCGTATTCCACCATGATGCTTGGTGGAAAAGTCAAGATTGAATTGCTCAATGGGAAATCAGGTTTGCTCAAGGTTGGTCAAAACAGCCAACCTGGTGATCGACGACGAATGGCTGGAGCAGGCTACAACGGTGGCGACCTTGATCTTGAGTTTGTCCTTGAAGAGTACGATGAGTTAACGGAAGAACAACGCTCGGCAATCGAAGCATTGCGAGACCTCGGGCTGTGAGGACATGGGGCGACCAAATCGAAATTCTCCTCGCAAAGGTCCTGATTCAGAACGGTTTTGGCGGCGTTTTACGTCGTTGTTCAAATCTGAAGAACAATGGAAAAAAACGTGGACGGCTGATGAGATTGTCGATTATCTCATCGAACATGAAGCACGCCCTCCAAGCCGAGAAGATGCCAAAACCTATCGGAAACGTATTCATGGTGACGTTGAAGATCTTATTCGCTCATCTCGTAAGCGCAGTCAGCACTTCAAATGGGAAGGCGACAACACTGTCTCAGCACGAACGCAAAATTCCATTGTGGAAATAGAACAAGCGGTTGCTGACTGGTCAGCTCGACTCTCCAGCCTCGAGAAAAAGCCCCTCTCAAATTCACAAGAATGGCAAGATATCCTCGAAGCATGGGGATGCATGATTATGAATACGTCCATTTCAGAAAATATTCGAATTCATCCAGACATTGGATTGTCTTGGAAAAAATTTGATCTCCAACTTGAACTCAAACGCCTCGCTGCGCGAAAATCTGGACTTCGCTTCCCTGAATTTGAACCTGCACTTGCGATGATGATGATTCAATCTGGCCGGTGGTCCATCTTGGACCTGTTGAAACATCGATTGGAATGGAGACGAAAAAACAACGACAATCCATTTCCATCAACCTACGAATCGAGCCTAGAACAGTGGGCTGACACATTATCAGATGTCGATGCCACCTCTGCACTTGCAGATGGGCGAACCGATTTACAGCATCTCCATTTCGTTACAATCGATCCCCCTGATGCAAAGGATTTCGATGATGCAGTTTGTCTCGAGGAACACAACTCTGGGCACACGTTGTGGGTAGCCATTGCGGATGTGGCGCATTACGTAACCAAAGATTCCTCACTCGATGCAACGGCTCAAGCACGAGCAACGTCGGTCTATCTCCCACATGCTGTCCTCCCGATGCTTCCATTCCGGCTTGCAGATGACCTTTGCTCATTGCGGGCAAATGTTCCAAGGCTCGCCATGGTCATTGAAATGGTACTGGATGATGACAACAACGTTGTCGCCTCCAATGCCCATGAGGCGGTCATCCTCGTAAAAGAGAATCTTGCCTATGAGGACACATTGGACGATGATCGCTGGAATGGATTGTTCGAGTTGGCAGATTCTTGGCAGGCGGATGAGCTTCGTTTGAACATCCAACAAGGGGAGCAACGCCCGCGTCTTCACGGACAAAACGAGCTTTCCATCGAAGTGAAATGGCCAAACAAGGCGACCAAGATGATTGAAACGTTCATGGTCAAAACCAACAACATTGTTGGAGAAATGCTTGGAAAAGCAGGTGCATCACTACCTTGGAGGTGTCACCCCATGCCGGACTCCATCGATGTGCGGGATTTGAATAAGCAATTGGAGGCTCTCGATATTTCCATTAAACTTCCCGAGCCTCGTTCAAAATCAAAAAGCCAAGACGACACAGACGAACTTGCAGGATTACTCGGAGCATGGGCTGGTCAAGACATCGATTTGAGTGGCCTCTCGTCCAGTGAAGAGAAGGTTGAAGTGGAACAATATCTGGTTAATGTTTCTGCACAAGATGCCCGTGACGAGATGTTGGATGGGCTACGTCAAGCACAGGAACAAGCTAGCGCACTTCGCTCGTCGTTGCGTCGGGTCGTAGACCAAGGTCTGTTTCAATTAATGAATCGGGCACGCTACGACGCCAACAACATTGGGCATTTTGGCCTAAATCTGGATGCATACGCCCACTTTACCAGCCCGATACGTCGCTATCCAGATCTTATCGTTCATCGGCAACTAAAAGCGATGTTGCACGCGAAAGAATGGGTGTACACCGATGATGAAATGATGTCCTTGAGCGATCACTGTTCTCAACAAGGACGTATGGCACAACTCTTGGAATGGGAATTGGTTGCAATGGCATTGAATTGCCATCTCATGAATGGAGAAGACCAGAACTGGGATGCACGCATCGTCGGTTTGAGAACTCCTTGGGTATTCCTAGATCTCAACGACGATGGCTCCATGCATGGGCGCATGCATCTTAAGCAGCTCTCCAGCAAGAAGAATCTCTTCATCGATGAATTTGGGTTGTGCCTCATGGAAGAATTACACGATGGAAGAGGGGAATCTGTCCTGCTGGAATTGGGCCAATTGTTCCCATGCAGAATCCGAGGATTGGACCTTTGGTCAGGCCGGCTTGACCTTGCACCGGTCTGACATCAACCTTTTTAGAAACGGCATACAGCAAGCATTGAGTCATATGACGACAGAGTCAACGTACCGCATTGAAGGCATGACCTGTGCCGCTTGCGTATCGTCGGTTGATTCCATTATCAGCAAAGTTGGTGATGTTGAGCATGTACGCGTCAACCTAGCATTGGAGAAGGCCGTTGTTCATTGGAAGGATGGTGCAGATTTCAACCACGATGCTATCGAACAAGCTGTTGGTCGTGGTGGATTCCTCGCAAGTTCAATGCCAACGCCTCAACAAATCCGACAAGAACGAATCGATGCAGTTCGCCAACAAGGTTGGAACGCTGGATTGGCCCTTCTGTTGGCCATTCCTACATTGATTATCTCGATGTTCGTTTCAGATTTGGGGAGCAGCAACGGGATGAAATCAAACTGGTTGATCGCCTTCCTCCTAGCGTTACCAGTCTATCTCTACATGGGGCAACAGTTCCACATTGGCGCATGGAAGGCGATAGGAAAAGGAAGAGCCAACATGGATGTTTTGATTCATTTGGGAACCACGACAGCGTTCTTTTGGTCCTCATTGGTTTTGTTTTCACCAAAAATATCGTTCCTACCAGAGATTTTTTCGGACACGCAACACGTATATTTTGACGGAGCTGCGCTCATAATTTCCTTTGTCCTTCTCGGAAATTATCTGGAAAGTCGAGCAAAACTACAGGCAACCGATGCCATTTTTTCCTTGATGGATCTTCAGCCAAAAACTGCCTTTGTCCTCAATGATGATGCAAGTACAACAAACACTCCAGTCGAGGACATTGAGCCAGGCACAATCATTCTTGTCAAGACTGGCCAAACCATTCCTCTTGACGGTCAAGTCATGGAAGGTTCAGCACTTGTTGACATGTCGATGATGACGGGTGAAACGTATCCTGTACGTGCAAGAGCAGGTGACGAGGTCATTGGCGGAACCATCTTAGTCGATGCTCCCCTGAGAATTTCCACAACGCAACCGTATCATCAAACGGTTCTCTCAAATGTGATTCGACTGGTTGATGAAGCACAGATGGGGAAAGCGCCAATTCAGCGATATGTTGATCGCATCGCTGCTGTTTTCGTTCCCATTGTCATCGTATGTGCTCTCATTGCAGTCGTCTATTGGAGTCTCTTTTCCGATGGATTCAGTTCACGTAGTGGCGGTGAAATCGCCGTGCTCGCTCTCGTTTCAACCTTGGTTATTGCTTGCCCTTGTGCGTTGGGCTTGGCAACACCAACGGCTCTCATGGTCGGGACTGGTACAGGGGCAAGATATGGATTGCTTGTCAAAGGAATCGAAGCTTTAGAACGATCCCATGCAACAACGACACTTGTCGTCGATAAGACCGGAACACTCACCACCGGGAAACCAAAGGTGTCGCACATTGAATTCATCGATGGCGAAGTAAGAGAAATCCTCAGTATAGCTGCATCGTTGGAACATGGAAGTACCCATCCTCTCGCAGATGCCATCATTACTGCATGGTTGAATGTGACGAGCGAACGTCCTGATCTCACGAACATCCAAAATGTCGGAGGAATGGGGATTACTGGTGAAATGGAAGGTGAGGTCGTTGCTATCGGAAACGAGCCATTGATGGAACAATGCAATGTCGATTTGACCGAGTATCAAGGACGAATTCAACAAGCAGCAGCAAAAGGTGTGACCATTTCGTTTGTCTCCAAAGGCCACGTTTTGTTGGGATGGGTTGAGGTATCTGATGCTCTTCGTTCAACAACCAAAAATGCACTCAAGCATGCACGGCGTAGCAACCTCGAAGTAATCATGCTGACAGGTGATCGTACTGAAGCCGCAGAACAGATTGCAAAAGAATGTGGAATCGAAGAAGTCGTAGCGAACGTTCGCCCTGATCAAAAGGCTGAATTCATTGTATCCCTGAAGGAGCGAGGAAAGCACGTCGCCATGATCGGTGATGGAATCAACGATGCTGCTGCACTCGCTGTTGCTGATGTCGGGATTGCCATGGGAGCGGGAAGCGATATTGCCCTCGAATCTGCTGATATCGTTCTTCTTCGTAACGATTTGATGGATGCAATGAGTGCTCTTGAACTCGGCCGGGTCACTGTCAACAAGATTCGCACCAACTTGTGGTGGGCCTTCATCTACAACATTATTGGAATTCCCTTGGCAATGGGTTTGCTACTCCCTTGGACTGGTTGGCTTCTCCCTCCTGCATTTGCTGCAGCTGCAATGTCTTTATCCTCCATCAGTGTTGTTGCAAATTCCCTTACCTTGAAATGGTGGCGACCAAGACAAATTGAGGCTTAACTCAAAATAGGTCCTGTTCGTGGATAAGGCATGAACCAAATCGCTCACGCTTTGAAGATTACTGGGATGACGTGTGGATGCTGTTCTGGTCGCGTAACACGTGTCCTTGAAGCAACACCTGGCGTTATCCAGGCCGATATTTCATGGCAAAGTCATGCAGGCATTGTTGTCACGACACCAGATTTGACAAAGGAACAAGTCATGGCCATTGTCGCGTCCACAGGCTTCGGCGTTTCAGCCTAATCTTCAAAACCAAGGTTCACCGCCCTCAATCTGCGCGGGGGTCGCCCAGCTTGGTCAACGGCGGTGGGTTTAGGTCCCATTCCTTATTGGTTCGCAGGTTCGAATCCTGCCCCCCG
>CATISI010000052.1 GCA_949538025.1 Candidatus Poseidoniaceae archaeon
ATCTTAGCAAGCCTATCCAAGAGCCGCAGAGATGCGTCTATCCGTCGTATGAAAGAGGGGTGCTCGAATATGTCAAAAAATAAACCAGCAGCAAAGAAAATTCGCCTGATGAAGGCAGGAAAGCAGAACCGCCGTGTCCCAGTATGGGTCATGCTAAAAACGAACAGAAACACAGTGTCGCATCCAAAGCGTCACCACTGGCGACGTAGCAAGTTGCAACGATAAGGTGATTGATTATGGCAAGAGCAGCAACATCTGAATTGGTCGTACCGCTACGAAAGGCATGGAACATCACCCGTTTCAAGCGCGCACCTCGTGCAATCCAAATTATCCGCGACGAAGTTATTCGTCACCTCAAAGTTCTTCCAGAAGAGGAGATCTACATCGATCCTTCTGTCAATGAGAAAATCTGGGAACGTGGAATTGAGAATCCTCCACGAAAGATTCGCCTGACCGTGATCCGTCACGATGAACCAGATATTCCAATCGAAGTCAAATTGTATGAGGAGGCCTGATTATGGGAAACATTCGTCCTAGCTTTATCAAGATTCGAGCGATTCGTTTGGTTGAAGAACACGGTGAGAAGTTCACTGACGACTTCGATCACAACAAAAAAATGGTCGAAGAACTCACCGATGTGAGTACCAAAAAGTTGCGTAACTGGATTGCTGGTTACGTAACTCGATACCGACAACGTCGAACCGATTGATGGGGACTTAAGCGTGCCCATCTGGGTTGACTGGAATAGAACTCCAGTTTCTGTTCACGGCCCTAATCAAACAGCACTAGAGCAACTCATATTGCACCTTCGAAACACGCACAACGTCCGTCGACGCTCGTTGGTTATGCAAGACAGGGAGAACGGTGGCTTTCTGTTCTTCATTTATCAGGCATGCAATCCCCTATGGATTACAGAGTATCTTCAGAATCTGGAGGAAGAATGATGGGCGAACGTAGTGATGTACCCTTGCCTCATTCCGAATACGAACTACACGTTGTAATGGTCGGGACCGAACACCCAGGCAATCTTGGTGCGGTTTGTCGTTCGCTGCTGAATCATGGATTTGACTCGTTACGACTCGTTCAACCAAAGTGTCATCCAGATGATATCGAAGCTCGGAATCGTGCCAAACATGCGGGAAGAGTCCTCGATTCATGCAATATTTACGATTCATTTGAACAAGCTGTCGCAGATTGTTCACTTGTCGTCGGAACGTCTGGGAAAAGGGAAATTGGTGAAAAAACCCAGAAGCGTCACTTCATGTATCCTTGGGAATTCGCAGAGAGAATCGAATCAACTCAACAATCTGTCGCTTTGATCTTCGGTGAGGAAGGAAAAGGATTGAGTACAGAGGATTTACTGCGTTGCGACTACCTGGTTACACTTCCTACATGGGAAGGATACCCCATCACAAATCTCAGCCATGCTGTTCATACATTGACATACGAACTTCACCGTAATCGCGTTCTTGCTTTACAAGGTAAAGATGAGGCATTGCCCGATATCGTTCCCATCGAACGGTCAATCTCACCAGAGCAACGTAAAGTTCTCCGAAAAGCGGTTCAAGATATTGCCCAATTCTTACCAGGCGGTGATGAACGTCGAATTTCCTTCACACATTCACTAACACGCGCATTACAACGGTCCGGACTTGAAACGGATCAAACAAACCGGTTGATTGGAGGATTCGTCGATGCATCAACTGCTCTTGAATTTGCAACGAAAAATAGTGAATGGAAATCCAGTCGGCGACGGCGAGTCATCTTAGAAGAAGAATGATTATGCGTACCATGAGGCCCAACTTTTCGGAGTCTCTCGGACGTGCATCGCGACCAGTCGTAGTCGATTTCCATACGCAGTTTGAATGTGTGGCTGCACTTGTTCGAACGCCCATTTTGCGAAATTCTCTGCAGTTGGAATAAAGGGTACGACAACTGTGCGATGTTCCGGGGATAAACCGGACAATACGTTTCGAGCTTCTTCATCGCCTTCATACACGACAAATGCGTGGTCCACAACATCATGAATGTAAACAGTTAGAATGTGACTGACGTCACTGAAATCCATCAGCATACCTTCTTCGCTCACACCAGTGGTCTCAACAATATCGCCTTCAATTTCAGCCTCAAATCGATAGCGGTGTCCGTGGAAATGCCTGCATTTACTCTTGTGATTTGGTACGCGATGGCCAGTATCCGTTTCGACATATCTTCGAATTCTTGTAGTCATTGCTTCACCTCAAATCGCATAGCAGCGCTATTGATGCAGTATCGTTCTCCACCATGTTTGCGAGGGCCATCATTAAACACATGACCCAGATGAGCATCGCATGTACCACATCGAACCTCAACACGAGTCATTCCATGAGAAGTATCGATGATTCGAGAGATTGCTGCATCATTGTGCTCGGTGTGAAAAGCCGGCCATCCGCATCCGGAGTCAAATTTCATTTGATCTGTGAATAATTTGGTATCGCAAACAATGCAATAGTAGTCACCTGGACGGTATTCTTTGTTTAATGCGCCAGTAAATGGTCTCTCGGTGCCATTTTGCTGCGTCACATAGTAAGAGATTTCTGATAAGGCAGCAATTCGTTCATCAAGATTCATGTCCAAGCCCCCCTTTGTACTCAGATTCAACTCGAAGTGCATGTTCTAATACAACATCCCATGGTTGTTGATACTCAATTGGATCAACTCGGCCAATTGCATGGAAGGCAAGAATTCGTTCCACATCCGATCCGCTTTTTCCTGAGCTTCTGCCCTGCTCATCAGGGTTATACGATGTAATCGTATTGCCAAGAACTGTATCGAAATCGAAGCCCAATCGCGGTGTGGTCTCAAGTGCATCTTGGAGAATCGATATCTTGTCCCCGTGCAAATAGGGAAGATCAAATTCGACCATTTCGCTTTCCCAGTTTCCAATTTCAAAAGCTGATTGAAGAGCCTGGTAAAATTCAGGCCGGCAATCTGGGTAAATCGCATGATCGCCGCTGTGAACACCGAGGGCAAGAACGACATTCTGCTCTGTTCTCTTCGCTTCAGAGAGAGCAAAACCATACAAAATTGAAGCAAAAATCGCATTCCGATTTGGAACAACAGTCTGTTTCATCTGGTTTTCTTCGTAGTGTCCTAAAGGAACGTCTCGGTCTACGGAGGTTAACGCCGAATCAAAGAGGGACATAGCTGCCGATAAGTCCACAATATGATGTTGAACATCGAGACCTTTCCCTTGACACATAGTTACAGTAGAGGATGCTCTTTCAATTTCAATCGAATGCTTTTGTCCATAATGGTATGAAATGCAAATTGCTCGATAATCTTGAACAAGATAATGCATTAGAAGACATGTGGAATCCATGCCCCCACTTAGTGCCATAACCACCGTTTTCATAGAATTCCCATCCATTTATGTGTCTGTAAAGAGAGTCTCCAACCGCGATGTTCTTTGACAATTTGTTCAGTATTCTGAAACAATACGCCATTCTCTTCAACTGTAGCAGTATCGATGTAACATGGTTGAATGAAGTGATAATCAAATCCGGATTTCAAGTCATCGTACATGTCCATCTCTTGGCCACAATATACGACTTTCAATTCCTGTCCACTTCGTTGTCGAACAATCGAGTTCGGATATACTTGATCTTTCGGAGAGATGCATACCCAATCGATGAGTCCTTCAGGAATCTCAATAGTTCCATTGCTTTCAATCGAAAGGTTGTATCCTCTACGCTTCAACAATCGATGGAGAGGCCACAAATCATGCAACATCGGTTCCCCTCCTGTGAAGATTACTCGGTCACAATCGTATTGCATAATTTCATTTAATACATCAATTGCATTCATCGATTCAAACGTATCAAAATCCGTATCGCACCAAGAACAACGTAGGTTGCACGTGCCAAATCTTACGAATACATGTGGGAGTCCAGCATGATAGCCTTCACCTTGAACAGAATGGAAAATTTCGACAATTGGATATTCTTTCGCTAGGTCTGTCGGGTCATCTCCAATGTGGCCGCCAGCGCGTTCACAATCCATGAAACATCAACTCGAATTTTCAATGAGTTGCATCAGCTCGTTTCGTGCTTCTTGTTTCTCAAAGAAAACTCCACGCATTGCACTCGTGGTCATAATCGCATTTTGCTTCTTCACTCCACGACAACGCATACAACCATGAGACGCTTGAATGATAACAGCAGCACCCAGAGGGTTGAGGTGTTGAACCAAATCGTTTGCAACATCGTTTGTAATTCGTTCCTGATTTTGCAAACGAAGTGCATGGTGGTCGATGATTCGAGCAAGCTTTGAGATGCCAACTATTCGTTCAACTGGGATATAAGCAACGTGCGCTTTTCCACTGAAAGGTTGGAGATGATGCTCACAAGTGGAATGAAATTCAATATTGCTTAACAGAACAATGCCGTCGTATCCTTCAGCATTGAATGTTGCCTCAAGCAAATTCTCAGCATTCGTTTTGTATCCAGCGAATATTTCGTCCCAAGAATCGATAACCCGCTTTGGAGTATCCATCAATCCTTCACGATTGGGGTCCGACTCGAGGTATTCGAGGAGAGTGTAAACTGCATCATGTGCTTCATCTCTTGTAACCATCACCTTCTCCTCCTATACGGCCGTGTCGCATGTCAATGCTATCCAATTGGTCCAATAATTTCCGACATGCAGATCGAATGGCGTCAGCAACACTGATGAATTTCTTGTCATCTCCAACGTGCTGTTTGATATCGCTCAGCAATTCATTTGGCATGTCCAGGCTTATCTTGGGCATACTCTAGGCATATCCTGGTAATATTTTAAGAATACTATGACTTCGTAGTTATGATGTCTTCACGATGGAATTGTTTAGCGGCATATCGTACTGTCAACAGACAGATTAGAGAGGATACCAAAACCCAAACAATAACGTGTTCGATAATGATGCGATTCAACAACAACTCTCGCAAACCGAGCAGAACATTAACGAAAGGCACACCAAACCAAAACATCTCCACGTCATCAAGATTGATAAATTGTGTTAGCAAAATTGGCATTATCATCGCCAATGTGATTGGAGTAAGAACGGATCCGGCTTCTTTCACTGATTTCGATCGCATGGCCAATGCCAGATACAGCGCTACAATCATCGTGCCATAGAAACCAACAGCCAATGCGAGCAATACAATGGCGGCAAAACTGAGTGATGGTACATCAATGAAGTCACTTGCAAGATAAGCGATACCGAACAACAGTCCGCCAATCTGCAAGGTTACACCTACGGCCGTAATCGATACGACAGCAAGCCACTTTCCGAGCAAAAGCTCAGTTCTTGTGAGTGGTAAGCTCAGAAGGGATTCAAGTGTGCCACGTTCCCGTTCGCCGACCGTCATGTCGATGGCAGGTTGAACAGCAGCACTTGCCGTCCATATGGCTAAGACGAACGGTATAAACAAGGAAAGCAACATGCCTGCTTGTTCTCCTTTTGTAGCTACATCAGCATCGGAGATGGGACCATCCCATTGCAACGGATCGAGTGTGGATTCAACATCGAGACCTGCCGATTCAATTCGTTGACTTCGAAGATCATCTTCCCAATCGATGAGAACATCCAAGATTCGACCTCTTGCTTCATTGGATTGTTCTGAAGTGGATAAATGTAGAATCGCATAATACCAGGTGTCATTGCGTAATTCCATTCGTAAGATTGCATCGTATTCGAGGTTTCGCAACTCCACTGTATCATTATCTGCATCGGACAATGTGGTAAGATTCTCGTCAAGCGTCATAACGGTGACCAGTGCTGTTTGATTCTCAAGTAGATCCACCAACAAATCCTCTATATCGTTTGATTGTATCAGTATATCAACGGTCTTTTGTTCCAGCTCAGTGGCTTCGTTTTGCATAACCACTGGGAACGCAATGAACAGCAAAGGAAATAGCAGGAGTGGGATGAGAACAAGTGCCACAATCGTACGCCAATCACGAACAAATTCGATGATTTCCTTTTTTGCAACGGTGACGATTCGCTTACGACTACTCATCTTCGTCCACCTCCAATTGATGTTTTGGTGTGAACAAACGCCTCCAAATTTTGGATATTTTGGATGGTTGTTCGCTTTCTTCCATTCTAGGTCTTGCTGCTTCACTCGTTAGGGACACATATGCCTCTTCGAGTGATTTAGTGCCTGTCAACGTGAGCAATTCCTCAGGCGTTCCATCAGCTTGTATGATTCCGTTATGGACGATGATGATTCGATCACAAACTTGCTGTGCTTCTGCAAGGTGATGTGTAGAATAAATCACAGTCCCACCTTCTTCTTTCAATTTCCGCACAAGTTGGCGAACTATTCGTGCAGAAGTAACATCGAGTCCGCCTGTTGGTTCATCCAAGAGTAAGATTTGTGGACCATGGGCGAGCGCACGCAAAAGTGCTGTTTTCTGTTTCATACCACGCGAAAAACCCTCGGTGTAGCGATGAAGGGATTCTTGTATATCCAAGAGTTTTGCAAACCGATATGTACGGTCCCATGCTAATTGGTCATCAATTCCGTGGAGTCTGCTATGATAGCGGATATTTTCCCAAGCAGTCAATTTGGAGTACAAACCCGTTGATTCAGGCACCACGCCCAGCACGGAACGCATTTCTGAAATTGGGCGACTGTTCTCGAGTTTTACGGAACCAGAAGTTGGTCGATAAACGCCCGACATCAGACGTAATAGTGTTGTTTTTCCAGCACCATTCCCTCCTACAAGCCCGATGACAGAATGCTTGTGAATGTCGAGGTTCACTTGTTCAATTGCATGAATCTCTCCAAATGACTTTTTGACATTGGTGAGCTTCAACAACGGCTCCATATGGAACACACTCAAGATGCGCGACCGCTTTCCACTGCGAAATCGAGTCCTGGATGTTTTTCCTCGAGTCGCTTTGCACGGTCGAGCGTATTACGCAATTCTTGAATGATTTCTTTTTGTGAGACACCCATTTCGACCAATGTTCCTATCAACTCGAATGCTCCTTGTATTGCACCTGCATCAAGGAAGGCTTCGTTACTGATTGTACCGTTGTATCGCAGCGTTTCCAATTGTTGTGAGAGATATTCTGATTCTTTACGAACACGTGGTCCAGCGATGTGCGGTAGCGCCATTATTTGGTCGATACAAGTTCTCATCGGTCTTCTTAATACGAGGACGATTATGAGCATTCTGTTATTCCACGCTCTCAACGCTGTTTCAATTCAATCAGAATCCCACCCGTACTTTTCGGGTGAACAAACGCAATCATGGAATTATGTGCACCAGTACGAGGGGCTTCATCGATCATGGTAATGCCATTCGCCATGAGGTGAGCAATCATCGATTCTAAGTCATCAACTGCCAGACAAAGTTGTTGTATGCCAGGGCCTCTATTGTTCAGAAACCGACCGATTGGAGTGTCTGGTCCTGTTGCTTCCAAAATTTCGATGTTGGTTGTTCCACTTCCAGTCGGATCGAGTGGGAAAAAACGTGTAACGACGCCTTGATCTTCAACAAGCTCGTCGCCGCCCTGTTTTTCGAGGCCAAGTAATTCCCAAAATTCACTCCCTTCATCAAGGCTCATTGATGCAATGCCAATGTGATCAATCGTAATTTTCTGTTTCATTGTATCACCTAGAATCCGCTTGGTGCAGAATATGTACCAAACACGTCCTTCATCGCTTGCATTATTTCACCAAGAGTGGCATTTTCTCGAACTGCCTCGAGGACCAATGGAAACAAATTTTCTCTCGCCTTGGATGCATCTGTAATTGTTGCTAGTATCTCTCGAACATTTGACTCATTTCTTTTCTTTCTGAGTTCGTCCAAACGTAATTTCTGATGCTCGGCAACCTCTGGATTCAATTTCATCGGTTTAATTTGCACCTTTTCTTCCATTGTCCCATGGTTTACTCCAACAATTCGTCGTGTTCCGCGCTCAATCTCGTTGAAGTATCTGTAGGCTGTTGAGTGGATTTCTTGCTGCTGATATCCTTGCTCAATGGCCCGAAGTGCGCCTCCCATCGATTCAATCTTCTCAATTTCCATCCGACACTTGTCATATATTTCGTTCGTTAGTGCTTCGATATGATAAGATCCTGCAAATGGATCCACAACATCAGCCACACCAGACTCTTCTGCAATAATTTGCTGTGTACGAAGTGCAATCGTGGCACTATCCTCAGTTGGAAGACCCAACGCTTCATCAAAACTATTGGTGTGAAGACTTTGTGTCCCCCCACAAACAGCAGCTAATGCCTGGATCGTTACTCGGCTAATATTGTTGTAAGGTTGTTGGGCGGTTAATGAGACGCCCGCAACTTGCGTGTGGAAACGAAGCTGAGAAGATCGTGGATGAGTGGGCGAGTAACGTTCTACCATCAGATCATGCCATAATCGACGTGCCGCCCGAAATTTTGAAACCTCTTCCAAGAAATCGTTGTGACAATTGAAGAAAAATGAGAGCCGAGGTGCAAATGTATCGACATCGAGGCCTTTTGCACATGCAGATTCAACGTATGCCAAGGCATTTGACAGGGTGAAGGCAAGCTCTTGAACTGCTGTGGACCCAGCTTCTCGAATGTGGTAACCTGAAATGGAGATTGTGTTCCACTTGGGAATGTGCATTGAACAATATTCAAAGATATCTGTTATCAAACGCATTGAGTGTTCAGGTGGAAAAACATAGGTGCCCCGAGCGATATATTCTTTGAGAATATCGTTTTGAATGGTACCAGAAATTTTTTCGCTCGAAACGCCTTGTTCTTCTGCAACGACACAATACATTGCAAGTAAAACCATTGCTGGTGCATTGATGGTCATCGAAGTGGAGACCTTATCGAGAGGTATGTCTGCAAAAAGGTCCCTCATGTCTTGCAAACATGAGATGGATACGCCGACTTTACCAACCTCTCCTTCGCTAAGTGGATCGTCTGCATCAAGTCCAAGTTGCGTTGGTAAATCAAAGGCTACGGATAGTCCTTTTTGCCCACGCTCCAGTAGCAATTGAAAACGCTCGTTGGTCTCTTTTGCAGACGAAAATCCAGCGTATTGGCGCATGGTCCACAGGCGCGAACGGTACATACTCTCATGAATTCCTCGTGTATATGGAGGGTGGCCAGGGCGCTCTACATCGTTATTAGGCGCATGGTACGCTGGAATTGGAAGCCCACCAAGGGTTTCCCAATTGGACTTTCTGAGCTCGACCATGTTTTGTCCATAGTGAGACGCTTCATCAAGCCTCGCATTTCAGTGTTCCACGCCACCCGGGCCGTGGACGTGGCCGTGATCGATTTCTTCTGAAGTTGCTGCTCGTACATCCACGACTTCGACGCTAAACTGAAGTGTTTCGCCCGCAAGTTTGTGATTAAAATCAACAGTTACTAAGTCACCATCGACAGATGCGACATTGAAAGGACCTGCATCGGACATGAGCGTCATGCCAGGCTCAGGGGCTATGTCTCCGAACATTGTTATTGGAATTTGTTGGATTGCCTCTGGAATCTTCTCTCCATAGGCGCGCTCTGGCTCCAATGTAAACGTTCGACGTTCTCCTTTCGCAGCACCCATGAGTTCTTCTTCGAATCCTGGAATCATTTGCTTGTGGCCGACGAGAAACACAAGGGGGTCACGACCTTCGCTGCTATCGAATACTTCTCCACTTTCAGGTAGCGTCCCGGTGTAATGCACTGAAGCTACGGCGTCTTTTTCTACGATCGTCATATGTTCATCTCCTTGTCGTTAAGGCTTTGACGAGGTCTCTTAATCGTTGGGCTATCTCTACGTCAATAATGAGTTGTTCTTCTTTTTCAGAAATAAATTCCAGTGATGCTTCAATTCCGACACGTTCGCCTTTTGCCCAAATTTGGCCTAAGAGGTTGGAGCGATGTTCATCAGCAACTCGTTCATCCTCGAGGATATCACGGGCGGCGTATTTGTAATCGTTGTATCTTTGTCGGTTGAGTTTCTTGACCTTTGGCTGTCGTCCGCCGCCTGTGTCATCGTGTTTTGATTTCCGTCGACGACGATGTTCACGCTTTTTGGGCGCCTGGGTTACAATTTGTTTGAAGACATTCTTGCTCTGAATTGTATCCTCCATAAGGGATGAATCGACATTTTCTGGTGACACAATTTTGGAGGTGGTCTCCTGTTCGGTTTCGATAAGAACTTCGACTTTTTCAGGCTGATCAGGTACTGAAATAGGAGTTTCAGGCTCAAGAATGGACTCCGTCTTCTTCACAGATTCTTGGGACTGTTTTCGAAGTTCCGCCAACCGATCTGCACGAGATACTTGTTGAACGGTTTGTGTATAGGTTGGCGCATTCAGCGTGCTTGCGTTTACAGCCGGTTTTTGCGCGGGAGGCGCAGCTTGCGCTGTTTGTGCACCGAGTCTCTTTCGAGCTTCCTCCTGTTTCTTACGGAAATCGTTGGCGTCAACGCTTTGTCGTGGTTCTACGCGATTTGAACTTGATGGACTTGATGAATTGGATTGACTACGCTCGCTCCTCTTTTTCTGACGAACTTGGTTCGCATTTGCAGCAAATGGATTGAATGGTTCATCCTGTTTTCTGCGTCGGTCTCGAATTATAAATCCCCCAATATTCAATTCTCTCTGTCGACTCGTTAAAAACAATCCGCTAACAATGCCTAACTCCAGATGACGATTGTGTCATCCGTTCTCATATACTGATCGATTCCACTCGATTCAAATGGAGTTTTTCGACCTGCTTTCAATTCGATGTAACCAAGGAGACCGATCATTGTACCATTGTCGATACAATACATTCGTGGTGGTGCATGAGAGGTTGATTCACGCTCTTGGGCCATGAGCGTGGACATCTCCCTCAGCCTATTGTTGCATGCAACACCGCCGCCGAGTAAAACCTCCTTCTTCCCACTGTGTGCAAGAGCCCGTTCTGCAACTTCGATGCAGGCCGCAAAGGCATGTTCTTGGAGAGACCAGCAGACTGCGCCGATGGAATGCCCCTTCTCAATAAGGCGTTGAGCAGCGGTTAGGATCCCAGAAAATGCAAGATCCATTCCTCGGACTGGATATGGTAACTCAAGGCCATTGAGCGTGGCGTCAGGATGTTCATCGATATACTCCTTTGCTAGTTTTTCAATAACAGGCCCGCCTGGGAAAGGAATTCCTTGCTGACGAGCAAACTTGTCCAACATATTTCCTATCCCAATATCCAATGTTTCCCCCAGGACACGATATTTTCCTTGCAGTTTTGCAATAACCTGTGTGTTCCCTCCACTAACGTACAAGAGTACAGGATCATCGCAATCGCATTGTTGGCGTCCGATTTCGATGTGTGCAACACAATGATTGACGCCAATGAGTGGGACTTCCAATTTACTTGATAGTGTTCGCGCTACAGATGCTCCGATTCGTAGACAGGGTCCCAACCCCGGCCCTTGGGAATAGGCAATGGCTCCGATATCATTTGAGGACAAATTCTGTGATTCAAGTACTCTACGAAACAATTCTGCAGCGTAGTCTCGATGATGATCAGCTGCTTCTCTAGGATGAATACCACCCTCAAGTGGCTTGATGGTGTCGCCTACGGAAGGATATGGGATGCCATCTGGGTCCACAAGTCCAAAAGAAAATGTATGTGCAGTGGACTCAATTCCTATGGTCCATTTGCCTTCGTCCATGGACCTCCGTGTATGCGATTGTTCTTCAACTCTCACCTATTCCCCTAACC
The DNA here is from genome assembly GCA_949538025.1 of Candidatus Poseidoniaceae archaeon. Classification (GTDB taxonomy): domain Archaea; phylum Thermoplasmatota; class Poseidoniia; order Poseidoniales; family Poseidoniaceae; genus MGIIa-L2. The sequence continues at coordinate 11,727 of CATISI010000052.1, forward strand.
ATGCGAACCATCTTTTACAACATTGGTTCGCTGCAGACAATGGATGATAAATTGCCAATATCTTTTGGTAATGCTATTATTGTAAAAGACAACAAAATAGAATCAATAGTAGAATCAATCGAGGAGTACGAATCATCCGAAGCTAATCTTGTCGATGTTGGTGGTAGGGCGATTGTACCCGGATTTATCGACGCTCATAATCACTTGGTTTGGGCAGGTGATCGATTTAACGAACACAATTTGCGAATGCAAGGACACTCCTATGTAGATATTGCAGGCATGGGCGGTGGGATCATGCAAACCGTTACCTCCACACGTGAAAGCACCGATGAAGATTTGTTGGCCATTGGCAAATCACGATTAATGGAAGCTTTACGTAATGGCACAACATTCCTCGAGGCAAAGTCTGGGTATGGATTATCAACCGAACATGAACTACGTCTTCTCAATATCGTCAATCAGCTCAAATCTGAAACGAATCTACCGTCTATTCACTCAACGTGGATGGGCGCTCATGCCGTGACACCCAATCACAATTATGAGTCCTACACAGAGGAAATTCTGTCCGAACAATTGCCAGATGTTTTGGATTCCGGGTTGGCAGATTCTGCAGATGTGTTTTGTGAACCAGGCTGGTTTTCAATTGAACAATCCGAAGACATACTTCGTGCCTCAAGGCAAGGTGGTCTCGATTTGCGTATGCACGTCGATGAATTCACTGATGGTGGAGGTGGTGAACTTGCTGCAGAATTGAAAGTCATGACTGCTGATCATGCACATCACACGCCAATGGACACTCGAATTACGATGATGGAGGCCGGCGTCGTAACGGGTTTTTTGCCAGGAACTCCATACTTCAATGGAGACCAATGGCCTGATTTCAAGGATGTTCAAGCACAATCAATTCCTTTCAGCATGGCTACAGACTTCAATCCAAACTGTTTCACCAACAGTATTCCATTTATCGGTTCGTTGGTAGTTCAGCGAAACGGCATTTCTCCTTACGACGCATTGTACTGTGTAACTCGTCAAGCAGCCCGCTCGACACCAAGATCGGATGGCTTAGAGCATGGTGTCATTAAAGAAGGAGCCATTGCAAACTTCAACATTCTCAAAAGTCGTCATTGGGAAAGTTGGTGTATGACTCCCTCTAGTTCGCCGGTACACTCAACCTGTCTCGAAGGACAGCATATTGAATATCAATGAATACTTATTGGTAGATATCAAACAACTAATTTAATCTGAACAGTTTTTAGGTGAATTTCATGGCATGGTTAGAAACGGTCGTTTGTTCTTCTCACAAAAAAGTTGATGCCAGATTTTTGAGGATCCTCAATGCTCATCAAGAAATGAAACGCCGGCAAGACGGTTGCTTATTGGCATGGGCAGTGAAATCAGTCGACGGTCAACCTCTCTTCCTTGTACAGACGTTGTATGTTTCAAGGAAACACATGAAGGAAGTATCAGGAATCGTTAGTCGTAAGCTCGATCCTGAACATGGACCACTTGAATCGTTCATGAGCGGCCCGCCTCTTGTTGGAATATTCGAAGTTGATGAGGTTCAATTTCTCAATCAGTTCAAATCGCACGAAAAACAATGACACAATGCGTCGTATAATGGTAGTTATACGACATTGGCACAGTTGAGGATCAACTCACTGCGAATGATGGAATCGACGATGTGCTCTCAGTATCCTTTTTTTCGTTGTTTCCGTAATGCATATTGTCAATAAATTGGTATTTCCACTCGTGAAGTAGGGGGTCAAAGGGTGATTTTTGGTTATTCTTGGCCAAAGAGTTCATACATCTTCTCTACTGGGTGTTGATTATGACTTCTATTGAAGGCTTCTGTCTCAAATGCAAGACGTACGGACCCATCAAAAATGGACAAGAAATCAAGATGTCTAATGGAAGGACGAGATTTGCTGGATTTTGTTCTCAAGACGGATGTACTGGTAAAATTTCGAAGATCATATCCTAGTACTCACTTGGCCTACCGATGTGAATAAATACGCGTCTATCGTGGGAAGACCACCTAGGGCTCGTGGTCTAGGGGTTATGACGTTGCCTTGACATGGCAAAGATCGAGAGTTCGATTCTCTCCGAGCCCACCATTGAATTATTCTAATAGCCGATTTGGTAACATGAATTTATAATTACTATATGTATAATTAATCATCATGTATCAATTCGACATCGGTCTCTTCAACCTTAGACAATTTTACGGGCGGGTCATCCGGTCCAAGGTCCGAGAAATCGGTGTTTCCTCCGGTCCAAGATTGAATCTCATTTGTTTCATCGAACGATTCAGAAACAAGTTTCGAGTTTGATGATAATGAATACGCGGATGGGTCAATTTCTCGGTGTTGTACTCGTTCTCCCGGAGATGGTGCTTGTCGATCTTCCATCGGTAATGAGGAATGAAATAACCCACATTCAGGGCACTTGAATGTGCCCTTTGATTCCAATGTTCCGCATGAAGGGCAACGTACTGCGGACAAAATACCAAACAAAGGGTCTGAAGTCACGTTCAATCCTCTGGGATAAACATCTCGTCTTGGTACCCAACGATTTCGTCACCAGTTTCATCTTCCTCAATAACAACAGTACCTTCATCGTCATCAAATTCAATGATTGTGCCGTAGTAGTCCTCACCATCAATTTCCAGGCCTACGAACGATCCGACATCGAATCCGTCTTCTTCATCAACGGAATCTTCCTTAGATTCCTCTTCTGCGCTTTCTTCGAGTTCTTCCAACTCTTCGGATTCATCGCCTTCAGATGCTTCATCTAAATTCTCTTCATCGATCGCTTCCTTGACTTCTGCACGTTCATCATCAACGTCCTTCATGGCCTTGACTCGTGCTCTCCAGCCAGGTGCGAGAATAAGGTGTGTGTACAGACTCCAAATGAGTCCGCAACCAACAAGAACCAGTGCTACTATCGCATCAGGATACAACCCCGCCGGCATTGAGGATGCTTTTCCAGATAACGGCGTCAGAGAATTCTTACATTCGCCTTCTTGTATCTCTGGATCACATGGGTATGCTTCACCTTCACTCACCACAGTACCATCATCCAATTGCCATTCGGTTTGCAAGGAATCTTCGCGAATCTCGAGTTCTACCATTCCACCAGTACCATCGACAATAGGAATGAAAGCATTGACGAGTAGGCCAATAATGATGAATGCAAACGATGTATGTATCAGTGGCCAAAAGACGTCATGCCACTTCTTCGACATGAATCGTGTTTGCCACTCGCTTGGGAATGTTTTCACTGTCTCAGCTTGTTCATCATCGATTGATGCTATCTCATCTTCGTGCCGTTCTACAGCACTCACGAATTCTACTATGTCGATGTTGCCATCCCCATCATCATCCATGGCTTCAAGGAGATTGTCAGCCTCTTCTTGAGATAGGCCATTTGGAAGAATTTCATTCAACTTTGTGACAAGTTCTGTTGCTGACAGCATACGATTGCCATCATCATCGAGATCGCCAAAGGCGTTTGCCAAGGACTTGTCTTGCTCAT
>CATISI010000053.1 GCA_949538025.1 Candidatus Poseidoniaceae archaeon
GCAGCTACGTAGATGCTTACGGTGTAGGCCCTCGAACCTTCCATAAGGTAGAGGCAACCAGAAAGTGATGCCACGCTCAACAGCGAAAGTATACCAATCAATATCTTGGTTTCAGAAATTCTAATTGAACCATTGGCAAGTGGACGAGATGGGTGTGCAATCTTATCGATTTCGACATCGCTTAAGTCGTTGAGCGCATTACCCGCAGCCATGAAAAACAGAACCGAAAGAGTAGCCAGGGCAACTTCTGGATAATCAAGCAGTGCTCCAAAATCAAGCAATGCAAAGGCAGCGCCAAGAGGTGTTGCAATGAGAGCCAAACCAAGATTCTTGACTCGCATCAATTGAATTGATGCAACAAGCTTGTTGGCCATGAGTAAGCCAAGAGCCACCGACACTTGTTCCTTTTCTCTTAGGCGGTTGCACGAGCCCAAACACAAACACGCATTCGGAAGCCCCCGATGTCGGTGTTTTCGTCGAATCCGACCTTGATAAATCGACGATCTCGAGCGAGAACGTTACCAAGTTGGTTCATAGTTGCACCCCAGCGGAAGCGTTGGTTGACGTGATCAAGAATATCGTTGGTGTTCGCCTCTTCAACAGACTCGAGGTACTCGTCTATCGCATCTCTCAAGCGCTTTGTCCTCGACATCAAGCCTCACCTCGAAGTGCAGCTCGCTTGATGAGGTTGCGGATGCTTGTCGTAATGGATGGGGCTGTTGTTTGACCCGGTTGGTGCCATGCCGTCCATGTCATGTCTTTGCTGCGATCGGGTAGTCTACCGCTTGCAGATGCGTAGACCGTTGTTGTTCGGTGGTACCAGAGCGGTTCCTCAGTACCGGTTTGCGTTGCTGTAAGGTCAGCAAATTTCGTTGGAACATTGTTGTTCATGATTCAAAATTCACGGGCGGCCGTATATCAACAGAAAATCGAGAGGTAAATAAAAAGTGAAAGTAAAAACTTAGAGCAGTATTCTATTTGGCAAAATCAGTACAAAACGAAAAGTGAACAAAATCTCATTTTTCAAGGTCGCCATTTCTAAATAGAGGACGATACAGGCGAAACTACCACGCTCGTATAGTGTAGTGGCCCATCATAAAGGACTCTCATTCCTTTGACCCGGGTTCAAATCCCGGTACGAGCACTTGATTGACAATACTTGCAGTTCGCTAGTTTTGTCAATGGTGATTATCCAGAGACTTTCTGTTGAATGAAATCAATGGTCGATACGAGATGGCGTTTGTTATTCCAATCGTTGCCGAAGGTGTCGAACCGCTGCCCACCACGATGAACCTCGACCCAGTAAAGGGTCTCCCTTTTCTTGACAGGATGGCCGTCATCGTCATATCCTTCTTCTGTCCATATCGTTTCTGAATTGAGTATTAGTTCATCACCTCGTTCAAGAATGGTTGCAGAAACGACGAAGTGGTGTCCAAAGAGACCTTTGCGGTATACCACTGCCGTCATCTCCTCAGCGTACCAGCGTACCTCTCGAAGTTGGCGTGAAACGAGGAATTGGAGCGGTAGGAGTATGGCGACGATGACGAGTGGCCAGATTTGTTGTTGGAGGGGTGAGAGTGGTGATGCATCACCGTCTGTAATGGTCATCAAGAGATAAAGGGCAATGCATCCGAGGATAACGTACCTTCCGTTTCGTATTTCGTCCCGCATCATGATCAAATCATCGGGAACTTTGTCTTTCCATTCATTGTTCAATTTCGTTTGCTTTTTGTTCTCCTCAGACTCCAACCTTTCAATTTCCCCATAGGAAATTTCCCGTGAATGTGAGCCATGCCGCTCTTTCTCCAGTTCGTTGTGTAGTTCGCTTTTCCCTTCCTCGGTGATGTTCCAAAACGCAGAACCTGCTTGTCCTTCTTCGTTCACGTTGCAAAAAAGTGAACCCACTTCTTCAAACTTCTTCCGATAGTGTCAATAATCGAGGTTTTTTTGAGCACCTAGATGGTTGCTGCGAAAGTTCGTATCGATTGTGACCTAATTAATACGGTTTTAATCTGAAAATTACAATTATCGGCCCATATTTGAAATGCTGAACATTCTAACGCTGCTTGTGTTCGAGCGGTTTCAGGTTCAATCTCGCTCTCCTTTTGAGATTCATCAAATACTCACGCGCCTCGAAAAAACGCCCGAGACAACCGTTGACTGTGAATTGTATCTACCAGAAGGAGAAGGTCCGTTCGGATGCATTGTTGCTCTCCATGGAAGCTTAGGATGGGCTGACCACCATCAGGATCACATCAATGGATGGTTGAACGCTGGTCTCGCCGTGTGCAAAATCAATTCATTCATTTCAAGATCCATCGAGACAACGGTTGACGACCAACTTACCGTCACCCATGCGATGATGCTCGTAGATGCGTTTCGCGCCCGTGCAGTATTGGAAAAGAACTCCAAAATTGGCAAGATTGGTATCTCTGGATGGAGTTTGGGTGGAACCGTTGCTTTATATTCATCATGGGTGCCAATTATTGACGTTCTTGGTAGGGCATTTGATGCTCATTTACCGTTCTATCCTGCAGCCCATATGCGACCTGACATCAAGGATTGGACAGAAGCGCCCAAACTCATCCTTCACGGCGCTGCAGATGACTGGACGCCCGTTCATTTCGTTGAAAGTCTCTTACCACAACTACCGAATGCAAATGTGAAGGTTTATCCTGGCGCACACCATTCGTTCGATTGCGAACATGAGTACACACGTCTGCCTCATGCGGTTCACCTGAAGAAACGAACGATTCGAATCAACAAGAAGGGATCGATGTCCGGAAGACTCTTCTTTGGCCTCCACTTGCCTCTCAACAAACGCTGGCAAAGAAGATGGATCATTCGCATCCTTCGTAATCGTGGGGCTACCGTTGAAGGAAACCCTGATGCTCGTGCAGATGCTCTCGTTCGGTCGAGAGAATTTTTCATTGAGCATCTGTAGGCACTAACTTCAAGAGTTGAGAATTGGTCAGTCGAACATGATTGGAGAGGCTTTCTGGGAAAGTTCCGAGGAAGAAGGTGTCGTTGTACAAGACTCGAAACAGGAAGAACCTGCTCAGAAACAATCCTCGCCGTTGTTGAACGATTCGGAACGGCATTCCAACGAGGAATCATCCTCATCAAATGAGCCATTGCATCCTGCTCTAAATGCTGTCAAAGGAATATTGATTCTGGTGGTTGTTTCTTGGATCTTATGGAACAGCTTTGGACATGCTTTCCTTCAAGGTACACAATCCACTGAGTATGCAAACGAAGCAATGTCTTGGCCAACCACCTCTGTCCATTTGGATTCAGACATTGAAGCATGGAGTGAAGGAGTGGATTGCGGAGACGATACGTGTTATGAAGAATTTTTCATAGCAACCTTGATCTTGAATTGTGCCTTATTGGATGATGGAAACTACACTTGTGGTCCAGAGGTCGAAAATGGAACTCTGATTCAAACAGAACTTGCTTGTGAACCAAACCACAGTATCTTTGCCTCGGGAGGTGTTCAATACAGCACCAAAGGTCCCATGCCCGACCCTTGCATTGCAGTCAGTGACATATGGGATTGGGGGCACGGTGGATATGGATTCCCACAGCAGTACTTCGATTATCGCTACGAGGACCCATGGGAAGTCTACGATACAGAATGCCTGTGGCAAAGTGAACCAAATGATGAACCATATTGGAATTGTTATTTTGATAATGGGGAGTATGATACATGGTGGTACCATTGTGAGTTTGCAGTCAACGAATCACTCTGGTTTTGTATCGATGCCTTTGGCCCAGAAGCATCTTCAGAGGACAACCAGAATGCTTCGGAACGACCAATAGGTTCTGCACAAGAGATTCTTTCAGATACATACGGAGATGTGCTTGAAGTTCGATACGACCCTGCAGATCCGTCTCGAGTATACATCGGTGACCCTGGAGATGCGCCAAGCAACCCGATGACATTTGTCATCGGTTTCATCATATTGGGAGTCGCAGTGTTGATTTGTATTGTCCGTGTCGTTTCAATGGCAGTCGATAAGTCAAAGAAGATTGCATAGCACAAATGATTTGGTCCATCTGTTCTGTTGGAATACCATTAAACATCCTCCAACGTGGTGGTAGTGGAATTTTGTTGAGGAACATTAAATGAGCAAGTCCATCGCATGCGATACGTGGTATCTTCCTCAATCAAACTGATTCTCGCAATGAGTTTCAGTGCTTTGTTCTTGCTTGGAGCATCGCTACCAGGGATTCTTTCTTCTGGTCCATTTTCCGATGAGACAACACCCGCGCCTGTGGAACTTGAACAACTTTCTGAACATGTTCTCCTCATCGTTGTCGACGGTGTTCCTCGAACAGTGTTTGATGATCCTGAGATGATGCCGTTTGTTGCCTCATTCGACAGTTATGGTGTCAAAATTCCGGTATTAACATCGGAATTGACGCTGACCGGTGCCTGTGTGAAGGAGATGGCGACAGGTCGGCATGCATCGCCGCTTGATGCGATTCTAAACTGGGATGTCTCAAATGAAGTGAAGAACGATCCTTTCTATCATGCAGCCAATCGCGGTGATTCTGTCGCCTTTTCAGGATTTTATGTTTGGAAGAATCTCTATCCTGATGCTATGTTCACACATCGAACCTCAGCCGACTACGGGTTTGAAGACATCCGTGAGGCTGATAATGAAGCTTTAGCCGTTGTTGATGAATGGCTTGAATCAAGTGAGCATCATTTGATGGTCACGCATCTCGGTGGTACGGACCATGCTGCACATATCTACGGCCTTGAATCACCAATCTACAAGGAACGGATGCAAGAATTGGATGGACAACTGGAATCGATTTTCCGCAATGCTCCAGAAAACTGGACAGTCCTTCTTACTGCCGATCATGGACTTACAAAATATGGTGGGCATGCGCTAGGGACAGGTGCAGTTGCGGAGGAGGTGTATCTTTTTGCTCATGGTCAGGGAATTCGTACCCCAAAGCTGCTCAACGAACCAATGGACCAGCGCGACATCTCCGTGCTGTTGTCAGCATTGCTGAAGGTCGACTTACCAGTAACGAGTGATGCAAGAATCCCAATTGCTGCTCTGAATGTTGATGTCGAACAACAGTCACTTCTCGAAGAGTGGAATTGGATAAACGTTCTCGCTCACAATGAACTGGTCGAAAGCGAATACGGAACAGGTTTGGATGGTCTTACGGATAATCCTGAATGGGTACTGCTCGATGAAGAGGTTGTCTCCATACCGTTCCTTCAAATTGCTCTAACGCTCGTGTTATCGTTGGTGTTGTTTTACGCAATGTATCGTTTCCTGCCAAAAGAAAGCGTCACCATCACTTCGAGTCGCTTGCAGACGGTCTCATTGTTGGCTTTCGCCATTGGTTTCTACGTACTCGTTTTCATCATGAGAGATACGAGTGAATTTGTTTCAGGTCGTTGGCTACGAAAGATCCTCGGAGCGTTTACGGTTTTCTTGATCGCCTTCTACTTCATTGTCAACAAGAACTTCCGCTATCGCAACGAAGTTCCGATGTTCATCATCGGGATATCGATGCTCATGTTCTTCTATCCAGAGTTGCGATTTTCCATGATCATTGCAGCAACAGCGCCATTAGCATTGTATCTCCTTCATCAGAGCAAAGAACAGTTTGCACCACCAGAACGTTGGTTGCTTAATGTGTTCTTTTTCCTGTGTTTCTATCAATTAATTGATTACATTCCTCGCTTCTTTTCAGGGCTTTCTCTCCAAGCTCTGGTCAACATCGATCTCCTCTACAAACCAATGCAACGTATTGTACTCTCTTCGATGCCATCCTCGCCTATCTCATCTTTCGTTCTCGTGACGATCTTTTCGTTGTCGTTGTTTGTTACTCGAGAAGATGACCGTCTCAAACTTCAGTGGAAAGGAATGGCTACTGTGTTTCTGATCTTCGTCTTAACCATCCTACAATGGACCCCAACGGATTGGGTGCTCATTTGCCTCATGCTCGCTTGTACGATGGCATCGTTTATTCCAACAACTCGTGCAATGATCTATGACCAACTTTCAATGCATCCTTCAGAATTGATTCTCATCGTTTGGGTTGGAGCGACATGGGGTTACTTCCCAGCATTTACAGTTCTCATCTTTGCTAGGACACTTCCGAAAATGCTCAGCATGATTTCCAATTCAGTGAATTTCGAACAAGGTTCACTTCACCATCGTGTTTCAAATACGATGCTTGTCGTATCTCTTCTTTACTGCATTTGGCTTAATTTCTCATTGCTTACACCACTGGGGCTTCTAGAATTCAACCCAAGCAAAGTCATTGTGACTGGGGGATTCTTCGGGGCTCGCTCAGACCCAGCGATTGCTTGGATGGGTATGATGATCCTGTTCCCACCACTGTACGCACTCGGATTCATGCTCTATCGTGTCGGTGCTGAAGTTGGCGTGAGTGATACATTGCTTATGTTTTCGTTCTTCCTTCTAAGCCATGCTGCATCGTACTGGTCAGGTTTGTTCTACACTGAATATTTCGTCATGCTTACAACAGCCTCGTTGTTTTACGCAGGAATTTTATTCACGGGAGGAATCTCGTCATTTCTGCTTCGTGTTCACCCGTCGCGGTCTTTGGGTTGAATTCATTCGTATGCAATTGTGTGTTCAAACCACATCTTCCAGAGCTCATTGCCATATTCTCCGTCAGTTGCACTGAAGAAGTAATATCCATCGTGAACAAGAGAAAGTGAAAATCCAGGCATGGAATTGCCGTCAGGGCCGTCTGTTCCCGCATTGGCTTTGTTGATGTTGGCAACTTGCCATATTGATTGATCCATTGGGTTGTATGCCCATAATTCACGACCATAATCCTCTGTTGTAGCTTCAAGATAAAGGATGCCATTCACGTCTTCAATGATACCGATGTCAAGTGTACCTGCTGAGCTTGGAGGGATAAAGCGCTTAATCATCCATGAGGAATGATTTTCGGTGTTGTATGCCCATAGTTCGAGATGTGATTCTTCTTCCTCGATTTTGTAAAAGAATTCACTTCCAATAGCCACAGGTTTGACGGAAACTTGAGGTGAAGCATCTGTGAATTGATGTACCATCCATGTTGTGTGATTTGTTGTTGAATGTGCGTACAAGCATTGCTCATCGGTGTCAAAATAGATTGTATCATCAACAAGGATTGACATGTTCACACCTGGATTCGACGAGGTCATTCCTGGTACAATATCTGTAACCACCCAATGTGCGTCTGTTTTCAAGTTGTATGCCATCAATTCTCGACCATTGAGCTCATTATCTGCATCAAAATAAAGCACATCACCAATCAAAAATTCGAAGTTATAACCTGGATGTGTCCATGGTGCCATTCCAAACGATGCGACCTTCCACGTCGATCCGTTGGTCCGATTGTGTGCCCACAAATCATGAACATCCATCATATCACGAGCTGTAAAGTAGAGTACATCATTGTAGACAAAGTGCATGAGCCAGCCTGGATTCGCTGAACTTCCGTGATGAATGTCTTCAACCAACCATGTTGAGTTGTTTGCTGGATGGTGGGCCCACAATTCTGTTCCATATTGAAACGTAAATGCTGAGAAATAGATGGTGTCACCGTAGACGATTTCAATATCATCGCCAGGATTGCTTGAAAATTCATCATCATTGAGATTGGCAACCAGCCATGTTGAACCATTCACGGTATTGTGCGCCCACAATTCACGCCCGTGAGATGAGTCTGCAGCATCAAAATAGATGACATCCTCATGTACGAGGACCAGCCAATAGCCGGGGAAACTCGCATTCTGACCCGGATTGATGTCTGCAACAATCCGTGTGGAGTCTGTGGTCATATCGTAGGCCCACAACTCAGCGCCATGGACACCGTCATTTGCGCTGAAGTACAATGTATCTCCAACGACAATCTGGATGCCGTCGCCACCTGGATTTGAAAACAAGGCACCAGGCGCAATGTCCGTGACTCTTGAGATGCGTTGGGTGCTGCAGTACGTTGTCTGTTCGTCAATTTCACCCGACTCAAGCACACCGTTGCTTGCTGTAGCTCCACTATCTCCATTGTCTAAACCAAACATCATCACTTTACCACCAGCTGGGCAACCATCAGAATGCCCCAATGTAGCAACTGCGCTCAACAAGCCTGATGATGAATTCCCTGTGATTAGATCGTGAGAACCATCGACACCGTTGCAGACGAATGTCGTTTCCTGAACCTCATTGGTTGTGAGCATACCGTTGCCATTTTCATCAATACCAACAAGAATGCCGATTCCACCATTTTCACAATGTATTCCGGGTGATACATCGAAGGTCGAAACCAAGGCATTCTTGCCATCGATTCCATCTTGTCCATTTGCTCCGTTTTGCCCATCTGTACCATTGACTCCATGGCTACCGTCGATTCCGTCGATTCCTTTGGTTCCGTTTGTCCCTGGAGGTCCTTGAGGACCTGGTTCACCTTGTTCTCCATCAACGCCATCGCTTATGCATCCCGAGAGAGGTATCATCAGCGCAACAAGAAACACAGCTAGAATTCGACTTGTGTCCATGCTTAGTGCTGTTGGAGTGGTCAATTAATTGTGTTGCCGATATCGACTCAAGCCATGGATGGGGCGTTGGTAAACCATTCAGCAGTTGGTTTGTGCCAATCTCGAACCTGATCGGTTTCAAGTCGCAACTGCAAGCGCTCACCTTGCTGTAGATTTACATCCTCGAAGAGGAAATCAACAACTTGTTCGTTGCTTCTGAAGGTGTCATCAAACAGGATGGATTGTTCTACCACTTCTCCATCGGATAGACGTTGCATAATGACACGTACGTGGCATTCTTGGAGTGGATTGCGCAATGAACAGGATTCACTGCTACCATCGTGTTCAACTTGAACGAATCCTTCAATGGTTGAGATACCTTCATGTTCTGAAAGTGGAATAATCGTGTCCTTAGCCGTAGGGGCACAAACACATTCCATGTTGTCGACTTCTGCTTCCGATTCAAGATGTACTGTGACGGTAATCTCCGCTGTTCTGACCGTTCCATCGAGGGATTCTGTTGCTTCAACGATGTATACTCCTGGACTCACAAAACTGTGTGTTGCGTCATTCCCGGTTGCAGTGAATCCATCGCTGAAATCCCATGTAATCAAACCACCTCGGTCTGATGCTTCAAATGTAAATTCATGGAGTATGTGTTCGGTAACAACTTCTTCGTCGTTATCACCTTCATCGACTTCGATAAGGATGAACTTGTTGGTACCAATCTCGTTATCGACTGATACACTGAATTCACTGTCGCCTGAATTTGAGATGAGACTACTCTCGGAAAGTATGGCTCCTGCAATCAGTCCAACGATGAAAATAAAGAGCAAAACCAGACTGATCAGTTTTGGTGATTGGAAAAACCCAGCGTTGTTGGACTTTAATCCACTGCTGTTCATATTAAAAAATCAATGCGCTTACTACAAAAGAACTTGCTCAACACCGTGAATCGAATTCAATGGTAAACTTCTCCAAGCCACACAC
>CATISI010000054.1 GCA_949538025.1 Candidatus Poseidoniaceae archaeon
CGAACCCCCCTATTTTGCTGGTACAGGACCTGTTCTTCAATCCTGTTGCCCCTTCCAACCGAAATTTTCCATTCCTTTGTTTTCTGATGTTGCCGAATGCCTCAAAGAAGAGCCAGTACTCGCTGTGCTCATGGGACTTGAAATCGTTGTTCTACTCGTCGATGTCCCGAGTTTGCGTCAACTTGTCACGACTCCATGGTGTGACCTTTATTCAGGCTTAGAAAAGCGCACCATGCGTTCGATTCGGCCGGAACAGGATTCACGCTTGAAGGTCAATTTTGACATTGATGCCGAAGCGGAATTGCTCGACTGGATGGACACACAACAACGCGATACCTCAGAAACTACGTCCTTTTGGTCGTGCTTGCAGGATTCAGGCGATGGTGAAAAAGGTCTTCTTCTCGCCATGAAATGGGCCAGTCCAGGAGCTTGGGAAGCATGGGAAGGAAGAGCCTACATGTATCTCGATGTTGCGCTTTCAAAAACGATTGCAGGTGAAGAAGAACTCTACGGCGGTGAAACGTGGGATGGAGTTTGTCAAGCACTTTGGAACATTCCTGAGCAAGAATATGCTGAACGCGTTTGCTTGGATTGGATGGAGCGTCGCAAGGAGCTGGGCGAAACGATGGATGAGAAAGAAGATCCGCGAATCGTTCCAACCTTCGAAGCCCACGATCGAGCTGCAAAGGCCCTCGTTCACACTATGAAGCGTTGGAACAGTGAGGATAGTCTCGTTGCCATCATTGGCCGAGATCATCTTGAAGCAAGAAAATGGGGGACGTTCTCGTGGAATCTCTCAACTGCTCTTGCGAACGAACTTCCTGATGAAACAACAGCGTCGGGTTGAAAGACCACATCCGTTTCGGTGAAGACATGTCAGAGGAGAACGAAGACATTTCTTTGGACGAAGTCCCCGAATCTCACGATGATGAGACACCTGCCTTCGAAGAGGTCGATGAGCAGATGGATTTGTCAGAACACGTCGAACCTGTCGATCCTCTTGAAGAAGCGATTCAGCGGGCAGAAAAGGCTGAGAAGGAAATCGCCTACAAAGACGCAGAAATACAAAACGTTCGCAAGCGTTTGATGGCTGAGAAGTCATCGCTGATCCAGTACGGTGGGATGGGCCTTGCTCGACGAATGATTCCAATTTTGAACGATGTTGACCGAGCACTGAGTCAAGTTGAGGATGATGATGAATCCCCTGTTACGCAAGGCCTGCGATTGTTACGAAACAAGTTGTGGCGAGAACTTGAAGCCGATGGCATCAAATCCATCGAAGCGAAAGGTCAAGAATTCAATCCAGCAACGATGGAAGCCATCACTACATTGCCAGCATCTGAACAATTTCCTGCAGGCCAAGTCATTGACGTTCTCGAACCAGGATACATGTACAAAGAACGAGTCCTTAGAGCAGCTCGAGTTGTCGTTGCAACCGAGTGATTAGCCAGCATGCGGACTTGTGTTGATTTGTGAAAAGCGATACAACCCATCCTGTTCAATGAGCCATTCGATGACAGGTGAAGGAACACTCGGAGCGAGTACCATCCTTGTTGCTTCGTCATCGTAGACCGTTGAAAGCATCATGCATGTTTGACGAATACGCCAACCTTCGAACTGTTGACGCTCGTGAAGATCGACCCAACTGACAGCAAAGTCGGATTCCTCATAGAGTGTTCTTGTGCCAACATCGGATGTTACGAGTGTTCCTTTACCGTGGTGATTTGATGCATGCTCAACCCAGTTCGGCGGGTCATTGATGTCTTCGATTCCAACGATGTTGACGTTCTCTGTGTGACCGTTTGCATCGATCCACTGTTGAATCATATTCTTACGCTCTTCGAATGAAAATGGGTTGTCCACCGTCCACTCCTCTTGTGCAGATCCGACTGCAATAGTGACCTTTTCGAAACGAGCAAGGGCTTGTTCGATGAGATATGCATGGCCGTTGTGAAACGGTTGGAATCGCCCCAGTATGATTCCCTTGCCCATGTTTCACGCAAAGTAGGATGCAACATCAACGTTTGGAAGTGCATGCCCCATCTCATTGAAGCAAGCAATCATTCGATTGCAACCTTCAATCATCTCTTCGATGGTGGTCATACCCATACTTCCAACCCGAAACATCTTACCTTTGAGGTGATCTTGGGCACCGATTACTTGTGTTTCATAATCATCTTTGAGTTTACTTCGCCAAGAATCATTCATCCCCTCAGGATACATGATGGCGGTTACTGTGTCGCTCTGCTGGCCTGCATCGGCAAGCAACATGAATCCAAGATCGGAAAACAATCTGCGTACGCCATCAGCGAGTGTTTTGCATCGTCCCCAACGATTCTCAAGGCCTTCCTCTTCGAGCTCACGAAGCGAGGCTGCCCAACCCATAGCGAGGTTGATAGCAGGTGTCCACGGAGTTTGGTCATCACTTCCTTTCTTGAGTGCGGAAACCATGTCGAGATAGTACACAGGATTGGAGTCTCCTTGTTGTCGAATGGTATGGACGCGCTCAATGAAATGGTCATTGATGGCTACGGCTGCGATTCCACTTGGGCCAGCAGTGCACTTTTGTGCGCCCATGACCACTGCCTCAGCGTTCCATTTCGCAGGATGTACGGGGAGCCCTCCTACAGAGGTGATGCCGTCGAGAATGAACGCAACTCCGTGTTCTTGGCAAAGTTGAGCGAGTGCCTCAGCATCTTGCGTGATTCCTGAACTTGTTTCGTTGTGACAAATGAGGAGCGCTTCAAAGGTTCCACGTCCGAGCTGTCCCTCGAGTTCCATAATATCGAAACTTCGGCCCCATTCGTATGAAATATGCTTGACTTGACAGTATTGTTTGCAAATGTCTGCAACACGTTCACCGAATTTGCCGTTGGTCGGCACGAGAACTCGATCGTTCGGCCTGAACCTGTTGGCAATCACCATCTCCATGGCAGCAGTTCCGCTTCCAGATACGGCAAGGACCTTGTAATCATCTTCACCAGCCCATGACTCAGTTCCACGTTCACGAGAAGAAGGTGTGAGGTTGAAGGCCGTTCGCAACCCAGCATTGAGATCTGCCATCACATCACGAAATTCAGTTCCTCGTGCCGTCATGACCGGTGTTGCCATGGCTTGCAAACATGCATCACTCATTCGAACGGGGCCAGGGACGAGAAAGCAGTCACCTTGGTGTGCCATGTGCTGATGGTAACGCGCGCGGTTTTTGAATAAGAACACTGAACTTTCCTCAAATTCATTGTTTGCATGGATGCTATGTGCTAAAGGCATGGAGGTTTACGAGCAGCCATGATGCGAGTGGGTCTTGCTATGTTGCAAGGTGCCCGGCATGAGCATGAAGAGGCGATTCTCTCCATTGCCAAAGACCTGCAACATGACGTTGAAGTGGTCCAATTACGCAAAGGAGAAGATCTCGATGCCTCGATACATGGCCTGATTTTACCTGGTGGCGAATCGACAACGATGCGTATTGCGGCTCGTTCAGAAGGATTACTGGATGCTATCTATAACTGGATGAATAAACATCCAAATCGCCCGGTGCTCGGAACCTGTGCGGGGGCGATACTTCTCGCAACGCCAAGTAATAATCAAGCGCCATACATCAGTGTCCATATCTCAAGAAACGCATGGGGGCGACAACGTCAATCCTTTGAGGCGGATATTGAGGTCGAAATGAAACGTTTGGAATCGAGTGGCGTATCAGTTCAACGAACGCCTGATGGTTTTGGCCACACGCCACTGGTGGTTGGTGATCTTGGGAATCTAAATCGAGGGGATGCTTTTCCTGGCGTCTTCATTCGCGCACCGCGTTTTGAAACCAAGGGAATTGGCTGCGAGGTCATTGCCCGATTAGGTGAAGAAATTGTAGGTGTCCGAGATGGTTCAAAATGTGCGGTAACGTTCCACCCTGAACTGACCAATGACCGTCGTTTCCATGCATGGTTATTGAACGAAATCGCTGCGCTTTCACCGACGGATTGAACAAGGAGTGCACGGGGGTTCTGCTCAT
This sequence comes from Candidatus Poseidoniaceae archaeon, assembly GCA_949538025.1. Classification (GTDB taxonomy): domain Archaea; phylum Thermoplasmatota; class Poseidoniia; order Poseidoniales; family Poseidoniaceae; genus MGIIa-L2. Next base: position 4,010 of record CATISI010000054.1, read on the forward strand.
GGTCGTCCGTCTTCCTATGCATATGGAGATTCTGCCACCTGAGCAAGGTGAAGCAGAAGGATGTGTCCAATGCCAAGAAGGACGAAAGTTGGTCCTCTTTGTGACTGGAAAGTGCCACTGGGGATGCGATTATTGTCCACTTTCGGAAAATCGGCGTGAATCTCCTGATATGTTTGCCAATGAGCGAAGATGTTCCACATGGGAGGAAGTCATCGAGGAAGGTCATGCTATGAAGGCAACCGGAACAGGCATCACCGGTGGAGATCCGATGCTTGATCCAGAACGGTCTGTTGAAGCCATCAAACAATTGAAGCAAGCCTTCGGACATGAACACCATATTCACCTCTACACATCGATTCCATTCAAACTGGAATGGGTCGAAAAACTTGCAACTGCTGGTCTGGATGAGCTTCGATTCCATCTTCTCGATGGAACGACGCGACAGTACGAAGAGGTCATCAAAGCATCGAGTGGCGCTGGAATCAATGTTGGAATCGAACTCCCTTGCGAGCCAGACAAGGAACATTCTCTCTTTGAACTGCTCGAGCAGTTGGATCAACTTCCTGTCCAATTCCTCAACTTGAACGAATTGGAAATTACAACAGGCAATCAAGAGAACATGGACGTTCGAGGCTTTAATCTCTCGAGTGGTCTTTCTGCAGCGGCAGAAGGGTCGTTTGAACTTGGTGTTCGACTGATGGAAGCGGCCAAAGACTTGTCCTTCCATCTCAAATTCTGTACAGCCTCCTACAAGGATGCAGGACAATTGCGAGCAAGATTCCGACGTCGAGCAGAAGCTACACTTCGCCCTTACGAAACTCTTTCAGAAGATGATACAATCCTATTTGGTGCCATTCCAACCGAACCTGAAGATGCCCGTGACGATCTCATAGAACTGCAGGAAACATTGCACATCACTCCATCTTGGCTTCGTTATGATGCCAATGCACGGCGAATTGAGATGCCCTTGAGTGTTGCTGAAGAACTTGCGGAAGTCCTCTCAGTCCCCGTGCAGATGATCGAAGTTCACCCAACACACGAGCGGTTGGAAGTCTCCGTTGTTCATCTTAATGAATAGCATTATTTGGGTCGAAAGGACTTTTATTTACCTCTGGTAAGAGCCAATCATGAAAAAGATTGCAATTTTACTTGCTCTATCCATGATGCTTGCCGGGTGTACCGAACTTGAGGAAATTGTTGATAATCTCGATGCAACCTACACAACCCAAGATTTGGATGGAGTCTACTACGGAATGATGCTCTCCATGCGTGTCTCAATGAACGCAGATGAAACATTTGACCTTTTCATCATGGAGATGAAGGGCTGTTATGACTCTGCATCTGAGGCTCAAGAAGCGGCTGATGACATGAATCAAATGGCAGCCAGTGATGATCAAGACGATGAAGAGTCAGAAGCCACTCTGGCAACGCACGTGGTTATTGATGGCAACTGCGTGGCTGAAGAAGGGCCACTCGATGGCGAAGATGACATCAGTTCTACAGCGACATTGGATTCGACGTCTGCAATCCCGACATTGACTGTTATTGTTTCTGAATCGGGTGAGTTCTTTACTTGTGACGACGGTACTCAAATTGATTCGTACTGGGTCAACGATGGATACGATGACTGCGATGGTGGAGAGGATGAAGTCCAAGGTGCAGAAGACGATATTCAAACCATGACTGTCACTGTCGCAACCGCTTACTTGGCGGCAGATGGTTATGGTACACTTGTCCTATCTGAAATGGATGAATCCGTTTGCATGGCTCTATCTCCAACGGGGCTCAGCGATTTGATGGATGATGCGAGCGAATTGCTCACTGAAGCTGTGGATGATGGGGTTGAAATCGACCCAGAAGACGAAAGCACCATTCCTGCAGACGTTGCTACACTGTTTGCTGTCCATGAACTGAGTTACGCCTTGAGCCCTGCCTCAACCCTTGCAGAGGGTTGCGAAGGACAATCCTTCATCTCTAGTACGTTGTTGTATTGGATTTGGGCTAGCAGTCTTGCGGAAGGAAATTCAGATGACGGCGGTCTACAATTTTATGATTTTGATGCTTCAGATGCCGCGGGAACTCCCACAAGCAATGCTCAAGAAGAATTGATTTACGTTACGATGACCCAAGGGGATGACCTGAGTTGGTCTGATATTGTTGTTCAAATCTCGGTGAACGGTGGCGCTTACTCGACATGCACGAACCCTGATCAAGCATCAGACACAGGATGTTCTGCTTCAGAGGATGGGGATGGTTTGTGGACAGTAGGGGAAGCAATCCCAATAACTGAAGGCTCAGATGACTTGTGTGACGGGCCATGCGATGTTGAAGTCAAGATTGTTAATGTCATGAATGGTCAGACGCTCTATCAATCGTCTCCTGTCTACGTTGAATAATCTGTGGCATTAGTTTCATTTGCAACCAGTGAGTGGAACGGCTATGGGTGTGCTTGACCAAGCCGATTGGGGTGTGTTCCAGCGTCCTGAAACGTGGAAAGCGTTCGGTATTGCGGTCGTTCTCTTCGGTGTGATTGCTTTCGCTGGCTTGTCCTTATTTGACAGCATGGATGAGATCTTTGAGTCGGATGCTGAACCGGCTCCTATTCCGGAAATCATTGTTCAAAGTTTGAATCGTACTGGGATCGAAGATAACTACACGACAGAGGGCGAGATTCGCCTATCTGAACTACGCGGCGATGTCATCATCCTCGACCTATTAGCTCACGACTGTTCGAACTGTCATGCTGTTCAGGCCCACCTTGAATTGTACATGGACGAATGGAAGCAAACGGCTGATGAAAACGGCGTAGGTTTCCACATCGTTGGTTACGGTGCTTGGTATCAGGAGTCATTGGAATATCTCAATGAATCTGGTGGGGAGTACACGGTTCCACTGTATCCAACCGGACTTGGTTCAACGGAGTCTGCTATGCTTGAAGATGGTTCAACCACAGACCCCGTGAAACTTTTTACAACTGCAGGAACTGGCCAAATACCCGTTGTCATGGTCATCGATGTTGAAGGTTACATCGTCGAACGTCAAGCAACCGGAACACCAATCGGTGGTTGGGGTGAGTTCGATTCCTCGGTCGAGAAGGCACTAACAGGAAATGTCACGCTTACCATGGACGACCGAATAGCGTGGGAAGAACCGTCGACATCGTTTGTCGCGGTGTTTGTTCTTGGAATGATTCTCTCCATATTGGTGTACTTTTCTCCATGTGCCTTCCCAGTTCTTCCTGGCTTCATTTCGTACTATCTCAGTCTTGGAGCACGAGAAGACGATTTGATCAAGGAAGGGAAATTGAAGACGGCCATGCCTTCCTCTTGGGTTATTGGAACGCTTGCAGGATTGGGAATGTGGACATTTTTCATCGTCATCGGCATCATTGCTTTTGCCATGGGTGAAGCCTTTGCTCAATCTGGAATGATTCATTATATTGCGATTGGAATCGCTGTACTGCTCGTTGTTCTTGGTTCCATCATGCTTCTAGGAATCACTTCCCACGTTCTCGGTTTTGTTCAGAAACTCGTCGATCGTTGGTCGACAACAGAAATGGATGAAACCTTCACTCCTCGTCGAAACATGTACCTCTACGGTATTGGTTACGCTGCTGCCTCCATCG
>CATISI010000055.1 GCA_949538025.1 Candidatus Poseidoniaceae archaeon
ATACCAAAGGTGGCATTGGATTGACCCAACTTGATTGGGCACCAGGAGCCGCAGAAGCGTTTGCTGCGAAAGGGATGCCTTACGTGATATTCGTCCGAGACGACACACCTTTCCGCCTCGAGGAACGATTTCGCCCCGCAATGGAGGGGGCAGCTCTTGTGTGTGCGGCTGGAGAAGGATTGCTCACCGACATTGAATCACGTTTTTCAATTCAACAAGGTCATAGCGTGCCTCTGCCAATCGATTTTAGTCGGCGCTTCGGAAGTATGGATGATGTTGAGGCTTTGCGCTTGGCTGAGCAGGAGAAGCGAACTGATGAGTCTCCACCAACAATTGGAATTATGGTTGTGACTCCAGAAAAGGGCTTGAGGATGTATCAACGCATCCTACCAAGGTTACTCGAGCGATGGCCAGAGGCTGAAGTTCTGGTTGCAGGAAGTAGTACGTACCCACAGGAACTCGCTCATCATTCAAACGCCCACATCCTCGGTTACATCGATGCAGCGACATTTTTTGCTCGAATCGATGTCCACCTTATTTTATTTGAGACGACGGGGTCATGGGGCCGAGTTATTGGGGAAGCGGGATTGTTCGGTGTACCAAGTGTGACTTCCAATGTTGGCTCACAAAAGGAGGCCTTGGGAGAGGGAGGCATTCTGGTGGACGACGGCCATGATACGGATGCTGTCATTGATGCCCTGATGGCCGTTTATGAAGATCGTGAGCGCTATGGTGCATTGGCGCGTAAGCATACTCAGATAGTCGACCACCGACGCTCTGTTGCTGCTTTCCGTAGCGGCCTTGAACAATTATTCAGCAAACTCTAGGGGCCAAGAGTCATTTGTTGAGTTTGTCCATAATATCCCATTAGTATCGTTTTGCAGACTGTTACAATTATTGCAAACCGAAACGTGCACTTTTTCGAACAGATAGCTCTATGTTCCAGCATGGTTGAAATCCTCCATCATGTACCTCTTCGGACGCTACCCTCTCCCAAGAAGACTGAAGTTTCGCTTGATGGCTTAATGTCACGCCTCTGCGACTACCATACAAATTGGATTAAATTTGGACATTTGGTGTTGATTAAAAAACAGCACTTTCTTACGCCCAACGCATTAAGATAAAATAAGAACGCCTTGACGTTGGTGATGAAGATGGGCGTCAATCTCACACACGATTCGCAGTCAGTGAATGAAGAAAGCAACCGTTCTTCTGCGAAAGAGAGATTAGGTTGAGGGGACGATGAGACTCATTTTTCTGACCAATCATTGGCCCCACCCTCCTGGAGAGACGTTCCTAACATCGGATATTGAAGCGTTATCGAAACACATTGACGAAATTATTGTAATTCCTGTGGGACTAAGTTTTGAAGAATCGTCCGAACCCTATTCAATCTCATCAAAGATTAAAGTCAATATTAAGCCAGTTACATTGGCAATCAAGAAATGGAATAGTTGGGGTAGATTTAGACGCGCCGTAAAAGGTCTAACTCGACTCGATATCCTTCGTTCCGAGTGGTCGAGAAAACCATCACTTTCATGGTCGATAATCATTGGAGAAATAGCCCAATCTTTACTCCTAAAGGATGCAATTGCTCAAACAATTACCCTCTCAAAGAATGACATAATTGTTGCTTATTGGGCAAACCGTCCAGCAACAATTGCAGCCCTTCTTACTGAAGATCACCCAGAAATCAAAACCCTTTCTTTTGCCCATGGAGGTGACATTTACGCATCTAGAGTAAACGACCCCCACTTCCCACTACAGAAATGGGCCCTCCAGCGCATGGACAGGATTCTCTCGGTTTCCAATGCCGGAAGAGATCATTTGAAATCTACATTTCTTGAATTTCATAATCGAATTCAAACACATCGTTTGGGTGTTGTTTCGACAGATATCAAAAATCCAAAAAACACAACAGAAACTCTTCACATACTATCCCTAAGTTCACTCGTTGAAGTAAAACGCGTACAACTCATAGCACAAGCCATGCCCTTCATTACACGGAAAATTCGTTGGACTCACATTGGTGATGGTCCTGAAAGAAACAATATCTTGAGTTATTTGACGGATTTGCCACCCCATATTGAAGTAGAGTTTCTTGGAAATTTGCCACATGATTCCGTTCTTCAATACTTGAAGACAGAACCGATTGATTTGATGTTGAATACCAGTTCATCTGAGGGTGTTCCAGTGTCGATTATGGAGGCTTACTCCCATGGCATTCCAGTTGTTGCAACGGATGTAGGTGGTAACAGTGAGATTGTATTGAAAGAACACATTATTCCATCTGACTCCGACTCTGAAGATATTGCCAAGATAATCAACGAATGGTCCGAAGACTCACAGATGAGAGAAAAAGTGAACATCATCCAATCAGAAAACTTCGATTCAACCATAAATGCTCAAAAATTCATCGAGATCATTGATGAAATCACAAATGAGAATGAAAGGGTGTCATGAGTTAGGGTGTAAAAAGACCCATCTTGTACAAGGAACTCATTTCAAATCCCATTTCACAACTTGTTTGGAATTTTATGATTCTTTTCGGTATACTGCCATCCCGTATCCACTCCAATATCGAGAATTAATTATCCCAGTTCCAGGAAGTCGATTCATGACTCGATTTGACATGTCCGCTATAAAACTTAGAACTCGTGGAACAAATTTTCGATTTGCATTCCTAAACATTTGAGGATTAAATCCACCAATATACCCTCGCCAAACCAATTTGGACTCATGTACAGGAGTTTGTTCTAACCAACGATGGACACGCATTGCATCTAAATTATGCCACTCAAAAACATCCGGCCTGGTCAATCGGAGAAGAGGTCGGTTCAAGCCATTGAAATTTGGTGCGCCGATGATGACGAGTCCTCCCGGTTTAGCGACCTTCATGTGGAGGGCAATAATTTCATCATAATCATCAAAATGTTCAATCACACCAAGAGAGAACACAAGATCATATTGAGGTAAATTTGCATCCTCGACAGTTCTCAAATCCATCTTATGAACATCAACATCGAGTCCCAGCAGATCGAAATTTTCCTGCAACATCTCACAGCCTTTTGTAGAAATGTCGAGTGCGTTTGCACGATATCCTGAACGTGCAAGAGCAGCAAGATATCCACCGGGTGCCCCTC
>CATISI010000056.1 GCA_949538025.1 Candidatus Poseidoniaceae archaeon
TCTCAACTTGGTATGAAGCCCCTGAGGGTTCCCGCCATTCAATGACAACGTCACTTGCTGCTATTGTCTTAAGACACAGTATTGTCGATTCACCAATCTCTCTTGAGTTTGGGGGTTGGTATTCTGGATCGATTCTCTGCAGGTTTTCAGGGATGGCTTCAACGGTTATTTCAAATGCCTGAGAAACCCCAAAAAAAGGACTACCAGCGTCAATACCCGAATTATCGCCATGATGCACCGAGACATAGAGGAATTTTTTGCCTAATTCGTCTGCGCGGAGAATCCAAGAATGCGTTAGAACATTGGAATCAATCGATGCATACTCGATGTAATTGTTCGAGCCACCCATACCATCTGAAAGTATACTCCAGCCATCTGTGGTTGGAATATCGTTGTTGGCGTTGGTCGAGGAGAGCAGGAAAATTCCTATTTGGTCGACATCATGGGAGGTATCAAAGCCAGAAATCTGAACTGTTATTTCAGTTGGTTGACCAACCCAAACTCTTCCAGACGGTTGCAAACTGAGTTGTAAATTAGAGGTAGCATTCTGATTGGCATCGCCATGGCAAGCCCCCCCACATTGCATGTTTTCAAGGCTGTTTCCAACACCACCTGGGTTCCCACTTACGTGAAGCGGGACAAGAAGGGATAACGCGAGAAAAAGAACCAATTTTTGCTTCATTGTTACTCACCTCTACGCAAAAGACTGGAAACAAACAGCAGTATTCCAATGATGACATAGACTGAACCTAAACCTAAACCTGCAATAGTGGATGGGCCCTCTTCAAACTCGATTGTCGCTGCATTGATCTCGACACTAACGGAAGGGGATTGGCAAGACGACTCGAGAATCCTATCGCCAAGTTTTGTTTGAATCTCATAGTTTGAGGTGCCTAGTACATTTGGTGAGTCGGTGAAAGTAGTCTCATTTGTCGCCCCGATAACGACGCCATTCCTCGAGATTTCGAAGGATGCTGGAACAGAAGAAGCCCACGTCCAATCAAGTTGAACGTTGGTGCCAGATACCATCTGGGTGAGGTTTGGGCATGCCAGCGCCGAAATCGGTTCGATGATAAGCGAGGTCGAGTTTGTTGCTCCGGATTCATCAATGACTGTGAGCGACACCTCCACAACACCACTTGCTGGTAGGATAAATGAAGCCTCGACTCCTGAAGATGCTCCATTCATCCAAATCCATTGATAACGGACGATGGAATTGTCTGGGTCGGTTGAGTCCAATCCAGAAAGTATTACTCGTTCAGCTGGATAAAGAGCATCAGTGATCACAGAAATCCTCGCCGCAGGAGGTGTGTTTTCCACATTGATGGAGGCTGTTGCGAGAACGTATGATGTACCGTCCGTAACATTCACTTCAACACTCCACTCTTGTCCCGGGCCGAGATATGAGGATGGGACAATTGTTGCACCATCCAGTGAACCTTCTCTGAACCCATTTCTCAACCAAGTAATGGTTGAAACCTCAGTGACGTCATCATCGATGTCAGAGATAGATGTTTGAAGGACAAGATTGTCTTGAGAAGTTACGTTTTCAAGAGAGACAGAAAGAAATGGGTCCGAATTTACGATTGTCACAGAAAGTGTGGCGCTTTGAGAACTTGTTGCTTCACCATCATTCGCTTGTACAACTGCAGTCCATAATTCGCCTTTGTTCGTCGCGGAAGAAGGAAGCGCTGCTTCATTATTGTAGTCGAGTTGGAGCACTCCGTCGAGATACCAGGCGATGCTCATGGTTATTTGATCGCCATCAACATCGCTCATCGCTGCCATCACGGACACATTTTCATCGGTAGCAGCTTCATTCATGCTTATGGTTGCAGAGTCCAATGTAGGCGCAGTGTTCAGTATCTCAAGACCTGAGGATGCCGTCCATAATGACCACTCTGTACCGTCGTTAACTCGAACCTCAACAGTCCAAAGGTCGCCTTTTCTCGTCATCGTTGAATCAAGTGTTGAGGTCGAAATTGTGGTCATGATACCGTTTTTTGACCAACGATATTGCGTATCAACAATCGAATCCATATCTGCATCAGAGGATGTTGAGGAGGCCATTAGGGTGTCAAGTGTTGTCGGATTCGTAGGCGAAATGGTGATTGAATCCACGGTCGGTGCATTGTTCGAAGTATCTCCTGTTACAGAAATCATATTGGAACGAACCCAAGGAGAGTGTCCTTCTCCATCATGAGCACGAGTTTCAACTTCCCAGACATCGTTAGCCCGTGTTGCTAGCGACGGTACGATTGAGAGATCATCAAGCCCATCCTGCAAAGCACCATTGAGATACCAGCGATACTCAAATGCAAGTGTATCGCCATCGTTGTCTGTTTCACCTAATATTGATGCAGTGATATCATCGTCCACAGTCGGATTCAGTGGCGATACGGTGACAGAAGAAATCGAAGGAAGAGAATTCAATACTGTAATTGCGTTCGAATTCACGGTTGTTCCGAAATCCTCTCCATCACTGGGTGTTACTGAGGCTTGCCAACTGTCTCCTTTCAGAATAGATGCGCTTGAAATTGTCATCAAACCGTCAAATTGTGATTGATGCGCCCCATTTCGAGACCAATGTATGATCGTCCCTGATTCGGCATCGCCGCTATCTTGATCGGAAAATGTGTAGGTCAGTATGATGTCATCGCTTGATGTAGGGCTCGATGGTGAAACCTGGACATTGGATGCTGTTGGGGGATTGTTGGAAACAACAACTGTCTCCGTAATACTCACAGATGTTGTAGTCCAAGCGTCTCCGCTTGTTCCACCTCCATTCGCCGTCAATCCAGCTATTCCGGCCGTGACTGTACCACTTCCTGAAGTAGGGGCAGTCCAATCAAAACCCCATGCACGGTTTGCTTTGTTCGTGTGCGTGACGGACTTACCACTGACCTTGACTCCAGAATTACCACCTGTTGAAAGCGATCCTTTGGATACCTCGACATTGAAACCACCGTGTGTACCTGATACGCCTCCAGAAACTGAAACTTGAATCGAATAGGTTTGACCAGGCGTGTAGCTCGATGGGAAGTTCTCAGAAATCGCAACCGATGATGAGCTCCCTCCGTGGCAGCCACATCCTCCTGAGGAGAAGTGTTTGCCACCTGAATTCGCTTCAATGACAGGTGTGAGTACGACCATTGCAACAACAGCAGAGAGGAGAATGGCTTTGAGTTGCATAAGGGAAAATTATGCTACACTTGTTAAGAATGTTCGTTCCTGACGACAGAAATTTTCTCAATAATCAAACAGTGTTGGCCGCGTCACAGAAAGTTTGTCTTCAAGAGGTGTAGTCGTTCCTGACAGTCGTGCCAACAGGGTTTTCTCATCCCATACTTGGACATTCAATTTTTCTGCTTTGGTAAGCTTTGATCCAGCATTTTCGCCCGCCACGAGAACGGATAGATTTCCTGAAACACTGCTGACAACCTTTCCCCCACCTGCCTTGATTCGTGCTTGAATACTTTTTCTCGATTCAGAAAGTGTACCAGTCACACAGAACGTCATGCCTTCCAGAGGGCCCCCTGCCTTTACCACCTCTTCTTGCTGAATGGCCAGGAACGTAAGAACATCGATGATGAATGCTTTTCGAAGATGTACACCATCCCGTAACTGGAGTGCAACAATTTCACCAACCCCATCAATCGACGTTAATTCCGCCATCCGAGATTCATCCTCGAGACTGGCCTCAACCCAAGTTAGAAGTTGCTCTGGAGCTGTGAAATGATTTGAAATTGCTGTCGCCAATTCTGGGCCTATACCTGGTAAACCGAGAGCGCTAAGGAACTTTGAGAATGTCATCGCACTAGTCTTGTTGATTTCGTTGAGAACCTTGTCTGCTGATTTTTGGCCCATCCGATCCAGTGAGAGCAACATACGCTCATCGAGTCGATACAAATCAGCGATGCTTGAGATGAGGTTCTCATCGATGAGTTGCTCAACGAGTTTTTCTCCAATACCGTCCATTTCAAGGGCTCGGCAATAGTAGAGAATGCTTCTACCCAGCCGTGCCGTACATTGGACATCTGTGCAACGAAGGAATGCTCCTTCAACCTCGACTGGTCCGTCGCAAGCAGGACATGCTTCAGGCGGAGATATCCTCCTACGTTGTGGCAGCTCGCCTTGGAATGATTCTCCATCAGCATGCACTCGACCATCAATGTCGTGTTGCGTTGCCGGACCAAGACTCGCTTCGATTTTCGGAATCACATCTCCGCGACGTACAATTCGAACTTTATCTCCTATTTGGACGCCTAGTCGTTCGACTTCACCAAGATTGTGCAAGGTTGTGTTCTCTACTGTCACGCCACCAACGCGTTGGGGCGCAATGCGTGCAACTGGAGTGATGTTCCCTGTTCTGCCGGTCTGCCAGTCAACATCGAGCAGAACCGATGTTGCCTCTTCCGGAGGAAATTTCCATGCGAGCGCCCAACGTGGATGATGTGCCGTCATACCAAGCAAATCTCTCTTTTCAAGATCATCAACTTTGAAAACAAGTCCATCGATTTCAAAGCCATAGGCCTCTCGTTCTCTACTCCATGTTTCGGTTTCTTTGCAGAGTGATTCAATGGAAGCACCTTCTGTATCCGAATCATGGACAACCCAAGGTGCTGGTTTGACACCCGCCACGTTGTTCAGCCACTCGAGGAGAAGACTGTCCAATGGGTCACTTGGTGGTGCCTTCGAATCAGGGTGGCGTGATGCTTCACTCGGAAACTTCGCATCGTAAGCCAGAAAAACCAAGTCACTTGCATCTGCTTTTCCATCCGCCTTTTTCTGACGAAGCGCCCCTGCTGCAAGGTTTCTTGGATTTGGGGAGATGTTGCGATACTTTTCTTCAAACAGGGACTTTCTCATCACGACTTCGCCTCGGATGTGAACATCAACTTCCATGCCGAGTGTATGCGGCACATTCTCGACCTTGCGCGCATTCTTGGTGACATCTTCACCTCGATCACCGCTCCCTCTTGTTGCAGCTCGAACCAACCGACCTTTCCTGTATTCAAGAGAAAGTGCGGAACCATCCAGTTTTGGTTGCGAAATAAAGCGTGTCGATTCAAGTGATGACTCTTTGACAAAGTGTGCAATATCTTCATCGTTGGTTCCTTTGTTGAGCGAACGCATTGGGAACATGTGATCCACTTTGACCGTGCCAGGATCGACCTCCGCTCCAACGCGTTGCAGTTGCGGATGATGAGGTTCTAGTTGCTTGAGCTCGTCCCATAAGACATCAAATTCAGCGTCTGAAATCTCGTTTCTTGCCTGGTTGTAATACAGATCCGAATGGTAGGCGATTTGTTCCGCCAACCATGCTACGCGACTCTGATTGCGAGTGGAATCTTCACCATCCTGAGCCATGTTTTACCACCAGGTTGACCCCATTTAAGGTTCATGATTTTCCAGTTTAAGTTCAACAAACTCTCCATCAATCATCGGACAGCGCGTCATGACAATTTTTGACATAATACGCATATGAATCTCTGCTACGACGAAGACTGTTGCTTCGAACATGTGCCCTGATTTTGTTACGAAGTCATCGTCAGCAAATGTGGCATGGAGGTGTGTGAAAGCCGAGCCGTCTTGATGTCGTGCGAGATTACCTTGGAGAGTGACGAGTTCTGCAGGTTGTTCCAATGTTCGGCGATGATACGTGAACGTTTCATCCATGTAGCCAAATGTTGAGTTCATCGTCCGACCGATTCCACTCGTAATCACTGCCCCATTGATACCCAGTTCATCTGCCAGTTGACGAAGGGAGGCATGAATCTCTTCACCAGGTTCGAGGACAACAACCACATCGTCTCCACTACGTGCCCATTCCATGTTTTGAACACATCAAGGAATCACTTAGCCATACCTCTCATCACTCCTCTTGGTCAAAGTGAAGGATTTCGATGATTCTCTCTGCTGCGATATCGAGGTCACTGCGATCACCACCGAGTGGCAGTGGACCGAATGGCCCCCAGCCCTTTCGCAGCAACATAATTCGGTGCTTTGGTTGACGCTTAGGAAGGACGAGTCGAGCCCACTCGTAACGTTGCCCGTCTGCGAAAAGATGTGTCGAGGTAACAGCATACCGTTTTGGAACGAGAAGAGAGATGATGTGCAATCCGAGCAAAACATCCCAGATGATAACATACGTTACGGGCGTGTTTGAAAACGATGCAAATCCCCAGGGTAATGCCATCATTGCTGCCATTGAACCCAGATTGGCCCATTGACGAAACATCTCATGATTGCGTTCGCTTTTCCATGCATATCCATTGTTGGGCAAATGCCCGAATTGCGGAATGTCGCGATGTTGACGTGTGAGCCACCATGCATCCCATGCAATGACCGCGCCGAGGATGAAAACCATTGCGAGAGCAACCGGTTCTGCACTTGGAAGTATGTCATCACCTCAGAGCATTCGTTCATCGATTTCGCCCAAAGACTTAGGCCCGCCACCGCGTATTCGGATAAAGAAGATAATGAGAACAAGGACGAGAATGGAGCCGATGAGAATCAATGGTGTCGTAGAGTCCTCAGACTCTCCCAACGATGTTCCTTCGAGTTCGTCCGGAATTCCATCTCCATCATCATCCTGATCTTCAAATAGCGTTGTTGTTGCACCAGGTGGACATTGAATTCTGTCGGGCTGACCATCCTCATCCGTGTCAATCCATGCGCAAGGATCCTTTGGCCAGACGTCGTTCTCATCCAATCGACCATCATTATCATCGTCGGGGTCGTAAATATCAGGGCCACATTGTAATCCTGTTAATGAGTCAAACCACGTTGTGGAACTGCATGTCGAACTCCAATCCCCATCCGTATCAAGTTGGGTAATTTCAATGTCGACCTCAGCAATTGTCGTCATTCCAAGGTTATCCGTGGCCGTGATTTGAACAACGAAGAGGCCTGTATCCAATGAAGTAATGTTGAATGAGGTTGATGGAGTCGTACCTTCCCTTACAAGTTGATTTTGAGCGTCGAAAACCTTCCAGGAAAGCCCCATGTCGGCCAATTCTGTCGTATCGTCCAACACGGTCATGGCAATCTCAATGGGGATTGTTTCCATGTATCGTTGCCCAGAATAAGGTGATTGAATGGATAATGTGGGAGGTGAGTTAGCGAGAAGTGTGATGACGACATTCTGTTCTGAACCCAACCCAGTGGAAAACACGTGATTCGTTGGGAGGCTTTGTGTAGATACAACCTCAACAGAAACCTCTGTGATCGATGTTGATTCAATCGATGTCGTTTGTTCGAACAGCAATTCAACATCAACAAACATTCCCGAAAATTCGGACTGTTCGTTCATGATATCCGAAGTTAGAACATACGATGCTTCAACAACCTCTCCATTTAAAATTGCATGAAGTGAATGCGATGACCACCTGTTGAGTAGGCCGCCTGCATCAATTGATTCAGCACCAGTGAAAGTTGAGTCAATAGCATCAACTGTGCTACCTGCGATGGAAAGGTCTCCATTCAATGAGGACGATTCAATTCGAGCATCAAAGAATTCGGATGACAATGCTTCGGCTGAATCGATTGACATGTTTCGCAAAATCGCAGTAGCCGGGTCTTCGAAATCGTGTGCATGCAGTTTGAGGCCAACTGAGTAATCTGATACTTGGATATTCTCAGCAATGACTGGTTCAGGTAATCCGTGTCGGATGGTCAGGCCAATGCCAGATCCATCCCCCTCGAGGACGATGTCTTTCAGCTCGCCTGAGGTTTCATCGAGATCAATCCCTGGGGCTCCAATGACCGTCAGATTGTCCATCATAATGTCTTCACACATGAATGCGAATACACCCCCACTGTTTCCCGGATGTATAGTTGAATCTTCGAGAAGGATTCCATTTTCAATGGACTGCATTCGAATCACGTAATCACCATCAAACGAAGAAGATTGAATACCACTGATTCGTCCTGAAGTACCTGTCAAATCAATCCCATCCTCAAGTCCAGTTCCAAGTGTAATACCTTGAACCTCAATTGGAGAAAGTCGTGCCCAAAGGCCGTCTCCATTGCAGTCCGATAACCCAACATCTCTGAGAACAATGATTGCATCTGGACTCTGGCTTTGAATGCACATTGAACCTGCATCTCTCAATTCTGAATCAATAAGTGTTAACGAAGATTGTGCTGATGGATAGATGTTGACCAGCGGATCAGCGCCCGCTGAGCGAGCAAGTTGTACGCCCTGTGCCCTTACATCACCACGACCAGCCATGGTGATCAGCGGTGAGCCTTCTGCGAGAACCGTCCCTGAAAGGTCAACTCTTGACCCCACAATTCCGTCCAACATCAGACCACCCCAACGAGCTCCGAACCCTGTTGAAGAGATTGTTGCTGTTCCGGCTTCAAAGATGCCTTGAACATCGATGATTGCGTTAGAGGCGATACGTAATTCAACACCGTCATTGACCGTCATCCTCGTGTTTGATGCAACCGTTATGTCACCTTCCAATCGGTATGGACTCCACGTCTCTTCAAGAATCAACCAAGAACTGATCGTTCCAGTCGGAACTGTGGAGGCCATGAAGGTGTGAGAAGTGGATTGTTGTACATTCCAAGCAAAGAACTCTGTGAACGAACCAATCTGCATGGTAACCGTCTTGGTGCCCTCCTGAATATCGCCTTGAGTATCAACGGTGCGAGCGGTTGTTTGTGCTGTTGCAGAACCCGTTACGTCTGTTTGAACAGTCTGTCCACCAACAATGATGGTTGCACCTTCAACTGGGAGTCCTTTGTCAAGCACTTCGATATCAAGTGTCGTAATCAGCGAAAAAGAAGCGCTTGTGCCAATGGTAATCGCTTCATTGGCTTGCCCTCCAATCATTTCGACTTCACACAGTGGGCCAAGAGAAATTGTTGACATGAAACGAATATTCGCGATGTTTTGGGGTTGGGGGCAGGACCATTGAACAGGAGATTGTATCTCCAGTCCACGTCCTTCTGAAACAAGCGTCGATTGTACACTCATGGTCAACAAAGAAGCATTGAGTACCCCATTATCACCAGTAAGCGTCCCGGATGATCCCAAATCCACTTTGGAAGTTTGAGCAACAACAAGTGTCGTATCGATCAATTTGAGATGGGAGTTTGAACTGAACGTCAAATCTCCATTGAGTTGGTGTGGTTGGCCATCTGGACGAGCACCTAACACAATGGTCGACGATGATGGGAGGGTCCAATCACCCTCTGGAAGTGCTATAATCTGCACAGTCTGACCTTGCTGGTTACCAAACAACTCCCTGCTAACGCCTTGGCCATCATACAAGACCTCTACAACGGTTCCTGATGCAAGCAAAGGCAACGTTGCGACTCCATTTGGGTCGGCTTGAGATTCAAAACCGTATGCAAATGAAGTTGCCTGGACAGGCTGATTGTTCATATCAATAAACGAGACATACGTTTCATACAAATATCCTGAATCGGTTGTGGAAACACTGCTCGTAGAAGGGCCTCCATAAAGGAAGGTTCCATCTCCAACTGCATCGCTCGAGCCCTGTGCAGTGTTCAGAGGTACGAAGTCTCGTGCATGAGCGACTGAGCCATCCTCAAGCAGGAGAGGTGTGTTGTGCAAGTTGGCGGTCCAATCATCTACAATGACCGTCGATGATTCACTCAAAACGAGCCCATATTGCTGAGCCGTTGTGGTCAGCGTTCCAATCGATGCTGAAGCATCTATTGCATGAAGACCTCGTTCCTTTCCATTGATGAACGCTCCAACATCCGCATTCAATGTCGAATCCTCAAGCTCAATACCGTAAGCAAAACCGTTAGTTGTCAAAGAGGTTGATCCAATTGTCGTGTACCATGCATCAAGACCCAAAGATTCAGTATCGAGGCTGCTGTATGGTTTTATGATTTCAACATCGTTCCATTGGTGCTCGCCTTCTAGCAAAACAACCGCAGGACCAACGCCGTTATGCAAAGAGAGAGTCGATTGGCTGATCTCTGAGTCCAAACTTGAGATAGAAAGAGCCGTCTCATTTGCTACGATGGTGCTCGATTCAACAACCAGTTCTCCGGTACCTGACGCACGAATTCCAAGTTGGTCTCCATGAACTTCCGATTCTGTGAGCGTCGTTGTTCCCGAACCATCAACAGCCATGCCGATGTCTGCATCGTGGATGTAGACATTGTCGAATGAGCAATCAACAAGACATCGAAGGTCTACGACGGATCGACCTGCTTGTTCTTGTGTGAAATTTGTGTCAGATATCGAAATACTCTCCATGGAACCCCAAAGTAGTCGTTCTCCAGATATGAGGGCGTTTGAAACAGTCAAATCATCAGCATCGGTTCCATCGATAACAAGTGCAACATGCTGTCCGTAGATGCTGGATACAGTTGTTGCTGCTCCATAATCTGATCCAATACCAACACTAACATTTTCAAGTCCAAGTCCAGTAATGGCTGCTGTTCCTGATACGATGTCAATCGCAACACCAGTTTCAAAAAACGATACATCGCTGACCAAGAGCGAGTGTGTCGATAGTATGCCAGTCGCCGTATTTGCAAAAGAGCCTGTGTCGATGACCAAATCACCATGGTTGACAATCGACTGAATTTCGATGGAAGACATCGTCACGTTTTCAGCATCGAGTGTTCCAGATGAAGCAATGTCAAATCCAATGTAACTGTTGGAAATACTGATTGACTCGTGAATAGTGACATCACCATGTACCTCCAGAGCCGATTCGGCCCCTGAAATAGAATTGTTCGTAAGGACTGCAGAAGCACCTGAAGAAATGACAATACCGCCCCAAAGTCCTGCTCCCGACGAACCAAGGCTGGTTGAGGTTTCACTTGTCATGAACTGTGCATCACTTGCTTCAAGCACACCATCGATTTGAAGCCAATACGACTGAGCATCAACAATGGTTCCAGACTCGATAATGAGTGTCGTTGACGAATCTACCGTCACATTTCCACTCAAAACAACCGTTCCGCTCCATGTGGTACTGCTAGAAATGGTTGAGTCTGATGATGCAACTGAAGAGATGGACATGCCCAGCATCAGGAAAACCAGAAGGAGTGCACGTGAGCGCATGCGTTACGCTATCGTTCAAGCCATATCAATGCAAGGCTTCTGTGACAGTTGGATTCTACAATCGCGTGAGGAGTGGGCCTGCCCAGATTTGAACTGGGGTCTGACGGCCCCCAGCCGCCAAGTATAGGCCAAGCTAACCCACAGGCCCGTGAATCTCCTCACTTGTGCTGAGCGCTGAACGGGACAATCTCTTCGATCAAATCGATGTGTCCAACGTACATGCGTCGACAACAGTATCGCTCGAGGCCAACATCGTCAAGTGCTTGATCGACACTGGTTCCTTCAGCAATCTTGTTGTTGAATTCATCCCACTTGTGAGCAATAACGGTACCACAACTAAAACAACGGATTGGAATTATCATCTCTTGTTCACCTCATCGATACGACTTTTGCTTCTTGCGACGAGCACCACGACCAAGTTGGTGCTTTGGTTCCTTACGACGTGGATCGTTCACCAAGAGGCTTCGATCAAATCGTAGGAACTCATCTCGGAGTTCCTCATCAATTCCTTCTGCACCGCCGTTGTAGTGGACGAGTCCGCGCGCGATGGCGGTTCGAATGGCATCGGTTTGACCCATAATACCGCCACCGGTTGTTGTCAAGTTAATATCAACCTTGGACAATCGGTTCATGGCATCGGCGATGACGAGTGGTTCCATGGCCTTGCGTCGAGCAAGAGCAGGTTGGAGAATTTCGATTGGCTCGCTGTTTACACGAACACGGCCCTTTCCAGATTTAACAGATGCTCGTGCAATTGCTGTTTTACGCTTTCCTGAACTCTCAACGGATTTCTTCTTTCGTGCCATCATTGTTCACCCCCAGTCCATCGGTGCGCAGGTGCACCTAGGCTTGCACTGATGTCGCCCAAACTAACGAAACTCTCTGGCAAGGATTTACGGATTTTGCTTGCGTCGCCTTCGACGTGACCTTCTGGAAGGGCGGAAGCCAGGTGTGAAGGGCAGCCGATCTCAACACGAAGGTTGCGGAGAGCACGGCGGCCGCTGCTCTTTCGTTGGTATGGCAGCATACCACGGACGGTGCGCTTGAGGATCATGTCTGGCATACGTGGGAAGTAAGGTCCCTTTCGTGCATGATTCAATGCATACTTGTCGTGATAGTTCTGCAGAACAGAGCGTGAACTTCCAGAAACGATGGCTTTCTCTGCATTGATGATGACAACCTTGTCATCACGATCAGAGCGTGCAGCCTTGAGGAGCATGTCTGCTACTGTGGAGGCGAGACGTCCCAGGACGAGTCCATCTGCGTCAAAAACATAGGTTGTAGCTTCATCCAAGAATAATCACCCCGTTTCCGCTTGGATTTTCGTTCATCAATTCACCATAGGTGAGAACGCGTCCACCTGCGGCTTCAATCTTGGCTCGTGCACTGGAACTAACACTGTAGGCGGCGATGGTGCGGTTCCCTGTGACTTCACCAGATCCTAGCAA
>CATISI010000057.1 GCA_949538025.1 Candidatus Poseidoniaceae archaeon
CAGCGTCTGTTACGTCAATCGAATGATAGAACGCACGATTGCCCGTCGCTTCAATCAGTGAGAGTGTTCGGTACACATCTCTGCTTCGAGTGAACTTTTGCCAGGCTTTGTTCCATTCAACCATGGTGACCTTACCCGTTTCGGAAGCCTCTGTCAATCGTTCCCGCAGAGACATCTTCTCCTTCATCAGATCCTCTTCGCTCCAATCCAACCACTCTGCTGTTTGCTCGATAAGGACGGAACGTCCGAGAAGATGGAACGATGCTTCTGCATCTTGGCTTGCTTCAGCAACCCCGATAATACAAGCAGCAGTTACGCCAGAACCGCCTCCAGAGACAAGCCATACATCATCGGATTTCAATGGGTCAAGTTCGCTAACGACGTCTTCTGCAAAGGCAGCAAGAAGCCATCGACGTCCATCTCGGTCCAATCCAATTTCAACATCTCCGGCTCGCTCGAACAATTCAATTTCGATATGTTCAGCGGCCGTGGCTGCATCAAAGATCAATTCAGGATGAACATCAAGCGCTCGTGTTCGAAGATTCGGCCGCTCAAATGCGTACGATTTGGTCACTCCAGACGCTGCACATTGAATCGAGTTGAAGCGCTCTCCGATGTTTCCGTGTCGGCCGTCCATCGAGGTAACGCTCGCTACCAAACCTTGGCTCAAACCTGCGAATCGGGCATCCATTCCTTTGAGAAGACCGAACCATCCGTGAGCTGCAAGTGAAATCTGAGACGAGGGAAGTGTATCTTCGGACCAACTTGCTGATGCAAGTTTCATCGGTGCGAGATGGATCATGCCTACGACATTCATGGTCGACAGCGCTGTTGTAATCGATTCGATATGTTCTGGTTTGGCTGGGTCACCACGGTGGACAGTGCGGCCTTGCTCAGATTGGATAGATACGTCCCGAATACCAACCTCAAATCCGATTCGAACGGTCGAGAGACCCCGTGTCTCGAGTCGTGTGCAGAGGTGTTCTGCAATGCCCCAGCCATCGTCAGTAACGACTACCGTTCCATCGAGTGCAAGTGTAGATGTGATTGATTCAGCTTCCTCAACTTCGATTTGCCAGCGTCGGCAACCATCGTGTTCTACTGAGGAGTTTTTCATTGGCATGCTTGTCTCGGCATCAGACATAGATGCAGTTTCTGGCTCAGGAGTTGTTGAACCACCTTTCATTTTGATGATGTAGGCGACAAAGTGGTTCAGTGTTGGGTGATCGGAAAGCAAGAAGTCTTCATCGACCGGTAGAGAGAAGATTTCACGGACATCAACCATGATTTCTGCCTGCTTGACCGTATCAATTCCGAGCTCTCCTTCCAAATCTTGGTCCATTTCTATGAAATCAGCAGGATAGCCTGTGTGTTTGACAACCACTTCAATCAACGAGGATTCGATTCCTGCATCGCTCACCAGAGGTGTGCTTTGCACCTCAACTTGTGGAGGAAGTGCTGGCGTTGGTGCTTCCTCGACTGTTGGAGTCGAAGGAGTGCTTACAGGAGTCTCTCCTCCTTTCATTCCAACAATGTAGCCAATCATGTGTGAGAGCGTTGGATGCTCTGAGAGCAAGAAGTCCTCATCGACAGGGAGATTGAACAATTCACGGATGTCGACCATGATTTCTGCTTGCTTGACGGTGTCAATACCCAACTCACCTTCCAAATCTTGGTCAAGTTCGATGAAATCGGCGGGATATCCTGTGTGCTTGACAACAACGTCGATTACTTGTTGCGTCATTGCTTCATCCGAAACTGGTGTTGCTTCGACTG
>CATISI010000058.1 GCA_949538025.1 Candidatus Poseidoniaceae archaeon
AGCGGCTGCTTCGTCAAACGATTCACTTGGCATTTGAACAACGAAGAAAGAAGATTCGTTCATCCCTCAAGAGGGTACCAAAGCGTATTTCTCGAATCAAAGGATGGCATGCTCAGCGATGGAAGGATGCCATTCAAAGGCTCCAAGAGTTGGAGGTCATGGACGCACGTCCTGAAGAGTTAACGTTGGACGATTGGATTCAACTTGCAGAGAAGGTTGAAAAAGGCTCGATGTGATGAATAAGAGTAAACAACAGCGGGGGAGGGTTTTCTTAGGGACGTCCCCTCGGCTGAGATTGTCGGAGGGGATGATATGGCAAAGAAAGACACCTATCTTGCACTACTTCGTCGAGGTATCGACGACTCAACCGCACAACTGCTCGCCGATGCCGGTTTAAAAATTGGCGATTTGAAAAAGATCGATTCGGAAAAGCTCGTCGAAAACTATGGACTTAAGCAAGATATTGCTGAAGGTGTCATCAGCATCATTGCAGCAGGACCACAAAGCCATGGCAAAGAACGGTTTTTGGCCAAGGTTCTCGCGCCCGATCGCAAGCAAGAAAGCCGTATCGAAGAGATGCGTTTCAAGCGTAAGCAGAAGGACGTTCTCAGCGAACTTGCAGAACAAAAAGAGCGCATTAAACTCGCTAAGGTCACTGCATTCAAGGACAAGAAACTTATCATGAACCGTCTCGGAAAAACCGTTGAATTAATTGTCAAACTCGAGAACAGTCTTGATGATGAAGGTAAGGACGACCAGAAGGTCAAGATTCGAGACCAACTCGAAACCCGTGGCTTGGAAGCCGCCCGTGACCACGAAATGCTCGAACTCGAAGGTACGCCTCAAGACATCGTCGACTTCCGTCGCAAGCACGTTCCTGCCTTGATTTTCCACGCTTGCCCAGAATGTGGTGATGAGATGGACCCTCGTCAATCTCGAGACATGGACCGAAGCGAAGACTTCGCTCTCATCTGCTGGGAATGTGAAACCAGTTTCACACCATCGCTCAGTGATATGGTCAACACTCGTCTCGAGAACGGTTCTCGAATCACAATCGATATTGACAAACCTCCACGAAATCCGGTTCCTCCGAAGCCAGCGAACATGGGCTTTGCCGATGTGAACGAACAACTCCGTAAGGACCTCGAGGCAACTGGAGCAACAGCCGATCTCATCAGTGCTGAAATCGAATCCACTGGCCTCAGTGGCGGACTGATGGACATCAACGATTGGATCGACCAAACCCTTGCGGTCAAGGGCTATATCCAGGCACAAGAAGACCGAGAAGACTTCATTCTCCGCACCGGCGCGGGTGCAACCAAGTTCAACAAGTGGATGAAGAAGGCAGGATTGTTCTTCAACAAGCAGACGGGACGTTGGACCCGTAACAAGCCAGGCCGTTGAGGTGGGACCATCACTCAGCCTGCCGTGGTTCGATTTTTCCGTGGCGTTCAACTCCTCGGTCAAGCCATTGTTGAGCCAGATGTACCGCTCGCCGAATTGGCTGAGACAGCAGGTGTTGTGATTCCTACAAACTGTACATCAGGAACCTGTGGGACCTGTATGATTACGCTCCTCAAAGGAGATGTTCCACTTCCTGAGGAACTTCCACCTGGTCTCGATGAGGACATGGTTGAGGAACAAGCGCGTCTCGGATGCATTGGTTGTCCATCAGGAGACGTTGACATCGATGTGAGGCCCCCGATCTGAGGTGAATGGATGTTTGAGGAATGGGGGGGTGTCGAATGGGTCCTTCTTGTCATCAATTCGATTGCATTGTACATTGCAGGCCGATTTCTGGTTCGAAAACTCAAGAAGAAATTCGAAGAAGTAGAGAAGCGTCAAGCCTTTCACCGACGCATGAACGACCCTTGAGTTGAGTTCAAGAACCTTGGACACTAAGAGAGAACATGGACGAAATTGAACCAACTCCCGTTGGCAAGTTTGTCCAAGCATTACGCGCAAGACTACGCTCTGACGAACGCAATCAGCATTGTTTGCTTAAGGGCGAAATCAGCCAATGGAAACCGTATCCTTCTGGACATACCTACTTCAGTCTACGGGACGATGGTGGTCAAATCAGTGCAGTTATTTGGAAAGGGCGCTGTCGAATTCCAGATGGAATCAAAGACGGGCAGGAAGTTCTCGTCATTGGGAGTGTCGATCTCTACCCGGCTCGTGGGCAACTGCAGGTTGTTGTCGAACGCATCGAGCTCATCCAGAAGATTGGTGCACTGGAACAACAGAAGCAGAAGCTTTTGCTTCAACTGCGTCAAGAAGGTGTTCTTGATCGGCCACGCAAATCCCTCCCATCGTTCCCAAAACATCTCGTGATCGTGACGGGGAAAGGTTCTGCAGCCTTAGCGGATATGTTGCAACTATCGCAATCCAGATGGCCTGGAATCCGAACGACTGTGGTGGGCGTTACTGTGCAAGGTGACCGTGCTGCTGAGGAAATTGTGCGAGGTCTTGCCGTTGCACGAGAACTCAGCCGGAGCAACATCGCTGATGCCACATCAGTTCCACCATGCGACGTTGTGATCGTCGGTCGCGGCGGCGGGTCTCCAGAGGACTTGTGGGCCTTCAACCTCGAACCTGTGGCCCGTGCCATTTCAGCCATGCCCATACCGGTGATCTCTGCAGTCGGGCACGAATCGGATATCCTTGTCAGCGACCTTGTCGCTGACGTACGCGCCTCAACACCAAGTCATGCCGTCGAATGTTGCATTCCATTGGTGGACGACCATTTGGCCTATCTCATGGATTGTGAGGACAGAATGTTGCAGGGCTCCCTTCGCCAATTCAACGATGCACGTCAACAACTTGAACAACTCAAACTTCGATTGCAACTTGCTCCAAGCAAAGGCCTCTCACAGGCAGTGCGTCATCTCGAGCGACTCGGAAACGATCTTCAACAACGCACAACATCCGCACTTCAATATCACAAGCAGCGGCTTGCTGTTCTTGGGAATGCTTTGCAGATCTCTCATCCAAAACGGGTCCTTGAACGAGGTTACATGATTGGCGTTGATGGTGATGGGAACGTCATCTCCAGCGTTTCGAAACTCAGCAAAGGACAAACTGTTTCACTTCAATTTGCGGACGGTGAAGCCGACGCAAACATTGACAATATACGACAACACGAGGGAGAAACATGACCGAAGAAACCTATTCCGATGCATTGCGGCGACTGGAAGCAATCGTAGCAGAACTCGAACGCGGAGGGATGGATTTGGAAGCCACACTCGAACGTTTTGAAGAAGGTTCGAAATTGCTTGAACGATGTCAAGCTGAATTGAAAGAAGCTGAAGGACGTCTCGAAAACTTACGTTTGCCTGAAGCGGAAGCGATGATTGAAGAGGCGAAGAAGGAATGAATCGTTTACAGAAAAAGCTTCAACGTCGCTTGGTCAAAGCGATGGGGAATTGGCAAGATCCGCACATGGATAAACCACTCACGGAATCACCATATGTCCAAGCCGTCAACATCTCCGAAGAAGGCAATGTTCGTATTCGCTATCAACCTTCAAGGCCACATTGCCCATGCTGTCTCATCGATGCACGTGCATTACGTCGCCACCTTTCAGAAATCAAAGGCGTCGTATCTCTTCAACTCGACATCGTTGACGTTCCTGCTTCAGAACGTTGGTCAAGGCTTGTCAACGATTGACGCCATTGCAGATAGATGTGGGCCGGAATAGTCCACACAATGATCGAAATCAACCAAGTGACAATTGAACCCAAAACAGGTCCGAGCATTGGAAAGAGAACGATGGCAACTGCAGCATAGACGCCAACACTCGCACCACCGAGCATCATTGGCCCGGCTGCACCTTGAGGGACATCTTGACCTTGTGCGAGCCATAACGCAATCATCGAGGTCAGGAATATTGCTGGGAACGTGCTGACCAATCCAGATACGAATGGGTAAGAGAGGCTCGAGAACCAAACAGCGATACCAATGGCTGTTGCAGCCGCAGAACCACGCAAAACAAGCACCGATGGGCGAACAGGTCGACTTCCTTTCGGGGCTGGACGAGAGGTCCACGTCGTCCAAACACCAAGGAGGATGAGCAGTCCTAATCCAGAAACTGCGTAGGTCAATGCATCCACGCCTGATGCTTGCAGTTCACTCGAAATAAGAAGCCCAAGACTTCCGATTAACGTCCACACAAGCAAAGAGAGAATCGTTGTTCCGACAAGCGACAAACCAAATCTCTGAGGTGCGTAAATCCATACCAACAGAAAGATTGCATTCACCATCATACCGAGAGGAACAATTGACATCGATTGAGCGAATTCGATCTCTCCGGAAATGCTGTACATTCCAAAGGCTGCAGGAACGATCGTTGTTGGAATGGTTGCCAGAACGCCACCTGTACGCCCACCAAACTTCTCTATTGCAATCGTGACCAATGTAGCAACGATTCCTGCGAACAATGCAGAGAGAAGAATCGATGTAAGCAACATGGTCACTCAAACGGATCGATGTGAACAATTTGTTCAATGTCGATACGAGAGTAACCTCGTTCTCGAGCATTGTCGGCAGCCTTCATCAGCATGCGTCGAATCCAGCCAAAGGCCATCAAGGCACTCAGACGATTGACTGAATCGATAAAGTACATTGGATCTCGTCCAAGATTGGCATGCTTGCGAATATCGCTCTCAAGTTCGGAAACCATGTCCCCGTACGTCAAGAGGAGATCCTCTGCTGCATCATCTGTGATGGCCATTTTCGCATGGATTCGAGACATTGATTTGACATGGGTGATGGTGATTATGCCACCTCCCTGAACTTCAACGCCCTCTTCTTGCTGATGTTCTTCTTCATCTTCTGAGGATGAGATTCCTTTCCCCATTGAGTGGAGAGCGATTTCGAGGTGGCGTGGTTTGATGGTCGAAACTCGATCACGACTTGCAGCTTCCTCACAATGTCGCATCAATCGACCAAGGAATTTCTCAAGATGTTCAATTCCACCTTGGACTGCTGCAGATCCTACCGATTCGACATGTTGGATGCGGTCGATCATAAGTTCTCGCGTACGGTTGTAATTCAACCGAGTTCGTTGTGCATCGTCTAGTGTCTTGCGTTCTGCATCATTATCCAGCGTCGCAGCCTCCATCAAAGGCACAAGGCGGTCCAATTCTTCACAGACCAAATCAACAAGTGAGTTCTTGACTGCTCCAGCAATCCGCATCGATGTGTACGTGGACGCTACAGAACCAATGTGACTTGGAGCATATGGCTTAGCCGGCATAGGGCATGCTCACATTCCACCTCTTTGAACGCACCGTGATGAATGGTTCCTACCATTCAGTCAGCCATGGCCAAGCATCGTCGGCTGTAACAGCACGCATGCCCTCCTCACTTCGAATCCACGTATCTTCTGAACCAATGCTTCCCTCTGCATACACCAGTTTGGGTTCAATCGCCATGGCGCCACCAATGGGAAGTGGGCGGTCAAAACCTGCAGCGACAACAGGTGACTCATCGAGTTGCAATCCAACAGAGTGGCCAAGGAATTTCGATTGATCTGGTCGCATTCCCATGAGGTGCTGCTCATGACCGAGGTCATGAGCGAGAGCTTGTCCTTCAACCCAAGCTTGACTGCAGAGACCTCCTTTGTTGAGGACGTTGACCACAGCGTCCTTGACAGCAATCATATCATCCAGTCGCTGGTGCCATTCCTTTGAAAGAGAACCAAGCGAAAACATTCGCGTCATATCCACAACATAACCTCGGTGAACGTGGACAAGATCGACCAGAACCGGTTCATTCGGCTTGATTTTTTTGAATCCCGAACCCATGCCCCCAAGAGGATGTGGTCCTGAACCTCCTACTGCAGAATCAAAGAACGAAGGTACACCTCCAGCTCGTCCAGAAACGATGACACCTCGATTGCATTCCAATGGGAAACGACGCATTTGGACTTGGCCACCAAAGCCCTCGCTTCGACTAACAGATTCCGCTGCTGCAACGAGATTAAGTTCCGATATGCCTTCACGTCCTAGTTCAGCTACGGCCTCAAACATTCGTGTTTGGATTTCGGCACCATGGGCCATTTGTTCTTGCTCCCAAGCGGATTTGACTTCTCGAAGCCGATGGACAATTCTTGATACATCCTTGCATTCTCCTAACGAAGAGAGTGCTGAAACAAACCGTTGAGCAAAAGAAGATGGGAGTTCTCCGAATTGCAATCCGGGGGCTCCTGAAACACCTCTTGATTTCAGAATATCTGCGAATTGACTGAGCCGGGGAAACGATTCAAGTTTGAACGGTGCGTTGTCTCCACCTGCCTCAAAACGGGCACGTTCAAGGGATCGGCGAACAAAGAAAACAGGTCCATCGCCTTCCGTGCCTTCGGCCGGAACGAACAATGATCCGTCCTGACGGCCTCCAGCGAAATAATACAAATCAACAGGATGTTGAACCAACGCACCAGGGAGTGCAGCGACTCGAAGCGCTCGTGCAAGCCGTTCGAGGCGGTTCTCAAGTTCGGAAACAGGTACACGCCAATCCTCGCCCTCGGGTCCGGAGAGAACTGTCGTATCCCAATCGCCCATGCTTTACCTCCTGCATCGTTATTGAAAATCACTGCGCTTGTAGCAGTCATTAGGTCACGGGTTTTGATTCGGGCAACTCGAACTCTGGAGTTTGCTCGAGTCGTTCTTCTGCAATCTGACAATATTCGGGTGACAAATCAACGCCGATGTACGCTCTCCCTGTTTGTTTGGCTGCAACACATGTTGTTCCAGAACCATTGAATGGATCGAGAACAACATCACCCGTAAACGTGTACAACTCGATGCAGCGTCGTGGAAGTTCGACAGGGAATGGCGCAGGATGATTGAC
Organism: Candidatus Poseidoniaceae archaeon; assembly: GCA_949538025.1. Lineage (GTDB taxonomy): Archaea > Thermoplasmatota > Poseidoniia > Poseidoniales > Poseidoniaceae > MGIIa-L2. Next base: position 6,853 of record CATISI010000058.1, read on the forward strand.
ACGACTCGCTCGTTCCGTTGCAAATCTCCAAATCGATTTTGTATGATCGATGAATTCCTGTTTTTCGATGGTGTCGATTCGCCCGTTCTCACGCTCTTTCTTCGAACGTGGCATCTTGTAATCACCTTTAGAGAAGACGAGCAGATACTCGTGAATATCTCGCAAGCAAGGATTTGATGCGCTCTGGAACGATCCCCAGGCACACGATGATCCAGCACTTGCTGATTTGTCCCAGATGATTTCTCCACGCATCAAGAACCCAAGGTTGAGCATGATGTTGTTGATGTAAGTCGAGAGCGGGATGTACGGTTTACGGCCAAGATTGGCGACATTCACGACCATACGGCCTCCAGGTGAAAGAACTCGATAGCATTCAGAAAAAACCTCCTCAAGCAACTGAAGATACTCCTGCAGGGAGAGGTCATCATCGTATACCTTCGATGCATTGTACGGAGGTGATGTGACAACCAGTTGAACGCAATTGTCTGGTAGTGGTAATGAACGAGCATCTTGTTGCAGAAGGACATTCTCAAACTGTTCTGGTAAGTCCTGTGGCGTCCCAACTTCACGGCTCGATGCAAGATTCACATTCATCCGACTGTTGTAGTAGGTGGACGAATCATGACTTTCTCGCTTCGATACACCAAAGGCGGACGTGGCAGTGCTCGCACGTTGACGAGCCCCTCCAAGTGGGGAATCGTCCTCGGAACGTTTTGCCATAGAGGACAACAATGTTGGTTGCCTTATCACCTTTCGCGCTTTTATTCTGCTACAAACGCGCGTTTTTTACCCCTTAAGTCTGCTTGGGAGCAAAATCAAGCAAGACTATATTGCTTCGGCTGATAGGAATTTTCAAAGAGGCAGAACCTGAAGAAAACAAGAGCAATCAAAAACTCCCTGCTCGTCGGATAATCAATGGCGAACGTCCTGACCTTGGACAATGTCAACGTAGAGGGCAAGACCGTCTTGGTTCGCGTTGACATCAACAGTCCATTGGACCCATCGACTCGTGCGTTTCTCGATGATACGCGTATTCGCGCCATTCTTCCAACCATCAACCGATTGTCCAAGGCAAAGACCGTCCTGATTGCACATCAATCAAGACCTGGAAAGAATGATTTTACCAGTACGCTAGGTCACGCTCGTGAGTTGGGACGTCTGCTTGGACGACCAATCAAGTGGGTGCAAGACATTCACGGTGAGAAAGCTATGATGGCTATTGAAGCGATGAATAATGGAGACATCCTCATGCTCAACAACATTCGAATGGATCCAGAAGAAGTTGGTGCAAAGGGGGACTCACTCGCTCTTTCAGAAACGAGATTGGTTCAAGACTTGGCAAGTGTTGCTGATGTTTTTGTCAACGATGCCTTTGCCTGTGCACATCGAAATTCACCGAGCATCGTTGGATTCGCTCACCACCTACCCTGTGTAGCAGGTGAATTGATGGCTCACGAAATTCGTCAACTTGACCTTGCGCTTGATTCTCCTGCACGTCCTTGCATCGCTGTCCTCGGTGGAATTAAGGTAGACGATAGCATTGAAGTTGCGTTGAACATGCTGAACAACTCCATCGCAGATGAGGTGTGGCTCACCGGAGGAGTTGCCAATCTCGCCATTCACCTTTCAGGTCATGATATTGGTGATGGCAACGTCGAGTTCCTTCAGAATGAACTGAAGGATGCTTGGGGTCCAACCGTTGATTCTGCGAAATCTCTTCTTGCCACATATGATGACAGAATTATCCTTCCTGTTGATGTTGCGGCAAACGTGGAAGGTAATCGAATCGATCTCACGCTCGAAGAGTTACCGATTCATGCTCCATTGTTTGACCTTGGCCTCCAATCGATTCGTGCATTGTCGACACGCATCAAGGGGGCAGGAACGGTCATTCTCAATGGTCCTGCAGGAGTGTTTGAAATCGCCGACTTCGCACTCGGAACCATCGAAATGCTGAGTGCCTGTGCGGAAACCAATGGATATGCATTGATGGGAGGAGGTCATACTGCAACATTGGTCAGTCAACGTGGCATAAGTGACAAGATGGGGCACGTATCCACAGGCGGCGGCGCATGTCTGGACTACATTGCAGGTCGAACCCTTCCAGGTATTCATGCTCTTGAGTTGAGTGCACAGCGGTATCAACTGGAAATTACACCTGTTCTTCACGAAGAATAAGGAGCCACAGGGGAGACTCGAACTCCCGACCTTCTGATTACGAATCAGACGCTCTACCAACTAAGCCACAGTGGCGCAGACCGAGGGC
>CATISI010000059.1 GCA_949538025.1 Candidatus Poseidoniaceae archaeon
TCCTGTTTGTCGAAGAGCGTAGCACCGATCAGCACGGTCGTGAACTGTCCTATCTTGTTCGTGATTTGACCTCGGAAGTTGGCTTCTTCCGAACCGCCGGGAACATCTCAGAAGTGAATGTGACCGTTTCGTACGAACACCTCTTTGCAGCAGGAGTTGATCTTGCCGATGAACGCTATGGATGGAAGGTCCTCATCGTCGTCATGGGTGCAGAATCGAATTCCGTCGGCTCGCCTGGTGTCATTGCACTCTACGAAACATCGGTACCAACATCGAGCGAACACGTCGGTTTCATCGATTACCTGCCGCCGATTGTGTTCATCGCAGTCGCCCTTGTCATCGTGTTCTCTGTCGTTCGTGGTTCGTTCAACCAGGAACATGGCTTACCTGAAATCCGAGCACGATGGAAGGATGGAAAGGATCCAGCCATCAACATCGAGATCGATGCCAAGCGTCGTGATGTCGCCATCCAAGGATGCGAAGCCTCTGAACCGTGGTCGATGCGAGGTGGTGTTAAACGAAGCACCATCGATTCGGGTTCATCAACAAACTTCGATGTTCGATTCAAGAAATGGCACGATAAAAGCCTGGTTTTGAAATTGAAGATGGAAGTTGACACGCTTGGTGGATGGACTCAAAACATCCGCTTACCACTTCGCAGCAAAGCCGAACGAAGCGTTGAAGATGGACAGGACTGACGTCTGTTCATGGACCTTGATGCGACCGACCGTGACCTCTTAGCAGCCTTGCTTGAAGATGCACGTATCAGCCAGCGCGGTCTTGCAAAACGTGTTGGTGTTGCCCAGGGGACCATCACCAATCGATTGCGCCGCCTCGAAGAGAAGGGGATCATCAAAGGCTACACCGTTCTTCTCGATGCGGAAAGCATCGGCTGGACCATGACTGTTATCACAGGACTGCGTATTCAGAAAGGGTCGATGATCGATGTTCAACAACAAATCGCTGCAGACCCTCGTGTCTTCGCTGTGTACGATGTAACGGGTGACTACGATTCGATGGTACTCGCACGCGTCCGTAGTCGAAAAGACCTCGACGATTTGACAAAGACGGTCTTCACTCTGAAAGGCGTTCAGCGCTCCTTTACGCAAGTGGTTTTGAACACGGTCAAAGAAGACGGTCGTGTCGTTCCACCCAACGAATGATGTCATTCCTCGTCTTGACGAATGATGGCTTCCATGTCCATGTGAGGGGCGAGGGCCCCCGCTAAGCCACCCAAGCTTTCAACCACTCTTGTCTCGGGTTTCAGCGTCTTCATCAGATTCTTTCGAAGGTCTTCGTCGATCATCACATCAAAGGACTCGAGGCGACGGCGAAGATTCAATTGCAACCTCCCTCCAGTTCGGTCCCAATCCATAAGCAGCGTCATGGTCGAACGCCTGTCGCTCGTACGCGTTCCGTACGTTTCGTAGAGATATGCAACCAATCGGTCCATTCCCCATCCGCGATTGACCACTTCGATGGGGCCAACAAAACCGAGTCGGACCAATGCCGCTTTGTCTCTCGGACCCTCAACGATGATGGCAAATCCTTCCTCGCGATTGCGGTACCTCGCCTCACCCAAGGCTTTTCCAGCAGACTGGAAACGCTCGATGGTGTTGGTTGGGTCCATTGTTGCACCTAAATCACGGACTGTAGAATATCACTTGAAGATGTGTGAAATTGCGAAAGAACATACATTCATATGATAGAAAATTGAGGTCAAGAATTTCACTCTGGTGCTTGCTTTACGCCAACGCTTAAAGTGGGCCCTCTCGCCCCTTAGAACAGGGTGCAACTATGCCAGCGGAAGATACCGTTTTCTACGTCCTCTACGACAAATACATGTTTTGGGGAATTCTCGTCGGAGTTTTCACATTCGGTTGGCTGTTTACAGCAATGCTGCGATACCGCGAAGGTGTTGAGCCAGACACGACTGACATCGACCACATCGAGGTAGGAGCATTTCCTGTTGAACGGCACAACACTGCTTTGGAGGCGATGTTTTACGTTCTTCCAACCATCCTCGTCGTTTGGCTCACCATCCTTGCCCTCGGCTCAAACACGGCGGTTTGGAACCCTGACACCGAAGATTCCTTCGAAATCAACATCAATGCTTACCAATGGTATTTCGAATTCGACTATGCTGAGCAGCTCACATGGGAAGACACTGACACTGGAATCAATGTCCAGTGGGACCAAGGTATCATGCAAGTCGATGCTTCCGGCAACCCTGATGCTGCGAGCATCGAAGTCAAGCTTGACAACCAAAAGTCGGACTATGAAATCAACAACGGTTCAAGCCTTATGGCCATAACAGCAACTTACGATCTCGGCCGACACACCTACGTCAAGGTCTTCGATGCAGAAGGTACTTTGATTCACACATGGGAGCACATCCCTCGTGGCCACACGTTCATCACCCCCTCTGAGCCAATGATTGTTCCTTGCGACCAACTCGTTGATGCAACCATGAAGTCCAAGGGTATCGAGGGCGACGAGCGCAACGTTGGCGTACAACACGCTTTCTGGGTTCCTGAATGGGGAATGAAGGAAGACTTCGTCCCAGGACTCGAAGCAGGTACAACACTCTACTTCATGCCAGACGATGCTGGCACCTTCCCAATCCGCTGTGCTGAGTATTGTGGTCTTCAGCACTCCGTCATGACCGGCCAGGTCATGGTCGTCGCTCCAGAAGGCACAACCTGTGACTACGACTCTGGCGTCAAGAAGGCAAGCAAGGACTCGTCTGGTGACGACTATGGAGGTGAAATGTGATGCGACGACGCATTGTCGGCATCCTTTCACTACTTCTCGTTGCATTGATGCTTGTTCCTCAATTTAGTGCCCTCCCTGGTGGAATTGGTGCTGCTGGAAACGCTGGTTGTTCATGTCACGCTGGTGGCGACGATGGTTCAACCACCATCCTCGTTGAAGGCCTCCCTGAAACCTTCAACGCAAGCGAGACCTACGTCTTCACAGTCACGCTCGTTAACGACGACATGGTTCTGTATGGAAACACCGAACCAGGACAGGAAGGTGATCCTGCAAAGGGTTGGAGCGGCGTCCAAGGTGGATTCCGAATCGTTCTCGAAGGTGGTGGAAGCGTTACCACCATTGATCCATCCTACAGCCAAGTGGTCGATGGTGGATTGACGCATTCAGAGGACGGGAATAAGTTCCGTTCATGGGACTTTGAATTCCAAGCGCCAGTCAGCGATGCTGCAACCGTTGAGATGACGATCATCGGTAACGCCGTCAGCGGTGGTGCCGTCAGCGGTGGTGCAACCGGCGCTGGCGATGGTACGGCCAACGATTACTGGAACGTTCAGACCGTTATCGTTCCGGGATTGAACGCTGAAGCCAAGGGTCCAAGCGCCCCTCCATTGGTCATCCTCTTGACCGCTGTCGGATTGTCCATCTCCATTATTCTCCTTGGTACTATGTGGGTTTTCTACCGACGCAGCCCTGACACATTCACCGTTGGAAGTTTCTGGAGCTACCTCAAGCCATGGTTGACCACAACCGACCACAAAGAAGTCGGTATCATGTACTTCTTGTTCGGATTCTTCTTCTTCCTCGTCGGAGGCGTACTTGCGCTCTTGTTCCGTATCCAACTCGCACTCCCTGAGAACGATTTCTTGACGCAACAGGAGTACAACTCATTCTTCACTCTGCACGGAACGACGATGATTTTCCTTGGTGCTATGCCAATGATCGCTGGATTCCTCAACTATGTCCTACCGCTCCAAATCGGTGCAAAGGACCTGGCTTTCCCTCGGATCAACGCAATGGGTCTGTGGCTTCTTGTCTTCTCTGCACCACTCATCTTCGGAGGCATTTGGTCCGGTGAAGGTGCAGACATTACGTGGGTTATGTATCCACCATATTCGTCTCTGAATAACGCAGGTGATTACGGTGCCAACGCAGGAACGACATCGTTCATCGCAGGTATGCTGATGCTGGGTGCATCATCAACACTGGGTGGTGTCAACTTCATTACCACAGTGTTCACCATGCGCGCTCCAGGTATCACCTGGATGAAGATGCCACTCTTCACCTGGTCTGCCTTCGTCAGCGTCTTCATGCTGTTCATGTCTCTGCCTGCATTGATCATCGGTGTTGCATTCCTGATGTTTGATCATACGATAGGTTCGACGTTCTTCACAGGTGGAGGGGATCCGTTGCTGTTCCAGCACCTGTTCTGGTTCTTCGGCCATCCTGAAGTGTACGTTGTTATCATTCCAGCCTTCGGTATCGTTTCCGAAGTACTGGCAACGAGTGCACGTCGTTCCATCTTCGGCTACAAGTCGATGGTCTTCGCTATGGCCGGTATCGGAATTGTTGGTTTCATCGTATGGGGGCACCACATGCTCACTTCGGGTATGGACCCATTCTGGCGTGCTGCATTCATGATTACCACCATGGCGGTTGCGATTCCAACCGGTGCGAAGATCTTCAACTGGTTGATGACACTCTGGGGCGGTTCATTGGTCATGAAGACCCATACGCTTTGGGCTCTAGGATTCCTCATCA
>CATISI010000060.1 GCA_949538025.1 Candidatus Poseidoniaceae archaeon
AAATCAGCCCCGTTGAATTCAAAGAGCGCCTTTGCTTGGAAGGAATGAGAGACATGTCGGAGTTCATTTCGGGTCTGGACGCTCGTATGGTATTGGATAGTCGAGGCAACCCAACCATCGAAGTTGATTGTTATGTTGAGGGACGCCTTGCAGGCCGCGCAATGGTACCATCTGGGGCATCGACTGGACAGCATGAAGCACTTGAAATGCGAGATGGTGATCGAACAAAGTGGTTAGGAAAAGGCGTCGATACAGCCGTTGACAACGTTCGACAATCGATTTCCGAAGTTCTTGTTGGAATGCCCGTTGATCAGCAGAGGCTAATCGACGAGGCTATAATCGAGCTTGATGGAACGCAAAACAAATCCAATCTTGGAGCCAATGCCATGCTTGGGGCATCACTTGCCTGTCTTCATGCGGGTGCAGCCTCCCACGAACTTCCATTGTGGAAATACATCGGCGGGGTAGCAGGTGGACAAATGCCCGTTCCGATGCTCAACATTCTCAACGGTGGCGCACATGCAGCATCGAATGTCGATGTCCAAGAATTCATGGTCATGCCTCATGGCTTTGATACATTCAAAGAAGGCTTGAGGGCTGGTGTAGAGATCTATCACCAACTCAAGCATGAACTGAAGAACGACGGATTGCTCGGAGGCGTTGGTGATGAAGGAGGCTTTGCACCCAATCTTGCCGCCAATGAAGATGGTCTGAAATACATGGTTCGTGCTATTGAAGGAGCAGGATACTCAACAGACGATATCGGTATTGCCCTCGATGTTGCAGCCACTGAATTTGAGAAATCCGATGGATATCATATGGACGGCAAGGTCCTTTCATCGGACCAGATGGTCGACATGTACAGTCAGTGGCTCGACGCGTACCCAATTCTGTCCATTGAGGATGGTTTGGGTGAGAACGACTGGACCGGTTGGACGGCGATGACAAAGCGAGAAGGTCATCGAGTCCAAATCGTTGGAGATGATCTCTTTGTCACTCAATCCGAGCGATTGGCCCAAGGTATCGACATTGGTGCAGCCAATGCCATGCTGGTGAAGGTCAATCAAGTCGGAACAGTGACAGAAACACTTGAGGCCATGGACCTTGCAACCACCAACGGCTATCGTAACGTCGTCTCTCATCGAAGTGGTGAAACAGAGGATACGACCATTGCAGATCTTGCGGTAGGTACACGTGCTGGACAAATCAAAACTGGAGCACCAGCACGTTCCGATAGGGTGTCAAAATACAACCAACTGCTACGAATTTCGGAAGATGTGGAAGATTACCGTTCTCCATTTTAGTATCTATGAACCGATACAGCGGGTTATAAGATAGGTAATGAACCAAGCACCATGCGCAAATCATCCGTGTATACCATCGTAGCCTGCCTCCTACTAGCCGCACTACCATACTCTGTTTCGGCAGATGCGACAGAAGATATTCCTGCCAATGCTCAAGCAACCGGCGTTCATGATTCGTTGGTTGCGGCTTTATCGCATGTTGACCTCGTGACCACACTCCAAGGTGACGGGCCATTCACGGTCTTTGCTCCTACAGACCAAGCATTTGTAGACGCTGGAATTGATCTTGACACCTTTGACACGCCAGAAGAAAACGAGACCCTCGTCGATATCCTTCTCTATCACGTTTACAGTGGAAACGTCTCTTCATCCGAGGTTACAGACGGACTTTCGGTTGAAATGATGAACGGAGATTCCGTTTCATTCACCGTTGCCGATGGAGTCGTAAAGATTGGGGAAGCCACCGTTACAACGGCAGATGTTAATGCAAGCAACGGCATTATCCACGTCATCGACAAGGTCTTGATACCGCCTGTAGATGACCCATTTGATGGAATTGATTGTGCCGTCACTGTCGGACTGACTTCAGACGGATATGGATTCACCCCATCGATAATCAACATCGATGTTGGCCAAACCGTTTGCTGGTCATGGACTGAAGCTGGTATGGCACACAACGTCAAACAAGTTGATGGCTTCCAATCGAGCACATATGTAACTGGGGGAGTTACCTCTGGAGCTCCAGCAACAACCGTAGCTTTCCACCACACGTTCACTGAGAATCAAACATTCTACTACGCATGCGAGCCGCATGTTAGCATGAAGATGCACGGAGAAATCGTCGTCGGCGATGGCGGTGTTACCTCCTCTTCCGATACAGAAGAAACTGAAGACGCACCAGGCTTCGTCGCCTCCACAATGGTTGTCGCAATTCTTGGCGCTGTTCTCTTCTTGGGACGTCGACGTAGTCTTTGATTCCTTAAGTATTCAAAAAAACGCACCGACTGTTGCCCACATCCGTGGTTGTTGCAGTTGATGGAGACGAACCAACAACAGTGAAAACTGAGAATAACGAGCGATCGAACGACATCCGGGTGATAACATGCTACGCCAGCTACCGCCAATTGCGTCAATGTTGGTCCTCCTCCTCCTCGCAAGGCAAATCTACCCTTATTCGTCGTTTAACACACCAACAGTCGATGGCGGCTATGAGATTGAGGTAATCGCTAAGAATCTTGGAGGTCCAACATGCTTAGAGTGGTTCAATTCTACAACGCTCATTGTATGCGACCGGGACGATGGGGAGATTTACATTCTTGACCAGAATCTGGATCGTATAACATTGATTTCAGGACTCGATCGCCCACATGACGTTGCTATTACAGAAGCGAATATCTACGTGAGTTAAGCTGGAAAACTAAGTCGATACACACATGATAGCCAGCTTGGACAAATCGCAAACAGGACTGTACTTGTTTCAGGAATTCCAATCGGAACCGGCGGCCATCAAACCAATGCTGTCAACATTCTTCCAAATGGGACTCTCATTTGGCACAGCGGCTCAACATGCAATGTTTGTGATGAGGACGATCAACGGAATGCAGCCCTATTGTGGGTTAACGGCTCAACCGGCGACCACGGAGTACTTGCAAGTGGCGTTCGAAACTCATTCGATGGCGTATATGTTCCGGGTATCGGCTATGTTTTCACAGACAATGGGCGTGACTGGGATGGGGATCACCCTGACGAGGAACTGAATCTGCTTGTTGATGGCGGTGATTACGGCTGGCCAAATGACAACCCATCAAATCCTCGTCCAAAAGGAAGCATCGCACCAATTGCAACATGGAAGCCACACTCGTCGATGAATGGTGTTGCACTCAGACCATCTAATTCTCCTTTACCTGGAGGCAATGCCACAGTGTATGCAACGGTTTACGGGTCTTGGAATTCGATTATCCCACAAGGGCAAGAAATTGTTCGTATCGATCTCGACTCTACCAATGGAGAAGTAATAGGAACAACGACAGTGTTTGCTGAAGATCTTGGTACTCCTCTTCCAATTGCCTTCCACCCTAACGGCGATCTCTACTTTGCCGTGTTTGGTTCGAACGGCAAGCTGTACAAAATAAGCGCAGATATTTGATGCAGATACAAATATATGCACATCACATAACTGTTGAAAGCCATTGCCTCAATCGTTCGATACCTTCATTGATATTTTCAAGAGAAGTCGCATACGAGAGTCGAATCAAGCCTTCTCCACCTTTCATCAGTGAGCCGGGTATCACTTGGACTCGTGCTTCAGAAAGAGCACGATCAGCGAATTGAATATCTGTCATGCCTGTGCCAGTAATATCGGCAAGGATGTAGAACGCTCCTTCTGGTTGAGGTGCTGTTACGCCCGGTAGGCTGTTGAGGCCTTCATGCATAATCATACGGCGATGTGCGAAGGATTCCGCCATTTGTTTAGTCTCTTGTTTAAGTTCAAGTGCTACTTCTCCAGCCGGCATTAGGAAGGTTGGAATGTGCGTAGCAGCCGAAGTTTGGCACGTTTTGACGGCTTCCATGAACCCTGATGGGCCAGTAATCCAGCCCATACGCCAACCTGTCATGGCCCATCCTTTCGACCATCCACCAATGGTGATAGTCCGGTCTTCTCCCCCTGGGAAATTGATTGGTGAAGTGTAATCATGATTTGTCCAGACAAGAGTCGAGTAGATCATATCATCAACAATCCACAAATCGTGTTTCTCCGCAAAAGCTGCCATTTTTTCAATTTCCTCTGGCGTGTACACAGCCCCAGTAGGGTTGTTTGGAGAATTCAACATGATTGCTTTCGTCCGTTCAGTCACATGCGCTTCAAGCGCTTCAAAGTCAGGATGATACGATGGCCGAGAAACCGGTACGTGCACAGGCACGCCTCCAAAAATTCGAATCATTCCATCGTAGGAAGGCCATGCTGGAGCTAAAAGGAGGACTTCATCCCCTGGCGTTACCGTTGTCATGAGAGCATACAGCAAAGCCTGCTTGCAGCCGGGCGTAATTACAACATCTTCTGGATTGGAATCGATTCCTAATGTGTCGAGGTGTTTCGAAACGGCTTCGCACAGCGAGACGCTACCCTGAGATCGTGTGTAGGCTGTTTCGCCTCGTTGGAGGGCATCGACAGCAGATTGCACAACCGTCTCTGGGGTATCAAAGTCTGGCTGACCAACTGTGAAACGTACAACATCAGGTGATGGAGGCGCAAGATAGGCAGCAAAACCACGACCAATAAGCGAAAAAGCAGGACTAATTTCAGGCATTGTTTCACCGTTCTAGTTCGTTGCGAATCAATAATTCTTCTTCAAGACTTTCCAATTGTCCGTCGTTTGATTGGAGTTTTGGAGCACGGACTGGGATTCGAACCCAGGTAAGAGGATTTGCAATCCCCGGCATGGCCAAGCTTTGCTATCCGTGCGGCAATCTTCCGACCAAGATGATGTATTTCAACGCGCCTCATCAATCAGTCTTATGGTAAACGGGCTTTAGGGAGCAACATGCTTCACTTGGTAGGGCCAGAGTGGGAACCAACAGCAGCATACTACGACTGTCGCTACGCAGTCCTTCGACAACCACTGGGATTTGAACGAGGTGCTGAGATTCTCAACGATGATACAGAAGCCATTCACGCGTACATTGAACTCGATCAAGAAATTGTCGCTGTTGGCCGAAGTCACCTCATTCCTGCCAGCAGCAACGGCTCACAATCCGACTTCCCAGGACAATCAGGTCCTAAGACGCCGCCATTTTCTGCACTTGATGAAAGCAATAGGCCGGCCATACAAATCAGGCAAATGGGAACACTCGACACACATCGAAGAAAGGGCCTCGCTGCAGTCGTCCTCGAAGCACTGGAGAAGGCATCAGTTCAACAATTTGACGCAGTGTGTGGTTTTTTACAAGCACGTGAAGTTGCCATACCATTCTATCAATCCCAGGGGTGGGAAGTCGTTGATGAGCCTTATTCAATACCAAACGTAGGCCCCCACCGTTCCATGATGAAGCGATTTTGACCGTAGCATCTTTACAAACGGTGGACTGCATCTAAGTCTGATGGGTGCACACGATGAAGCGAACAATGGAAACAAACAAGAACGATTCTTATTATATGAAAACAAGGAGGAAGAACTGATGGAAGTGAATGCTGAAGCCCTTTCCACGAAAAAGAAAAACGAACGGTTTCTTGAAGCACTCAAAACATTGAGCGATCAAGATCCCCAATCGTTCTCAGAGATTGCTCCAGAACTCCTCCAACGCTGTGCATACTATTGGAGAGGCTCCGACCCTTTCTTTTCAACCAAATTAAATTCTTGGCTTTCCTACGATATGATGTGGAAACCATTCGGAGAAATTATTCCAGACGACGCTAATTTTTCAAAACGCATAGAATCTGATGCATTTGACATAAAAATGTACAGTGGGTCTACAAAAGAACTTTTGATGTCCCTACAAAATCGGTTCCCCAATGACTTCAATCAATGGGATGCATCAATTCGAAATCAATTCATTATCCTCGGGATGATCGCCATGGGCCGGGGGAAGGGAGAGTATCAAGGTGCACTTGTACACAGGCTTGGATTGGGTTCTGGCGATGTACGCATCAAGGGATCTAATGTTATTCGAGCGGCCAAAATTGCTCTTGCGCGCCTGGCCAAAGATAACGGCGCAGAGCTCTTCTTACCTGCATCTGGCCACGGTGTTGAACGGGTCCACAAAATTTCGAGCGCAAAGCTAGCAGAAACGATCGAACGCTTCGTTCTCTCTCATCCAGCTTCTGTCTTACTACCGCCGCCTCGTAGCCTTTGACGTATTAAGGCGCTGGTTTCATATAGTCTCGGACTTTTGTTAGGTGTAGAGGGAACGCTGGGTTCCCTAAGAACACCCCCGTGAAAAGCGATGAATTTGGAGGAAAAAGTCAACCAACCTGACAGAACAATTTCGATGCATAGCGCCACATTGAATAGGCGCCAGCAAGACTCCGATGTTGTTCACAACCCTCTCCCATCAACACAAGCAGAGCGCATGCTCTGCATCTCTCCCGAGATTGAATGTACCATTCTTGGCACCTTTGGTTCGGAAAGAGAGAACAGTGGGTTCTCTGTGTAAACACAACAAAACAAAAATTGGAAGTGAAGAAAAATGAACACGAATACGAAGACAAAGACAATGAGCATGCTTTTGGCTTTCCTTCTCGCTCTATCAGCAGC
>CATISI010000061.1 GCA_949538025.1 Candidatus Poseidoniaceae archaeon
ATGCCCTTTCCATGCATCGATGGCAGAACAGAGGCTTGAACAGGTGTAAGCGATTTTTCCTGTATGCGGTGGTAAGAGAAGCGGGGTCGCTTCAGTCGCTGTATCACGTAGCGTCGTGGTCGATTTTGCATCGAGCGTTTCCATAGCCACGATGGCTGTCAGCGCATCCTCATTGTATTCTTTCGTCGGTTTGAGGATGAGATGCCCGGTTTGGCTCGCATTGAGTTGTTCGAGGAAATGTTGCAGTGATTTGAGCACGATGGAAGCATTAGCATCTTCCGTCGAACTGTTTGGTTCAAGACCTGCATGTTCACAGACGGCATTGGCATAGATACCTCCGAGATTGATTTTTCCTCCAAGCGTTGAAACGAGGTCCCTGTCAGATTCAGCAAAGGCTTCTGCTAGTGATTCAAGGGTCAAGGTATGTGGATCAATTGCAGCCGGTGGAGGGATGTACGTCTCTCCTTTCTTGATGGTTCGACCTGAATAGCTCGCATGGGTCAGAGGTTGAATAATCACATCGTTTTCATCCATGAGGATAACATTCCCGTTGCGAAACAACTCAACACTAAGCGAGCGTTGACCGTTTTTTGTGTCGAAGCGGAACATAAGGACACGGTCAAAGCCCAACTGTTCGACCTTGGTCAATCGGGCATTCTTGAGATGCTTTCTCAATACCATAGCAAACGATGGAGGTGTCATGGGCATCGGACGATCGCGTTTCGACGTGTAGACGCGTTGTCCACGAACAATAACCAGGTCAAATTGATCAGCCTCCTTCGGATTGATTCGAAGGACGATTTGCTCGTAATGAGGCATGTAGGCTTTTTTGACGTAAGCTCCTGACCATGCATCCAATTCGAGCGAAACTGCTCGAACGTCGAAACCGGTCATGGAGTCTTTCATGTCAATCCCTGCTATTCTACAAACTTCAACAGTACTTTACCAATGTTCTTCCCATCATGGATGTGTTGGTGGGCCTTTGCAACGTCTTTTGCATCGTAAATCGAGTCAATGATGGGCGTTAATGCACCCTCCTTGATTCCTTTGAGGATGTTTTGCATTTGTTCTTGCATGACGTCTTCATCGTTCCATGTTCCCATATGGACGCCAAAAACGCCTTGGTTTCTGGACATCATGAGCATAGGATCGAACCGTGGTCGACTTCGCAATGCCTTGAATGCCTTCCATAATGATCGCTTGGATGATGGAGCAGCTGATGACATACCATAGGTGTACAACTTACCACCTTGGGCAAGTACGGAGAGGCTTCGTTTAAGATGCTCGCCACCGATAGGATCGAGGATGTGATCAACGCCTCGACCGTTGGTCTGAGAACGAACGATGTCCACGAAATTTTCGTTGTGACGATCGATGGCGACAGCATCGTAGGAACAGATGATGTCGGTTTTCCCAGCTGAGGCTGTTGACCACATTTTGGTCACGCCTGCCCATTGACACAATTGCAGTGCTGCTGTTCCAACACCGCCTCCTCCGCCATGGATGAGGACAGAATCAGTTGGTTTGAGATTTCCAAGATGATGGAGCATATGGTGTGCAGTGATGTAGGTCACTGGCATTGAAGCAGCAGCCTCGAGAGAAATCTCATCTGGAATGGGAAGCGTTCGTGACGCATCTGTGATCACGTGACTTGCTTGACCACCTGTACGCATCAGACCAACAACCCTCTGACCGATTTCGAACCCCTTGGCACTCTTTCCTAGGGCATGGACAACTCCACTCACTTCATAGCCTGGTGTGAATGGAAATGGAGGTCGTGGCCGATAGAAGCCGAGTCGCATCAGTGTGTCTGCAAAATTGATTCCAGCATAATGGACGGCAATACAAACTTCATGTTCGCCTGGTTCAGGGATAGGAATCTCTTGGATATCGAGGACGTTTGGTCCTCCTGCCTTGGTGATTACAACACGGTACGCCATTCACTCATCTCCTCGAATCCATCCTTTGTTAGTCTGTTGAACACGACCTGCACGTTCGTGTGAAAGGAGGTGAGCGAGTGTTTGGTCTTGAGCAAGGCCTGGATGTGCATCCGGTGTGTTGGCATAGGCTTCGGTGGATATCTCAGGAATCGTTGCAAGACCTGATTCCACTGCATCAAGAACACGTTGATGGCGCTCCATTCGATGTTTGATGTAGTATGCAAGCGTCTTGTTTGGAAGAGGTATAACAGGTCCATGACTCGGGAACATGAGGTGAGGATTCAGTTGCTGTAATCGTTGAAGTTGTTCGATGTAGACGTCCATATCTCCAGTCCCGGGAGGAATGAGGATTGTTCCAATACCTGCAACCATGTCTCCAGCAACAAGTCCGGCATCTGAAAAGAGACAAACGTGGCCTGGATGATGGCCCGGTGTGATCAGTACGTTCCAGTCTTGGTTGCCGAGTTGAAGGACTTCTCCATCGATAAGAATTCGATCACAATGAACCGTTCTTGATGTGTATTCACTTCCCCAGACGGGAACATCAAACGCCTCACGAAGCAAGTCCATATCGCCGATATGGTCGCCGTGTGAATGTGTGAAGAGGATGGCAATCAATTCACCCCGATGACGGTCAACTGCTTCTGCAAGTTGTTCCATCCCTTCTCGCATTCGACATGCAGGGTCGACTAGAACAAATTCGCCCTCAGGGTCACCTACGAGGTAGGCATTGGTGTGGTCTGCTGGAGGCAGAGTGGATGTTTTTACAGGTACAACTTCGACGCCATGCGCAAACAAAATTGAGCGACGACCAGGTTGTCGTTCCTGCAAATCTATGGCTGTTTGAATCATATCTCCACCAAAGTGCTTCAAGGTTCGATCAACCTCCATCAGGAGTGTAACAACAGGTGGAGCAACCCGGATTTCATGACGCTTCCAACGCTCAATCATTTCGGATGGCCTCATCCATTCAAGAGCAGTGAATTCTGTTTGCAAGTCTGTTGTAGGACTGAATTCTTGTTCTCCGATATGCAGATGGAAGAACGTGTTCTCAAATTGCATAGGTCCAAATGGAGGTGTTGTTCTGCTGGAGATGTGTCTCAATTCAGAGGTGTTGAGTGTAATCTCACCTTCTTTCAGTGCACTGATGAAGGCCAACTTTTCCTCAAGGATGTTCTTTCTCAACTCAACATCAATCACCGAGACTGAGGCACCGTTTGGAACGACCCCCAATTCTTCAGTCATCTCACGTACAACGGCCACAACCGATGAAGTCGAACCACTTGTCGTATTCTTAACAAACGACTCACCCTCATGATCGGTTCTGGATACACCTCCTCCGGGGAAGGCCCAGTAGCCAGGAAACGCTCGCATGGATTCAGCACGCCGTCCAAGAAGAACTTCGACACCATCTTGCCCATCACGGGTCAACGTCAAGGTCACTGTAGGACGCGGGGGCTTCCTCGCAAGTGCGGGAAGGTTCACACCCTGAGGGACTTCGCTCATGTTCCACCCTAAGGGTGGACCGCTTCAAGCCTTTGTGGCTTCACTCGTTTCGTCGAATGAATGCAGCTCCGAGGAGTGCAAGCATTCCAACGAGTCCAGTGAATCCTGGTGCATCATGCATTGGATTCTCATCGCTGTATGCATCAGCACTGACGGAGTAAAGACGTACATCGTATTGCATCTTCATCTCGTCTGTGACGTGAATCATGTCGCCTTCACTAATCGTTCCAGAGTTATCTTCATCGTGGTACATCACACCATTCGCTCCTCCCTCTGATGCAGCATCAGAAACAGGAATTTGGGAGTATTTCCAGCAATTCTTTGTTGTCTCTCCAGTTTCGTAATCCGTTTCTTCCTCGCAAGTGGCAAATTCGATCCAGTAGTCCGACATATCTCCTTCGAAGTGGAAGTCCATTTCGTTGGTGATGTACCAAACTCTTTCTTCATCAGAACCATCGTCGTGATTGTCTCCGTGGTCATTATCCATGTTGGATTCGTCTGAGCCATCAGCACAGTCTTCGTATCCATCATCAACGTAGGACAATGGAATTGTCTCCCCATTGTCACACGTGAACGTTTCTTCATCGCCGTCATGGTTTGGCTCATCAGACCAATCGCCACAGTCGTTGTCTCCGTCATCGACATAGTCTGCTGGTATCTCGTTACCATTGTCACAAGTGAACATTTCTTGGGATTCTTCATATGCCATCATGTAATCATCAATATCGATAATAAATTGTTCAAGTTCGTAAATGTCAAGATCACCAGAATCATCTGTATCTGCCTCATCGAAAATCATGTTATAGTCATCAATCATATCTTGGGGCATTCCGTCTATGTAAGCATTGAATTCGTCCTTGGTCATTGTTCCACTCGAATCTGTGTCAGTCATGTCGAGTAGCTCTTGAGGTGAAGGGGAGTCATCTCCTCCATCCCCGTCATCATCTTCTTCGTTCATGGAGTAAAACAAATTAGCAAATTCATCAGCGTCCAAAAACCCATCTTCGTCTTCGTCTGATGTGTTGAAGGCATCGTATGTGGTTGAGCGATCTCCCTCATCTCCCCATCCTCCGTCTTCGTTCACGATGAAATCTTCAAACTCTGTCCAAGTGACCAAGTTGTCTCCATCACTATCAATGGCCATCATAATGTCTTCAATTGACATATCACCATCATCATCATCATATTCTGATTCTGAAAGCATTGCGAGTAGTTCAAACAGTTCATCACCATCAAGCCCACCATTGGAGTCTATGTCATAGTCGGACCATGTCATCATTGCATCATTGCGGACATCGTCGCTTTCCCAACCTTCATCGCTGCTGATGAAAGCATCATGCTCGTCCCATGTAATGATACCATCGCCATCAGTATCCATGATTGCCATCCACTGCTCAACCATCTCATCAATGTAAGAATCATCGGTGGACTCAGTACGATCGAAGCAAATATCATCACGCTGGGTCATACCACTGTCCATGTCGGTTGTGATCCAGGTGGCATAGAGGGTGTAGCATTCCTCATCGACAGAGACTCCGTCGAGATTGACGAAGTACATCATGCCATCCCCATCGCTTGGCACGAAATCAGATGGGTAAACTGACCATGTGGTGAGTATAGTGCCATCGGAATCAGCCAATGAAAAAATAACTTCATCAATTTGGTCGAAACCAGAGTAGACATAAAATTCTGGAGCGGTATAGATTTCTTCTCCCATGGCCCAGTTATCAGTAAGGAAAGTTACGATGGAATCTCCTGATTCGCCCGAGTTATCGTCCCATTCATCTTCACCACCGTCACAGTCATCCCAGCCATCGTTCACGTAATCCATTGGAATCATTTCACCATCATCGCACATGAACCCACCATCGTCGTCCATACCGTCTGAGATAGAGAACGGTAGAGCAACGAGTGTACCTGCACTGACATCTGTGAAGAGCGAGTTGACACGTTCTTCTGTAAGTACATACATCTTCATTGTGGTGCCCTCCATGTTCATTGAGAAATACTCGATTTCGCCTGCATTGTTGAACGCAACGGACATGTCCGGCATCATTTCAGGGTCTTCATCGTCACCCATGTCGTCGTGTCCGTCGTGGTCACTACCGTGGTCATGATCGTCACCTTCATCGTGTTCCTCGTCGTAGTTTTCCATCGCTTCGATGAACGTTACGAGTTCATCACTATCGAGTTCTCCATCAGCGTTGGTATCGGATTCATCGAAAATGATTTTTGCTTCAGCCACTTCTTCATCATCAACTTCTTCTCCAGAATCGTCAGCAGCCAGGAATTCTTCGAAGGAGATGGTATTGCTGTCATCCATATCGAACATGCAGAGAGCGGACTCTGGCGTGATGCTGTCTTCTTCCATAATGTCCATTGAAACGTCGAAAATTTGAAGTCCGTCGATTGAATCTGCAGGAGTAAATTCGCCATAACATTCGACGAATGATAGGAACGAGAGCATTGCCATTGGATCCATCTCATCACCATCGTTTTGAGTTTCTTCGGCCATTGCTGCGATGACTTGCGTGTGCGTGGTTGTTGTTGTCATCGAGTACGATTGAACAGCAGGCATATCGCCAAACATCATTTCGCACATTTCTTTGTCTTCTTGAGTTTCTTCATCTGCGCAAAGGTCGCCTTGAGTTTCGTAACCAATTTCGAAGTGAATAGTCGTACCGATGTGGGTCATCGATGTAATCATCTTCATTGAGGAATCTCCGTTGGAGAGGCCCATGATTTCGGCTGTGTAGTAACCATCAGGGGACCATGCTTCAGTCATTTCAATTGTAATAATCGCCTCGGAGTCTTCATCAACTTCGAGCATATCATTCATTCCCATCATTGATGGGTCCATGTCATACATCATGGTAATACCAAAGGATTCATCCTCATCAACGGTCATGAAATCTTTGATCTCTTCAATTGCGATGTCTTCATTGACTTCGATATTCAATGTCTCTCCGTCATCGGATTCTGACAGTTCGGTACAACCTGCGAGCAGGAGGGAGGCTACTAGAAGAAGTGCAAGTGTCTTTTTCATCAATAATAACCCGTCTAAATTCGTTTATTAACCTGTCACCGACGGTGACGGCCGAAAATAGACGCAGGTTGATGAACTGGGAGGTTTTCGAAACGTCATGAAGGCCAATTCTGTCGAGGAAGAACTTGAGCATCTTGCAAAGTTGGTCGAAGAAGCTGAGGCTCTTGGAATCGACCCTTGGCCAGAAAAGAAACCGCCCCGCCCATGGGCGAAATTCGCTCTTGCCTCATTCATGATTATCATGATGCTGTCGTGGGTCTCACGATGGATGTATCGCTTCGTTGAAGTTTGAGATTGCTTCCACCGTCGGTTTCAAGAAGTGAATCAAATTGGCAAGTGCATAGTCCCTTAGTGTAGCGGTCCATCATGGAGGATTCTGGTTCCTCCGACCCCGGTTCGAATCCGGGAGGGACTACTCGCCGCTCACAGAATCATTCCTCTTCATCAGGCTTGATGAGGACAAACGAGGTAATCATCGACATTGGATCGCCATGCGTCAGCTCACCGGAGTATTCCTTGGCTTGGCCATAAGTAACGACACGAAGTCTAAATTGACACGTTTTCTTTGTTCGTCGCTTGCGATGATGACGATAGAAATGGACGCCAATCTTGTATTCGCCATCGGGGGCCTGATCCGTCCAAACAACGTTCTCGATGGGCGTTTTTGATTTGGGTCGGACGTTCATATCGACATCGAGTTCTCCGCCACATTCGCTCTTTCGATTGTTGAAATAAATGCGCTCACCGGATGGACAGAAGACGTGCATGTCGAGGTCGTTGTAATCGTCCCAAGCAAGGCTGATTTGAACAACACCTGACTTCCCTCCTTCACGAGCGAGGCGTTCCATCAATTCTCGGTCCTCTTCTTCAGTCACTCGAACAGAGATTCCTGTTCCAACCTCTTCCTGTGCAACAAGGTTTGCGTGAGCGTTGAGGTTGTCCTCGTTTTCTGCAATCCAGGTCGCACGATCATCATCGGATTCTTCTTCCTCATCCTCGGTTTCGAGCGCATCGCGTTCAGGAATGAATAATTCGTCCATGACCAGTTGGAGATCGGAATATTGTGAGACACGGCGTTGTTGTCGTTGCTGGTAAGCTTGTTTAGCTGAGCCACTGAGTTGATCCAACTGAAGTCCACGTGAAACGACGTGTCTACGAGCGTTCCTGCGATCGTTGCGTTGAGAGCGCATGCTGGACAAGGGCGCTCGACTTGCATTCCTGAGTTTGAGTTGCTGCTTCAATTCACGTCGCTTCCGGAAGCGATTGATCAGATACATTACGATGAAAAAAAGAGCAGAGCCACCGACGATGATGATTCCAAGGAGGACTTTCTGTTCCACAATCCTCACGTTGTCCTATTCCCTTTTAGGAGATTTGCTGTATTACATGCTCAAGAATTCTGCATTGATGGAATCAAGCATTTCTTTCGGCGGTCGTAGGACGTCGTCGCTCACATCAAGAAGTGGTATGTCGACTATACCAAGATCTTCTGCGAGCGAGGGTTTCGTGGCGTCAAAATACAATAGACCAGTGACGTGCTTTTTCTCGTCTTCCGCTTCATGGAGTGCCGTCAACGCAGCCATCGAATCGCTTGGGTCATGGTTTTCAGAAATGGTCTCAAGTCGAATGGTTGATCCATCGTGGAGTGTAATGTCGGTGAAGTTTCCTTCTGGGACTTCAACTTCAGCCATCGGTTCAAAATGAGGTATGTAATCCGTCATGTGGAGTGTGACCTCGTTGTCTTTGACATAGGTGTAGGAGCGCATTGACTCGTCGTTGTTGTTGAACGTAACACACGGCGAGATAACGTCAATCAAGGCAAATCCTTTGTGGGACATGGCCGCCTTAAGTAACGCATTCAATTGCTTCTTTGAGCCAGAAAATGATCGGGCAACAAATGTACATCCAAGGTTGATGGCAAGTGCACACAAATCAATGGGCTGCGTCTCATTTGCCTTCCCTTTCTTTTTCTTGGACCCGACATCAGCAGTGGCGGAATACTGGCCCTTGGTAAGACCGTAAACTCCGTTGTTTTCGACGATGTAGACCATGTCCATGTTGCGACGAATGGCGTGAATCAACTGACCGATACCGATTGAAGCAGAGTCACCGTCTCCCGATACTCCGAGGTACAGCAAATCTTTGTTGATGGCGTAGGCGCCTGTTGTTACCGATGGCATTCTGCCATGGACGGTGTTGAACCCGTGCGATTGGCCGAGGTAGTATGCGGGCGTCTTTGATGAGCATCCGATTCCAGACATTTTTGCTACGCGCTCTGGGGGGATTCCGTTTTCCCATGCTGCGCTAATGATCACGTTTGAAATCTGATCGTGACCGCAACCAGGGCACAATGAAGAAGGTCCACCTTTGTAGTTGTCTTTCGGTTCGTTCAACACGTTCAGTTTGATTGCTCTTGCTGGTCGTTCTCTCATTGTGACACCTCACGTATAGTTTTGAGAATTAAATCAGAATAAATGCGGGCTCTTGGTGGCATACCATCGGAGTACGCAACAGAGTAGACCTGTCCAACGATGTCGTTTGGCAATTCTCTTCGCAGAATACCCCAGAGTTGTGCATCTCGGTTGATTTCCAGTACGATTGTGGTCTTGTGCCTTCGAATAAAGGCCTCGACTTCACTGTGTAGAGGAAGAGCCCGAACTCGACATTGACTGACTTTGAGTCCAGTCTCTTCGAGAAGATCATCGATTTCTTGAATCGAGTTCTCCATGCTTCCGTAATAGATCACGCCAATTTCTCCTTCTTCATTCTCGTTAAGAATCGGTGCAGGAAGGTTATCTCTGGACCCATCGATTTTTTCCTTAAGCCGTTTCATGAGATCAAAATAGTCGTGTGGTTTTTCTGAGTACACACCATCTGGATTGTGCCCTGTTCCACGGTACAGAATTGGAGCCATGCCGCTGCCAGGGAGTGTGCGATATGGGATCCCATCGCCGTCCAAGTCACGATAGCGACCAAAGTTTTCCATTGCTTCAAACACGTCTTGTTCGCGAATGGTTTTCCCTCTGTCCATCGGCTCATCAGGGTATTCGAATCCTTCACATGCCCATCGGTTCATACCGAGATCCAAATCGGAGAGCCCAAACACAGGCGTTTGATAGCGTTCGGAGTAATCGAATGCTCTCCAACCAAATTCGAAGCATTCCTCGACCGTTCCGGGAATGACCACGATGTGTTGTGTGTCTCCGTGGCTGCCTTCGTAGAGCATGGCAAGGTCGGATTGTTGCGTTCTGGTTGGTAGACCTGTCGAAGGTCCAACACGGTTGACATCCCAGAAGACGGAAGGAATTTCTGCAAAGTACGCAAGACCGATGAATTCTTGCATCAATGAAATCCCAGGTCCCGAGGTTGCAGTCATGCCACGTCCACCTGCCCAGCCCGCACCAAGGACCATTCCTGCAGCGGCCAATTCATCTTCCGCTTGAATTACTGCGCAGGTAGCTTCACCCTCATCGTTGGTGCGGAGGCGTGGGATGTAGGCAATGATGCCCTCAGCGAGGCTTGACGAAGGCGTAATTGGATACCACGCCAGAAGTTGTACTCCACCAAAGATGCAACCAAGCGCTGCCGCTTCGTTTCCTTCCATGAAAAATCGTTTCTTCTCAATCGGACGTGGCTCGACGACGTAAGGGTCGTTTTTGGTGAAATTTTCTTTGGCATAATTTCGTCCGAGTTCGAGGGCATTGATGTTTAATTCAATCGCTGATGTTTTGCCTTTGAATTGACCAGCGACCGCTTTGTTGAGTGCTTCGTCGGTGATGCCAAGGAGTTCAGCAAGAACTCCGACATAGACGATGTTGGTGACGAGTTTAGAGAGTTTTGGATTCAAACTTCGTGCTAACTTTGTCATTGGGACTGGGTAGGATACGATGTCATCTCGCTCAACCGGCATTTTTGAGTCCATATTCCAAACCACAACAGAGCCGGGTTCAAGAGCAGCGAGATCTTCTTCCCAAGTTGCTTTGTTCACGAGAATCTGGATGTGAGTTCGGTCGCCAGGAGCTTGGTACCCTCTGTCGGAGAGTCGTACAATATACCACGTTGGGAGACCCGAAATATTGGATGGAAAGAGGTTCTTACCGGATACGGGAACGCCCATGTCAAAAAGCGACTGCAAGAGAATTAGGTTCGCCGATTGAGAACCGGTACCGTTCGCTGTTGCAATGTTGATGGTGAAGTCGTTCGCGATGGTATCCATCTGGTGTGTCCCCCGAGGCCAGAGCGACGGGTATCGCGGCCTCTAATTCATTGCCCATCGCTTTCATCACTTCAATATGTTGTATCAAAATCCTCAGTGTTCTTATCCGTGAAGGTCAAAAATGGAAGTCGGTTCTGGGCAACCATGGCGGACGATGCATTGAGCGAGGCTTGGGAAAAAGCAGCAAAGGACATCACGAAAGGAAAGAATGAGGGTGCTCTGCAAACGCTTCGAGCAGTCGATCCTCAAGCAATGAACCCAATGACAGCACGATTGGTCGGTGAAGCAACGTGGAACATTGCCAAAGCCAACGACTCAAAATCCGATTACAGAAAGGCCGCCATGTTCTTGCGAGAGGCAAGCAAAAAGAATCCAAAAGACAAGAAAACAAGTTCACTCTACAACAAGCTCCTCAATGAAATGCAAGACAAGCGAATCAGCGAGACAGTCATTCCTCGAATGTTCAACAATGGTGGACCGACACTCGCAGGGATGGTTGTCATGTTTGGGGGCTTCCTCCTCGTGTTGGGATTGATCACAATCGCAAATTCAGAGTCAACAACGACAGATTATGTTGAGTTGAATCTTTCATGGACGGAAAATGGAGTCGCAAAAACTGGAACTGTTTCTCTAGAACTCTATCCAAACGACGCACCAGCACATGCTGAGAACTTCAAACAACTTGTCGTTCAAGGTAAATACGACGGTACAGAATTCCACCGAGTGATCGATGATTTCATGATTCAGGGTGGCGACTTCACGAACGGTGACGGGACTGGTGGGCATGCAATTATTTGGGATGGTTATTGCAATGGACAAGCGATGGACAACTCAGTGGATTGTGCTTCAACAGGTTGGACCTTGGGGGATGAAGCCGACAATGGTTTGGTTCATGACCCATGCGTCATCTCAATGGCTAAGACCAGCGCTGATCATACAGGTGGTAGCCAATTCTTCTTACTCCCAGAAGATGCTCAAGATTCATCATCTGGCCAACCAGGTACGCCTTGGTTGGATGGAAAGCATACCGTCTTTGGAAAGATTACATCCGGCTGTGAACATGTTACTTCAATCAGTCATGTCGAAGTTGAGGGTCAGCAGGGATCAACTCCTGTCGATGATGTCACAATTGAATCGGCCAACTTTGTAGGTCAAGATGAAACAAACCCATGGTACAAATTCTGGTGAAGTCTCACAGAAAATAGAACAGTTCGGTTGATTAACGGGGTGCGATTCCCCTGAATCATGAGCGAATTGGACCCATTCTTGGCGAAGCGAGAACTTGAGGTTGGAGGCACATATTACGCCCTTTCTGCCCTAGACGATGCTGGAATTCCCACCAAGCATCTTCCGTACTCAATGCGTGTTTTGTTGGAAGGAGCCTTGCGTAACTGTGATGGCTTTTTGATTCGAGAAGAAGATGTCAAAGCTATTGCGGGATGGGAAGCAAACGGAGACCGTGGAGAGATTCCGTTCCGACCTTCCCGTGTTATTCTTCAGGATTTTACAGGTGTTCCTGCCGTCGTCGACCTTGCTGCCCTTCGTGATGCAATGGTCCAGATGGGTGGCGATCCAGAAAAGGTCAATCCACAGGTTCCTGTCGATTTGGTCATCGACCACTCGGTTCAAGTCGATGTTTCAGGAGCAAATCCTGATGCTCTTCAAATGAATCTTGATATTGAGTACCAGAGAAATATGGAGCGCTACACCTTCTTGAAGTGGGGTCAACAATCCTTGGCCAACTTCCAAGCTGTTCCTCCATCACGTGGAATTGTTCACCAAGTCAATCTTGAATTTCTTGCCAGCGTTGCTCGTGCAGAAAACAACATTTGGCTTGCTGATACGCTCGTGGGAACCGATTCTCACACGACCATGGTCAATGGGCTTGGTGTTCTAGGCTGGGGTGTTGGAGGCATCGAGGCCGAAGCAGTGATGCTTGGACAACCGATCTACATGCTTTCACCCGATGTCGTTGGTGTACGTTTGACTGGTTCACTGAATGAAGGCGTTACTGCAACCGACATGACGCTGCGGATCGTAGAGATGCTTCGTGAACACGGTGTTGTTGGAAAGTTCGTTGAATTCTTCGGTGAAGGAATGGCTGCTCTCTCCCTCGCAGATCGAGCCACTATCGCCAACATGGCTCCAGAATACGGCGCTACCTGCGGATTCTTCCCGGTTGATGAGCGTACCATCGAATACCTTCGACTCACCGGCCGTGATGAAGATGCCCTTGCTGGGGTTGAAGCGTTCTCCAAGGCTCAAGGCCTTTGGTACAATGCAAGCGATGCAGAGAAATCCTACACGGACGTTCTCGAGTTGGATCTTGGAATCATTCTTCCTGCCCTTGCTGGACCAAAGCGTCCTCAAGATCGTGTTGATTTGAAGGATATGAAGTCCCACTTCGTTCACTCACTCACGAATGAACTTGGCTTTGAAGGACATGGTTTGGACGCATCCGAACTGAACAATGGAGCCATCGTTGAGCGGGATGGAGAGATCTATGACCTGAATCATGGTGATGTTGTCATCGCTGCGATTACATCTTGTACAAACACGTCGAATCCTGATGTCATGCTCGCAGCTGGACTCGTTGCTCGCAAGGCACGTTCTTATGGACTCAGTGTGAAACCATGGGTTCGTACTTCCCTCGCTCCAGGTAGCCGTGTTGTCACCGAGTACTACGAAGCGACAGGTCTTCAAGAGGACCTCAATGCACTCGGATTCAATGTCGTTGGATACGGATGCACGACCTGTATCGGAAACTCAGGACCACTCCCCGAGGAAATCGATGCAGCCATCGACGAAGGCAACTTGATCGTCGGAAGCGTTCTCTCCGGAAACAGGAACTTCGAAGGACGTGTCCATGGCAAGGTCAAGGCCTCATATCTCGCATCACCGCCGCTTGTTGTTGCCTACGCTTTGGCAGGAACTCTCGAGATTGATCTTACTACTGAACCAATCGGAACAGCTGCGGACGGTACACCAGTGATGCTCTCTGATCTTTGGCCATCGACGGATGAAATCGTTGAAGCACGCTCGGCTATTACACCGGAGATGTTCAAGCAACGTTACGCTGATGCCATGAACGAGCCACGATGGGATTCCATATCATCAGAACCAAGTCCGTTGTACCCATGGGATGAAGCATCGACCTACATTCGGTTGCCGACGTTCTTCCAGAATCTCTCTGCAGAAGTGGACCCTATCGAACCGATCAACGATGCAAAAGTGTTGTTGAAGCTCGGCGACTCGATTACAACCGATCACATCTCACCTGCAGGGTCGTTCCCAGCGGATGGACCTGCTGGGACGTGGTTGGTCGAACGAGGTGTCGAAAAGGGCGACTTCAATTCGTTTGGTAGTCGACGTGGGAATCACGAGATCATGATGCGTGGAACGTTTGCCAACGTTCGAATTCGCAATCAACTCGCACCTGGGACGGAAGGTGGCTTTGCTCTCGACCATACGACCGGGGAGGTCTCCTCTGTGTTTGAAGCGGCCATGAACAATCACGGGCCGATGGTCGTACTAGCCGGCTCTCAATACGGAACAGGGTCATCCCGTGACTGGGCTGCAAAAGGTACCTACCTTCTCGGCGTCAAAGCGGTTATCGCTACCTCATTTGAGCGAATTCACCGCTCAAACTTGGTTGGAATGGGTGTCCTTCCGTTGACGTTCATGGAAGGTGAATCGCACGAATCTCTTGGCTTCGATGGAACAGAGTCGTTCACCATACCCGTTTCCGACAATGTCCAGCCCTTGCAGGACCTTGTGGTAACAGCAACGCTTTCAGATGGAACGATCAAGGAATTCAAGGTTTCTGTGCGTCTCGACACGCCTGTCGAGGTCGAATACTACCGCAACGGTGGGATTCTCCATACGGTTCTTCGACAACTTGCTGCGACCTCAGAATCGACATCTTGAAATGGAAGCAAACGGGGTTACAAACATGGCATCCGGTGACGTTCGGTTTACGTTTCGCTCAGATGAAAACGATGTGAACGTCGTCATTGAGGGTAAGAGAGCGTGGGTCGAAGCAATCGTTGAGGAGCTCGGCCTTTCTGAGGTTGGTACGATTCTACCTATCGGGGCGCAGTCTCCTCTCCAAGAGAGATCATCACAAACGGACGAAGATTCCGAGGATGATGACGCTCTTCTCCCACCGAGCGACATGGGGCCTGAGCCAGACCCAAGTCGCATTCCCGTTGTGCGGCGCCCAATTGGAGCACTCAATGTGGATCTCGAAATCGAGAAGATTGGAATCGAACCCACCAGTGCCAACGATGTTTTTGAGCTCATGGATGCCTTTGCAGAACTCGACGAGCCTCGTCCTATCCAAGGCGAGATGAGCGTTGATCCCATGGCTGAAGCATGGTTGAAGGAATTGATGCGCCTCATCGTTCGAGAAGGCGGGCGAACAGCTCTGGCAACTGAAACAATCGAAGAAGTTGCAAGCGCAAAATTGGGTGGTCGAACGGGTCTTGAACTCAGCGTTTGGTTGGAATCTCTGTTTGCAGCCGGAAAACTTGTCAAAATCCATGGTGGCGATGCCACCGGTTGGGGCCCCTCGCCAAGATGGCTTGGCTGAGTTACAATCCGGGCGCAAGAACGCACATTTGCCTTGCGTGGGGCGAAGCGTAGCATCAAAGGGGTTATAGTGGAAGTATGACTGGCTTAGTTGAGTGATATTAATGCAAACAGAGACAAACAAAATCGGGGCAAAACTTCGAAGCGTATTTCTTGTACTCATAATGGTTCTATCGACAACGGCTGCCTTTGCAACCAACGCAAGCGCATCTGCTGCACGAAATTATACAACCAACCGTGACCCGATTGACATTGGCATTGCAGATTTCAACTGCGACGGACACAATGATATGGCCATCGCTACCGACGGTACGCACACCATCACCATCCTACTCAACGATGGTACAGGAGACTTCACCGAGCGCTACGACGTTTGGGTCTCCAAGAACACCTCTCGAAACGCCGAGTGGGATGAGTTCTCCAACGTTCAGTTCCTCGAAGTCGGAGAATTTAACGGCGACAGCGCACCAGATATCGCCATTTTCCAGCGAAACAACCCATTCAAGACAGACGACAACGGTGCGCCAGCTGGTGAACCAGGAAACCTGACCATTCTCGAGAACGATGGCTGTAACAGCGACTCGTTCACCATCGGTCAGCGATACACGCACTTTTGGGCGTGGGATCTCGCCGTTGGTGACATCAACCAAGATGGCAACGACGATGTCGTTATCCTTGACCTACTCAACGACATTTCGAACCAGCGTGTCGTAACATACCTCGGGCCGATCAATTCACCTTGCACACCAACAACGTGTTACACCACCGCCCTCGGGCCTGCATCCACCGCCTCTTACAGGGAGTTAGAGGTAGGCGACTGGGGCGAGGCAGACTCCACTCTCACAGGACAGTGTTTCGATCAAGACATCTGGCTCCTTCGCAGTGAAGGAGTGGATTACGCTACTGGTCAAACCACACAACCAGGAAATGACGATAACGTGACTGTCTTGGAGTGGATTTGTCAGTCGAGCAGTCAACACACAGGCTCGTTCCCGACTTCATACAGTCACACGACTAACCAACAAAACACACACATTGTGAACATGGCGAATAC
>CATISI010000062.1 GCA_949538025.1 Candidatus Poseidoniaceae archaeon
ACAGTGACCTTCGGGTGGCTCTTGAATCATGGCCCGAAGGGCGACTCAAGCATTGAACGTCGGGCAAGCCAACGACCGTTCTTCAAGCCAGTGAGTTTGGAGCCACGTCTTGCTCGACTTGCAGTAAATCTTGCCTGTGGACCACTCGCCAATGGGGCCTGTCTCGATCCAATGACTGGCACCGGTGGTTTCACCATTGAAGCCATCATGAGTGGAAGACATGCCATCGGAATGGACCTTGATGAAGAGATGATTCAAGGTGCAAAAATAAATCTTGAATGGGCCGGTTCTGAGTTGAATCCTTTTGTCTTAGGCGATGCCACGGAAATTAAGTCAACACTGCCGGTTGATGTTGCATCGTTTTCTGGCGCTGTTCTTGATCCACCATATGGCAGGAATTCTCAGGGGTCCATGGACCATCACGCACTTCTCCAACATACGTTAGCAAGTGCGAGAGAGGTTGTGAGTGGCGGACTTGTTTTGATTCTACCAAGTGAGCCCCGAACAGAACACCTGAATCACCCGCTCGAGAAGAGCGACCGTCCTCCGCTCAAGCATTATCCGTGGGAGACGATTGAAGAAATGCTCACAAAAACGGGATGGCACTGCGAGAATGCATGGTACGTTTCTGTCCATCGATCACTTGGACGCGTCATTGTCTACGCAACAAGCGCTCCTCAAGATTGAGCAATTCGATCGCATCAGATTCACTCGGTTCAGGGAAGGCTTGACGGTGTGGACACCCATCATCTAGGATGGAATCATCGTTTGAATTCAGAACGATTGGATACTTTCGACATCCCTCTGGACGGACCTCATATACCGAGCATATACCCTCCGCATCGACATCGGAACTCGCTGTCAGCAAGAACACACAAGCGCGCGTCTTCTCATCGTTGAGCAACGTGAGGATTCCATTATTTTCCCATGTAAATGAATCGAGAGACATCCCGGTTCGACGTGAGAGACGCTTTGCTTCAGCTTCTGTCACCGGCATGGTCGTTTCACGGCAACATGCTGAGCATCCGGTAGGAATGCATGGAAGTTGCTTGACCATATGCTCTACTGAGATGACCCTGCATTTGAATCTCGTTGAAGATTCTCGGTGCAGAAGTCGTTTAGAGAGGCAAATCCGAAGGTTCAGTCCGATGAGAATAGCGTTCAACAGAGCCATCTTCACGGACAATGAACTTGTTGAAATTCCACTTGATGGCTTCCTTGCCTTCGTGATCTGGGACCTTGCACAACTCGGCATACAGTGGATGTCGGTTGTCGCCATTGACCTCAATCTTGGCCATCATGGGAAAGGTCACACCAAACTGTGTTTCACAAAACGTTGCGATCTCTTCGTGTGTTCCTGATTCTTGTGCTCCAAACTGATTGCATGGGAATCCAACAACAACCAAGCCTTCGGACTGCTTTGCATCATACAGTGCTTGCATGCCTTGGTATTGACGTGTGAACCCGCATGCACTTGCAACGTTGACAATGAGATAAGTACTTCCACCAAGGTCGCGTAGTGTTGTTTTGTTCCCATCAATGGTTTCGATTTCAATGTCCCTTAGGTCGGTCATGAGTCGAACATTGGGCTTCTATTGATGAAGGTGTGGTTACGATTCTGATACATTTCTTCCGCCAAAATCTAACTTGAGTCGTTCGATTTTTTACACGAGTTATGAAAGAATGGAACAAGCAAATGCTCTTGAGGTAGGCACGTTTGGTAGACTCATGCACGTACTCATGGAGACATCAGCAGGAAACATCACCATCGAACTCTTTCACGGAAGTGCCCCAGACACTGTGGCCAATTTCGTCAAACTCGTCGAAGACGGGTTCTACGACGGACTTCACTTCCATCGCGTCATCGAGGATTTCATGATTCAAGGTGGCTGCCCACACTCCAAGGACCCAATGTCCCGAAGAGCTGGAACTGGTGGACCTGGATGGAAAATTCCTTGTGAGCCATCCGCTCTTGGACTCAAGCACGACAAGCCCGGAGTTCTCTCCATGGCAAACGCCGGACGCGATACTGGCGGATCCCAATTCTTCCTAACCACGGTTGCAACACCTTGGCTCAACGGAAACCACGCTGTCTTCGGACAGGTCTCTGAAGGTATGGACATCGTTCAATCAATCGAGCGCTGCCAGAAACTCCCCGGTGACCGCCCGGCACAACCTCAGCAAATCATTCGTTGCTCCGTCGTCGAAGAGTGAAGACAATGCCCGTTCTCGCCATTCATGGTGGGGCTGGTGGTGATGGTGAATGGCGAGGGTTAACTTCGCTCGATCCTGAACGAATTCAATGCATGCACCACGTTCTCAAGTCCATCGGCAATGCCCTCGAATCCGGTTCAATCGATGCCTTAGAAGCCGTGACGCAAGCCGTTGAATTGATGGAAGACGAACCTCTCTTCAATGCTGGAATTGGCTCGGTCTTGGATGAGGATGGAGCCGTTACCATGGATGCTTCCATCATGAATGGGGCAGATGGTGCTGCAGGCTCCGTTGTCAATGTACGGCAGATTCGTCATCCTATTCGAGCAGCAAACTCCATTCTCAAACAAGGCTGGCCAGTGATGCTCAACAGTGAAGCTGCTGACACATTTGCTATTGAGAAGGGTTTGGAACAGGTTGAACCAACATGGCTAATTACGGAACTTCGAATGAAACAGTGGAGTCGTTGGAAGGAACAAAATGCTCGTCCAGGAGCAACCGATGAAGACGATTCCGTTCTCGATCACGACATGGAAGGCATGGGGACGGTCGGAGCTGTTGCTCTGGATAGGGATGGAAACGTGGCGGCTGCAACCTCAACTGGAGGTATGACAGGTAAACCGAAAGGACGCATTGGCGATACGCCTATCATCGGCGCTGGAACATGGGCAGACCCGACCATCGCTGTTTCCTGCACAGGTGTTGGGGAAGCATTCATTCGGACATGTGCTGCACATCGTCTTGCGACCAAGTTTCAGGCTGGATTGAGCCTTGAGGATGCGTGTCAAGATGTTCTCAACGCTGTTGATCCAATCGGTGGACGCGGCGGTGTTATTGCCGTCACAAATGATGGTAATGTTGCAACCCCATTCCAAACCATGCTCATGTATCGAGGTGTTTGGAAGGATGGCGAAACCACGATTGGAATCGGTCCAAACGATGTTGATTTGGATTCGATGGATTGATAATCAATCGATGGGAGCGTTTCATCATGGGAAACGACCGAACCTTGTCCAAGGCTCGAAAAATCGCACAGCGTCTCGCAGGCCAAATCGAGAAGTTGAGTGATGCACTAGAAGACCTCGAGTTGGAATTCGCTATGTTGATGAAAACCATCGATAAGTTGGAGTCAAAGCAGAGCGTCTCTAGAGATGTTCAAATCGATGTTTCTGTCAAAGTGGACGAAGAAGATGACAACGACTTCGACGTCACCAACACGTCTGCTCCTACGGTGAAAGGCCGACGTAAATTCTGATTATTCCGTTGCTTCAAGCGCACCGGATTTGCGAGCATCAATGAAGGAGCGAACGCATAGGAACGTGTAGATTGAACCAGTCACCAGAAGCATCAACATCGATGATGATGCATAATCGAGTCCATCTGACATGACCATGAAAAAGCGGGTTCCGCCCAATGCGCACAACAAGCCGAATGTAACAGCGATGTGCATCCAGAATTTACGTTTCTCTGGGTTGCGATTTGCAAGAACACCTGAAATAAGAATCGGTGCACCGAGCATCGACGGGAAGTAAGAGGTGATGGAATCTGATTCCGAGAGAATGGATACTGCAATCCCCCACAATACAAGCATGACTCCGTATCCTGTCGTTAGGTTTGGCAAAAAGTTGGAACGTTCTTCCATGCTCATTCCAAGTGAAGGAGGTTTATCAGTTCAATTCCTGGCCTAAACCTCCGATAGCGTTGATTTAATAACGGCCGTTTTCGGTTATTAATCATGGGAAAACACAACGTTGGAGACCGTCGAATCGTCTCTGTCAGCATACCTGAAGATGTCGCACAAGAACTTGACCGCTGGACTGGCGGGGGCAAATCAAACGGACGCAGTCAATGGATTGTTCAAGCCATTAAGAACCGGTTGAATGACAAGGGCACCTACCACGAACGAATACGGGAAGCTCGTCCACGATCACCTCAGTCCAATCAAAAATTCCGAATTGAAACCGATACAATGGGAGAGATGAAGGTGCCTGGCGATACCTACTATGGCTGTCAAACTGCACGTTCGTTGGTCAATTTCGATATTGGCGAGGATGTTATGCCACGTCCGTTGATTCGTGCTTTTGGAATTCTCAAGGTCGCAGCTGCGCGCACCAACCGAGACCTAGGCATCCTCGACCGGGAAGTCGCTGATTGGATTGTTGATGCGGGCGAGGAAGTCATGCAAGGAGACCTTGATGCCCATTTTCCACTTCGGATTTGGCAAACCGGGTCTGGGACACAGACCAATATGAACACAAACGAAGTCATCGCCAATCGAGCCATCGAATTCGCAGGAGGTATCCTCGGAAGCAAAACCCCTGTCCACCCCAACGATCACGTCAACAAGGGCCAATCGTCCAACGATACGTTTCCAACTGCCATGCATATCGCAGCAGCTGAAGAAATCGAACATCGTCTTCTCAAATCCGTGCGCAGTCTAAAACAAAAATTACGCTCAAAACAAAAGCAATTCAATGGTATTGTCAAAATTGGTCGCACACATTTGATGGATGCTACGCCGTTGACACTCGGTCAAGAGTTCAGTGGCTATGTCCACATGCTTGAAGCAGATTTACGCCGCATTGAATTCGCTCAGAAGGACTTGTTCGAGCTCGCCCTTGGTGGAACAGCTGTCGGAACAGGATTGAATTCTCACCCAGAGTTTGCTGAAATGGTTGCCAGGAAAATAGCAGAAAGGACAAAACTTCCGTTCGTCAGTGCTGAGAATAAATTCGCACAATTGGCTGCACATGATGCGATTGTTGCTGCGAGCGGAGCACTCAACACACTGGCTGCGAGTTTGATGAAAATCGCCAACGACATGCGCTGGCTTGGCTCAGGCCCACGCTGTGGAATAGGTGAATTGTCACTCCCTGCGAATGAGCCGGGAAGTTCCATCATGCCAGGCAAAGTTAATCCAACGCAATCCGAGGCTTTGACCATGGTTTGCTGCCAAGTGATGGGTAACCACACTGCTATCACCATCGGCGGTAGTCAAGGAAATTTCGAATTGAACGTGTTCAAACCGATGATGATCTACAACCTTTTGCACAGCATCCGATTGCTCAGTGATGCATGTATCGCCTTTGGGGAACGTTGCATCGATGGATTAGAAGCGAACGAAGAGAACATTCAGAAGCATCTCGATAACTCATTGATGCTCGTCACAGCTCTGAACAATCACATCGGATACGACAAGGCCGCGAAGATCGCTAAGAATGCTCATGAAAACGGTTTAACCTTGCGAGAGAGTGCCATTGGTCTCGGTCTCTTAACCAACGAACAGTTCGATGAGTGGGTTCGGCCGGAAGAAATGACGAGCCCGAAGTAAGCCTACAACTTGGTCTGCAAAGCCAGCGATTTTCCTTCTCGAAGAAGACCTGTAACGTGTTCGAAGGTTTCTCGATCGTGTTGTTTCTTTTCATCGGATCGTTTAGCGAGGGTTCGCAACGTCATAGCGAGTCGATGATTCCCGGCAAACGCATCCTTGTGTCGTTCAAAATAAGCCCAATACATTGGTGAAATTGGGCAGGTTTTCGCTGGATGAAATTCACAGGATGAACAAAAGTCTCCCATCTTTTTGATGTATGGAGAACCAGATACATACGGCTTGGTCATCATCGCATCGCCTAGAGCAAACGTCCCCATGCCGAGTACGTTCGGTTCAACGACCCAATCGAAAGCATCAACGAAGGCTGCATGGAACCAATCGGTCAATTGACGCGGCTCAATGTCCATCAATTGTGCAAGATTGCTGAGAACCATCAATCGAGGAATATGGTGTGTCCATGCCTCATCCATGACGCTTTCAACAGCCCAATCAAGACAATCCATGCCTGATAATTGACCCCAATAGGCCATAGGTAGCGGTTTGATTTGCCTGAGATGATTTGGATGAGCAGTGTTATCTTCTTCCAACAGCACTTGCCAACCTGCAGTTCGGTTTGGCGGCGTTGTTGTATTGACATCAAGCAGGTGGAATCCATCCGTCACTTCGTGAACATGGTGAACATATTCTCGCCAAATCATCTGGCGCAAGTATCCTTCTTGTGAGTTCAATGGAACCTTTGCTTGGACAACAGCATCGATGACCTCCTGCGGCAGGACACGGTGAATGTTCACAGAGGAAGCAAGGCGAGAATGGAACAGGCCTCTGCTTTCTTTGGTCATTGCATCCTCATATGGGCCAAACAAGGTCAGGATGTCTGAAAGGAAATCCAAGGCTTGGCGATGATCATCGAAACTTGTAGGCAAATGGTCCAGACGGGCTTCACCTGGATGTTCAGCAAATTGGTCGTTGACGAATGCAATCACTTCTTCATCAATCTCGTCGATTGAATATTCAGGTGCTTGGGGGGGTTGATGCTCCCCCTTCCAAGGTTGACGGTTGTCGGCATCGTGACTGAACTTTCCACCCACTGGCGAATCGCCTTCCATCAACCATCCTTTCTCTTTTCGTACGCGTCTGTAAAAACGATCCATCCGGAACGGTGGTTCGTTTCCAACTGTTTCAGTAAACCAATCTTGAGGCGTCAACCATCCCGGATGGGGATGTTCGATGATTGATTCTTCATCAATCAATTCGGACAATGTCAGTCGTAACTCGCGTTCAGCTGCACGATACATATTGATTGACCCAAACTCTTGAGCCAATGCACGAAGAGGTTCGTCGTATTGTTCACTGGTTGAGACGTACACTACTGGAATTCCTTTGCGAACAATCTCAGTCGCAAAGTGACGCATATTCGACAGGATATAGCAGAGTTTCTGCTTATGATATGGGCGCCTTTTTGCTTGCTTCTCACTTTCAATGAGAATGATTCCAACGGATTCTTGCTTGGGCAACAACTCAAGGTTAAGTTGATCGTAAGGCAAATACCACCAAGCTGTCGCATCTGACGGTTTGAAAGATTTCATCTGGGACGAGAACGCCCCAGTTCCACCTTCGAGGTTTGCCCAGACCATGGTTAAATTCCATTACATGAGGATATAACCTCATGTTTCAATCAACCAACGTAGGTAGATTCATGGTTTAGTGTAATTTGGTTGCGACATGGATGTGATGCTGGTCGTGTTCTGCATGGCTGCAACACTTATCGCAGCAGCACTGACTGTTCCTGCTGGATTTGGTCTTGCAACAATGCTTACCCCCGTGATGCTCCTTTGGCTTGAGCCGCATCTCGCCATCGCAGCAGTTGCAGTTGTTCATGCTGCTCACAATGGTTGGAAACTCGTTCTTCTCAAAAGCGATCTTGATTTCTCGGCAGTCAAACGCTATGGTTGGGCAATGATTCTTGGTGCATTGATCGGTGCTTCACTTAGCACGAGCGTCAATCCGCAACCACTTCTCATCATTGTTGGATTTGCTTTGATTCTTCTCCCAATTCTCGCAATTTCAGAACGTTGGACCAACTATCGTCTACCTGAAGCGGAAGACCGCTGGGGAGGATTTGGTTCAGGATTTATGGGCGGATTAACAGGCCATCAGGGAGCATTGAGAGCGATGTTTCTTCAGCGCCGTTTGCCAGATAAATCTGCCTATGCTGCAACGGCTGCTCTACTCGCATTGGTTGTCGACCTTTCTCGCCTACCTGTCTATCTGTATTCGGATGGGGAAGCACTCGCTGAATATCTTCCACTCGTTTCTGGTTCAGTTGTTTCGGCAATCATCGGTGTTCATCTTGGAAAGCGATGGCTCAAAGAATGGAAGAAATCATTCATCAGTGGAATAATTACGATTGGAATTATTCTCTCTGGAATCATGTACGTTTTCGAAGGA
Organism: Candidatus Poseidoniaceae archaeon; assembly: GCA_949538025.1. GTDB lineage: Archaea > Thermoplasmatota > Poseidoniia > Poseidoniales > Poseidoniaceae > MGIIa-L2. The sequence continues at coordinate 7,994 of CATISI010000062.1, forward strand.
TTTACGATGTAACCACATCGCTCAATTCGAGAATGACTGGAGCATGATCGGAGATATCGATACCACCTTGACGGTCGATTCGAATAGATTCAACAAAGGGCATGAGTGCTTCATTTCCAAGCATGTAGTCGATTCTCCATCCACGGTCTAAGGCACGAGCCTGGCCTCGATTTGACCACCAAGAGTAGAGTTTCACACCTTCACCAACGTGTTCGCGAAACAAGTCATGCCATCCATCTCCGAGAAGTTGAGAAAACCATTCACGCTCCTGCGGAAGAAAACCACTTGATTTTGCGTTACCTTTTGGATTCCAGATGTCGTCTTCTGTGTGAGCAATGTTCAAGTCGCCAACGACTAAGACAGGCTTGTCGCTTTCCAAATACGGTTGAAGCCATGAACGCCATTCAGCCATCCATGCTTCCTTGAACAATTGCCGTTCATCTTTGTTGGAACCACTTGGAAGATAGGTGTTGATGCAGGTGAGATTTCCATGCTGTGTCACCAAGATCCGCCCCTCTGAATCCGAAATATCGAGTTTGCTTTCCATGCCTCTTCGTAATTCAACCATTTCACAACTTGAGAGAGTTGCTACACCAGAGTACCCTTTCTTTTCAGCAGGATGAAGAATCGCTTGATGTGAATTGGGCCAATTCCATCCCTTCGGAAATTGTTCTTCAAGAACTCGAGTTTCTTGAAGCATCCAAATCTCTGCACCGACGTCTTCGAACCAGTTGTCGATGCCTTTGCGGATGGCTGCTCGTAGACCGTTAACGTTCCATGTCACGATGCGCATGGTTCACGGATTGCTCCGAGGTTCTTCATTGTTGAAGTGGCATCCTACTGATGTGTTCTGCTGTAGTTCGAGATGCCTCAACCGCTCCATCAGAGAGGATATGTTCGCTTTCGACCCAAGCACCGGTCAGCAGTATGCCGTCCTTACGAGCGAAACCGCAAGCGACTCTATCACCAATCGGAGCAATTTTCACATTCATTTGTTGACGTTCATGGAGGATATGTGATTTCCACCCGGGAGCTCGTTGATTCATGAATTGGTGTAATTCAGCGAGTCGGTCTTCGCCTTTCCCTTCTCCAAAATGAACTGCGGATAAAAGAGCGCCAAAAGGGGCAATCCCGGGATGAATCTGTTTCATGTCAAAGATGGCCATTGAGCGTTCGATGTCGAGGATACCATGGCGTTCACCAAGTGGTAATGCATCCAAGGCAACGTCAATCGTTGAGGCGGTTACGAAGGAAACGTCTGGTAGGTCTGGGATGAGTTTCTTGGCCTGACCATAGCCACATGCGAGGATGATGACATCTGTCTCAACATGTCGTCCATCAGCGAGGTGAGCCTTGTGTTTCTCGACCTTGACAACATTCGCTCCTGTTTCGATTGGAATGCCTACTTCATCGAGTGTTACAGCGAGTCGTCCAACCAAACCAGACCATCCTTCTTTCAAGACGAGAAGTTGGCTATTGAGCAATGCTCTGCTTCGCTCTTCATTTTTGAGCCCCCACGAAGCAATGTGCTCACTAGCTTGAATCGATGGATGTTCGATGTTGTAGCTTTTGACCGCTCTTCGGTATATTGCTGCATCCATCATTGGCTTCCGCGGTTGCATCATACCTTGACCGAGAATTTCGAGACGGTGGGGGCGCAATGGTAAGACGGATGGTTTGACCTTGCTCACTTTCCGAACCAATTGATGCAATGGGCCTTTCTTCAACAGAAAATGGGGCCCGTAGCCGATCGGAAAACCATCCCGTGATTCACTTGAGGCACGGCCGCCTATGGAAGGCCTCTTCTCAAGCACGACCACGTGGTGACCTCGGACAGAGGCTTCCATAGCCACCGAGAGGCCAGAAAGTCCTGCACCAATAACGAGAACTCTGGCCATAGATGGCCTAAACGGTCCTCCTCATCAATCCCTACGCGACAACAGTTTGCTTGAAGTCCTCATTGACCTAGCATATCCCATGGGCGAGCGCGCAATGTTGCCTCACGACCGTGGCCATCTCCTGTGGACTTCCGAAGATGGAGCGAGCCGTATGCTCACGTCCAGCATGGACCGTTGGACGACGGCAATTGTGGGAGATGATGGCATTGATGGGCCCGTTATGGGGTTCGGTGAGAAGGTCACAGCACATATAACATCGAGAGCAGATGGAACCATTGCTGGCGCTGCAGCCGTCGATTACATGTTGCAGATTTGGGCCCCAAGCCTCTCAACATCGTGGAAAGCCGGAGATGGCCGACGAATCAGTGAAGGCGATGTCATCGTTGAAATCAACGGCGACTCCGAATCAATTCTACGTATGGAACGTTCAATCCTCAATTTGCTTGGACAACTCTCAGGTATTGCTACCAACGCAGCGCACTGGGCGACCATCGCTCCTCGACAAGTAGCCGCTACACGCAAGACTGTCTGGGGTATGCTGGATAAGTGGGCAGTCCACCTTGGTGGAGGATTGACGCATCGACTCAACAAAGACGACGCGACCATGATCAAAGAAAACGATCTGGCCGTATCTGGTGAAGGTGGCATGCAGGCCATCGTTCAGCTACTGTCAACGATGGACGTCGCCAGCTGTGGAGCCTTTCTTGAATTGGAAGTGACCAATGAGAAGGACGCAATCGTTGCTGCATCAACATGGAAACATCGACAAGAAAGTGAGTCGCTGCCACAGCTTGTGCTCATGTTGGACAACTTTGGTCCAGAACGAAGCAAGGAGATGGTTGATGAACTCACCGTTATGGGATTGCGTGATGCAGTCGTTCTCGAAGCAAGTGGTAACATCGTCTTTGCAGATTTGGAAGAATGGCGAGAATGCGGTGTCGATGTTCTCTCAACCAGTGCCATCAATCGAGGAACTGCTCCTCTTGATATCAGCATGCTCATCGACCAATGAGGTAGACCCATGGACCATGCTGCCGACCCTTCCCATCCGCGTTACCGTTCGTTGTTGATGCGTCATCGTCTCGAGGTTGCAGCCAAGAAAGGCATGCTTGCTGATTCAGCCATGATTGCCCATGGTCGTGGAGAAGCCTACGATTATCTCCTTGGTGAGACGACCATTCCGAGCGCCGATGTTGCCGCACAAATCGCTCTTCAAGCCTTGATGCAGGCAAAGCAGCCTGTCCTTTCTGTAAACGGGAATGTGGTTGCTCTAGCTGGAGATGAAATGCTTCAACTCGCTGATAAGATTGGTTGCCCACTTGAAGTCAATATCTTCTACAGGACGCCTGAGCGAATGGATGCCCTGCTCACAGATTTGAACGAACGAAAAGAACGGCTTGCTCTCAACGTTGATATCCTTGGCGCTAACCCGGACGCAACCATCCCTGGCCTGAAGGGGCCTCGTGCGAAATGCGAATCAGAGGGAATTCTACAAGCCGATACCATTCTTGTACCGCTCGAAGATGGAGACCGTTGTGAAGCCCTTGTTGCAATGGGCAAGACGGTGATTGTCATCGATCTCAATCCACTCTCACGCTCATCGCAACGAGGAAGCATTACCATCGTTGACGAATTATCGAGATGTTTGGAGAACATGCTTGCCATGGAGACTGATACTTTACCGTCTTTGGAGACGTACGATCATCCCCAAACGCTGCAAGGTGCACTCAACGCTATCGTTGATGGAATGAAAAACAAATTCTCAGAAGCAGAACGATGAATCTTCCGAGATTTCATTGGGAAGGCTTCAAAGGCCGTCAAGTCCGAGAGTTTTCCATGAGTGAGGACGGTCAAGAATCTCGCGGACTGATTGATGTCAACGCGCTTCCTGAACCTGTTCGCCGCATGGCTGAAGTCATGACTGGGCTTGATCCAGAATGGACCATTAATGGATGGCTAACCCAGCAAGCGGAGCAAACACTCGCTCTACTCCGCCATGATCTCAAGCGAGAACGATTGCTCTTGGAGCAACGCAAGTTCCGTCTAGACGACCTGGAGAAACGAATCGATCCAGAAGAATCTGTAAAAGATGAACATCAAATGTCCATCTTCGACTGCTTTGGTCTCGACGAGGACAACACGTTCACAGGACTTTCACAGCGCGGTGAGAAACAGCGTATCGAAGAAGGTGAAGCTCACGGTGCTGAAACCTTCATCGAATTGCTTCCAGATGATCAAGTCGACGACCCACTTCTTGCAGTTGCCAGTCAATTGGTTGTCATGATCGTCGATGGTGAAATCGAAAAAGGTGAACCCGTCGCAACTCTCGAGGCTATTTTCGAGCGAATGCTTCAACACGGTGTCGAAGAAGAAGAAATCGACGAAGCCATCGATTACCTCCTGACAACTGGTGGACTCATCGAAGTCGATGATGATTGTTTCATATCGACCATTTGATTGACTTGCAAAGGGTAGCGTCTGTATTGGCCCACTGAACCCCCTTTGTATCGGAAAATAGATCGGAA
>CATISI010000063.1 GCA_949538025.1 Candidatus Poseidoniaceae archaeon
CAAGAGATAGCCGAGTGATATCCAATCTTCCATCTCAGGCACCTCCTCGCTTCTTACCAGCAATCATGTTGAGCATACGATTCGTCACAGCAAATCCTCCAACAACGTTGATCATGGCAAGAACAACTGCAACAAATGCAAGGATGCCTGAAACATCAGTAGCGCCACCATCGTACGCTACATTTGCACCGATGAGAGCCCCGATGATCGAGATACCTGAAATAGCGTTTGCGCCACTCATCAGCGGAGTGTGAAGTGTTGCAGGAACTTTTGTGATGAGTTCAAATCCAAGGAAAATAGCGAGTACGAACAGTGTAATGTTTCCAATCAAAAATTCCGGGGTCATTCGAGGGCACCTCCCAATCGAGTCTGCTTTGGATGCATTTCTCCGTTCTGACAGATGAGAACACCTCCCATACCGTTGACATAGAAATCGCTGCCTTCAGGAGCGCCAACCAATATGTCGTCTTCTTCGGAGATGACGATGGCTCCATCATCGACGAGTGAAGTAATGAACGTTGTAAGGTTGTTTGAATACAGCATGCTTGCTGTTGTGGCAATTGTACCTGGTAGGTTTGAAGTTCCAACAACTATGACTCCATTGTCTGTCGTGATGACTTCACCTGCAACTGTATCTTCACAGTTTCCGCCCACGTCAGCATTCATATCAACAACGACTGCACCAGATTTGAATTCCTTTACTGCACTTGATGGAACGGTAATTGGCGCTGGACGGCCAAAGATTCGTGCGGTCGTGACGATAATATCAGCATCCGATGCGACACCACACACTGTATCGTTGACCTTCTGGATGAACTCTGGAGTAAGTGGCTTTGCATAACCTGCTTCATCTTCGAAATCGTCCATCCCATCAACTTCAATGAATCGACCTCCAACAGATTCGATTTGTTCTGCTGCTGATTTCCGTACATCGGACGCATAAACGACAGCACCCAGACGCTTTGCTGTGGCAATGGCTTGCAAACCAGCAACGCCGGACCCCATGATCACCACTTTTGCAGGACGTACTGTTCCTGCTGAAGTTGTCATCATAGGAATGCCCTTTGGAACATGGGCTGCACCGAGCAGAACCGCCTTGTATCCTGCAAGGTTGTCTTGGCTTGAGTTCACATCCATGGATTGCGCTCGACTCAAACGTCGTGGAATCATGTCCATTGAAAGGAGTGTGACCTTGGATGCAAGGCAGTCTTTGACGAACTGTGGATTGCGAAATGGGTCCGATACACAGGCAAGATTTGTGCCTTCTTTTATTCCTTCGACGCCTGGAAAACGGATGGTGATGATGGTTTCACAAGCAAGAGCATCGTCACGTGTGCCAACGGTGGCCCCTGCTGCTTCGTAGTCGGCGTCGTGATAATTCGCCGCAGTTCCTGCACCGGCTTCAATCACAACTTCAAAACCCGCTTTTTGGAGCTTCTTGAGACTTGTTGGAACGATTGCGACACGTGTCTCTCCTTCTGGTTCTTTGAGCACACCCAACTTCATACTAACACCGTTGTTTTTTGCGAGCGTGAGGGGGTTCTTCAATACCACCCATGGACTCCATGAAACGGGACACAAGCATACCCTCTTGATTAAAAGCATCCGACCTTGACCGACAACTGGCGAGTTACCATGTCAAGAGGGAGTCGAAAAATTGCAGTTATTGGAGCAGGAAACGTAGGTGCAACATGCGCATTTGTTCTAGCAAACATGAAGATTGCAGATGTTGTTCTGTTGGATATATACGAAGGATTTGCGAAAGGAAAAGCACTCGATATGAGTCAAAATGCGAATGTTTTGAACTACAATGGAACCATCACTGGTACGTCCAATTATGAGGATATTGCTGGCGCTGATGTCGTTGTCGTAACGAGTGGTTTCCCACGTCAGCCCGGCATGACTCGGGAAGATTTGATCGGCAAGAACGCTGAAATTGTTGCTCAAGTTGGTGCAGGTATCCGAGACCACGCACCTGATTCGGTTGTCATTGTTGTCACAAATCCACTGGATTTGATGACCTACCATATGCAGAAAGTGACCGGTTTCCCTTCGAACCGAGTCATTGGACAAGCAGGTGTCCTTGATAGTGCACGAATGGCCCATTTCATTGCGCTGGAGCTCAACTGCGCTGAAGAAGATGTGAGTCCAATGGTCCTTGGCGGTCATGGTGATACGATGGTTCCGCTCCCTCGATACACAACCGTTGGGGGTATACCAATCACGCAACTCATGTCACAAGAGCGAATCGATGCTATCTCTGCTCGAACCGCAGGCGGTGGTGGAGAGATCGTGAAGTTACTCGAGCGAGGCTCAGCATTCTATGCGCCAGGATCGGCAGCGGCAGTTATGGCAGAATCCGTTCTCAACAACCGACGTCGACTCTTACCTGCTTCGTGTCTCCTGACTGGACAATACGGTTTGGAAGATGTTTACATTGGTGTGCCATGCATTCTCGGTTCGAACGGAGTTGAGAATATTTTTGAGTTGGAATTGACCGACGAAGAACTCAATTCTCTACAAACATCTGGTAATTTCTACAAGTCACAATTGGTTGACATCTTGGGATACAACTGATTTCTTTTCTTGCGTATTCTTGATGCCAAACAAATAACGCGTGATAACAGTACGTCGAACTGCTTCGAAGATAAGCCAACAGCCGGCTGTAACAAAAATACAGCTAAGGATGACTGCGGGAATTCCCGTGAAGCCAAATTCTTTTGCAATACTCAGTCCAGTGAATGTCAGTGGCATATGGACGATGTAAAATGGGTACACCCCCTGATTGAGATAGGCAAGGGATGCGTTGTTCTTGTTTAGGAGGTGGGCTCCCCATGCAAAAACTGTGATACACCAGAACCATGCGTGAAAACTGTGAATGAAGCAACCAAGAATGGTCATCTGATTATGGAGAATATCGTTTTCGATCCATCCCCCGTCCATGTAAGGAATTCCATCCTTATGCTGTTGGAGCCGAATGAGTACAAATGCAACTGTTAGTACCATGGTGAGAATGGTTATGAGATTCCTATTTGAGCTGAGAAATTCGTAATACAGGTCTCTTGAAACAATGCAAATATATCCAAAAATGAAGAACACAAGATACCATATCCATTCGTAACCGATTCCTATGAAACCCGGGAACCATGGTTTGAACACCAATTCCGTTAACGAGAGGATCAGTGGGAATAGAACGAAAATTCCGAATCCACCTTTCAACGTAAACGACGACTGAAACAAACCTGCGATTCTTCCATCTGAATTCTTCTGAACCATGTGGAAGATTGGTGTACACAGTAGGGAGTAGAGAAAGAGATTCCAAAGAAACCACAAGTGACCCAATGCAATTATTTTCCCAAACAAGGGTACCCAGAAAAGGAATGAAGTAAACAGAACGTGAACGAAGAAGGCTATGAGAGTATCAACGAATGAATTGCCTTCAACATCAACACCTCCCGTGATGATTCCGCCAACAAACCCAACTGTCCACATTCCAAAGAACATCGGTACCAGCAATCTTTGAAGTCGTTCGAAAAAGAAGGTTTTCCAACTTCTTCTCTTGAATGCGAAGGCAGTACCCATGCCTGAAATCATGAAAAGAGCGGCTAACCTCCATTGATGCATCCAATGGAGAAACATGCTGGTTGAGTCGACGGAATCGTATGTGTAATCGTTTCCTTCCTCAGCCACTTCTTTCCGTTCCTCTGGATCATCCGAAAGATTCGGATTAATTCCTTCACCATAGGTTGACCAATATACACCAATTGCTACGTGGAACGGGATAAGGAGCCCGAAGAGAATCACGCGCAACCAATCGATATCGTATCGACGTTCAGGCTTTTCAGCGAGATTCTCCACGCTTCTTCGAAGGTTGCTGATGTTATATCGTTATGGGGGCACACGTCGAATGGCAAGGGCATATTCATTGCCGACGCTCGTAGCATCTTCAGCATCGATTTGAACTTGTACAAGCTGCTTGCCCATTTTCCCTCGACTCCTCATTCGCGTGAGAATTTCCTGTCCAATGTAGCAACCTTTGGCCTCATGGACAAGATGTTCCAAGCCACAATTGAATGGATGCACATCTGAAGTGATTTCATGTTGCTGATATGGGATAATGTTCTTGGTTCTGTATTCCGTAAATTGTTCAAAAGTCATCGATTCCTTCAATGAATTTTTGACCGATGTTACAAGTATCCAACCCAAGTATGAACGGGTCACAGTTATCCCGGATTGTGCGGGATAGTTTTCAGTGCTCAGGTAAACATTGTTGATGGTAGTTATATCGCGAATCGTAACGTTCTGTTGCAGTATTCTGGGTTGAAGGTGGTCGAGAACCTTGTCTTTGTACGGTTCATGGCCGACGACGGCAAGATTATCTCCAACTTCTATGACATCAACGACATCAATGATTTTCGCTTTTGTTGTTGTGAACACAGTACTGCAGGACGAATCGACTTTGTTTGTGGACAGGCCGTCAAGGAATGTGTATCGATCTTGACCTGAAATGAGTAATACGTATGCATCGAGTTTGATGATGCCCATGGTTGTTCCTCAAGCAAAGGATTCGCCGCAACCACACGAGCTTGAAGCGTTCGGGTTGTTGATTTTGAATCCACCACCCATGAGACGGTCGACATAATCAACTTCAATTCCATCCAGAAGATGTGATGAGGCGTTAGGAACGAGCACCCTGAATCCTGAGACTTCAAGTTCTTGACAGTCGATATCGGTGGATTCGACAATTTGTAGATCGTACATGTAACCTGAACAGCCACCAGAAAGGACACCAACAAGCAAAGCATGACTGCGGTCATCACCAAATGCGTCTGTGAGCATTTCAATTGCCTTTTCTGTGATTGTCAACGTGACGTCAACGACCTTCGGTTGGATGACTTCGATTGTTGTCCCAGTTTCACACGTTCCACAGTCCATGTTAACCCCAACCACCGGTCCATTATGAATCTGACTTCGTTTCATTGACGCATGAGTTTCTTCTTGCGTTCTTTCTCAAGAATGGTA
>CATISI010000064.1 GCA_949538025.1 Candidatus Poseidoniaceae archaeon
TGGTCCAAGAGTCTGACTCCCCATTCGGCGAAGTCGTTAATTGGGACCAATGATGAGAGGATGCTATGCAAGGAGACCAGAACAATCAGATTATTGGTGAAATTCAGACACCACAATCTGTTGCAATCAATGCTGTACAACAGGCTGGAATGCCGTATGGTGCGCAACCCGTTCAACCGATCATGCAACAGAACATCATGTACATCCAAATGCCAAAGTTCCGACACCCAACCCGTACCATCAGTTCAGTGTTGGCATTAGTCGGCATTCTCGTCTATATTCTTTCCATCGTATTTGTAATCGATAGCGAAAGCGAAGCGTTGTTCAACATTGGCTATGGGACTTGTTGTATGTTCTTTAACGCCGCTTTCGTTTGTGAAATTGTCTATTATTACAATATGATACAACACAATCAAAGCTATGGACAAGGGATTGGTTGGGCGATTACGAACATCATACTCGCAGTGTTTCTAATCCTAGCAGGAACCCTAGGAGCATTAAGCATCTTTTTCGGTATTTGAAATCAAACAACACCTTGTGCTTTCATAGCCTCGGCAATCTTAAGGAAACCAGCGACGTTTGCACCAAAGACGTAGTCACCATCTCGACCATATTCCTTGGCTGTTTCGTAAGCAGCCTTGTGGATACCGACCATGATGGCATCGAGTCGAGCATCGACTTCTTCACGAGTCCATGCAAGACGGAGTGAGTTTTGGCTCATTTCAAGTCCAGAGGTTGCGACACCACCAGCATTGCTTGCCTTTCCTGGAGCGAAGAGGACACTGTTCTTCTGGAAGACTTCAACTGCTTCTGGCGTGCAAGGCATGTTCGCGCCTTCTGCAACAGCCATGACGTTGTTGTCAACGAGCATTTGTGCTTCAGGACCGTTGAGCTCGTTTTGTGTTGCACATGGTAGGGCAACATCGACGTTGATTCCCCAAAGGCCGTTTGGAGTTGGCTCTGGTGCGGATGCAGTGAAGGTTACACCGTCGAAGTGTGCAGCATACTCAGAGATACGTCCTCGTCGGTTGTTCTTGAGATCCATAATCCAAGCCAACTTTTCACGGTCGATACCAGCAGGGTCGTGGATGAATCCACTCGAGTCGGACATGGTAACAGGCTTGCCTCCAAGATCGAGGACCTTCTCACAAGCGAACTGAGCGACGTTTCCAGAACCTGAAATCGATACAAGCTTTCCTTCAAAGGATTCACCTTGAGCAGCGAGCATTTCACGAGCGAAGTAGACAAGACCGTATCCTGTTGCTTCTGGTCGAATCAACGAACCACCGTATGAGAGTCCTTTTCCAGTGAGAACACCAGCTTGGAACTCGTTGCGGAGTTTACGGTACATTCCGTACATGTAGCCAATCTCTCGACCACCGACACCGATGTCACCAGCAGGGACGTCGCAATCTTGGCCAATGTGGCGCCAGAGTTCCATCATGAATGATTGGCAGAAGCGCATGACTTCAGAATCGCTCTTCCCCTTTGGATCAAAGTCTGAACCACCTTTTCCGCCGCCCATTGGAAGACCAGTGAGGCTGTTCTTGAAAATCTGCTCAAACGCTAGGAACTTGAGAATTGAAGCGTTAACGGATGGGTGGAATCGAAGTCCACCCTTGTATGGTCCAATTGCACCGTTGAATTGGATTCGGAATCCACGATTGACGTGTTCGTTCCCATTGTCATCAACCCAAGGAACTCGGAAGTGAATGAGGCGCTCTGGCTCAACAACACGCTTGACCATGTCGATATATTCTGGGTGACGTTCCAAAGCAGGACCTAGACTTTCGAGGACCTCCCACACTGCCTGATGGAATTCAGGTTGTTCAGGATCACGGGCGACAACTGCATCATAGATTTCTTTGACAATTTGCATAAAGGATTTCCACCTTGAACCTCTCGACCCTCAAAGTGTTTCTAATGGTTGTCATTGAATGAGTACCCCAAACGGTGTTTCAAAAGGGTCACAGAGGGCAGACGGTCATAAATCGCTCAAGTCGTTCAATACGCCTCTGACCCTGCTCATCGACTTCAGCCATAGCATGGATGGCTTCCTCAATCATCGCATGTTGATCGGGTTGAATGGAGAGCAATCGACGCAGATGGTCGAGCAATGCCCATTCATCCTCAGTGATGACCTCATCATCGAGAGCTGCAATCAGAGCAGATTGGTAGGTCGATACAGTTCCCATGGCTAATTCAACATCTTCCATCTCGCCAAATGGGTTTAGTTCATCTCCTCGGGCGATGGATAGACACAGAGCCGTATCGCTTGGTTGGACACCAAGCGTGGCACCAAGAACTCGGAGTATTGCCGCTTCATCATCGGTGACAATGGAATCTTCGAGAGCGGTCTCAACCAATTGCAGGTAAAGTCGGTTTGCGGTTGTGTCTTGGAGCATAAACGATACACAGAGGCCATGATATTAGAGTTATTTGGCGTAATACATAATGTCATACGTTTGTGATACATTAATAAGCCCCAAGGCCAACCATAGGATAAGGAGGACCTCCGATGAGCCAAAGCACACTCACATCGATTCGACTCGATGCAGATACGATGCAGGAGTTGGACATGCTCGTTGGACAAAACGGTTTGAACAACCGATCTGATGTCATTCGACTTGCTATCCAACAACTCCTTCACGGGCAACCCAAGCTTCCAGGGATGAGGAGCGTCCGTGTTCCTATCGGCCGACAAATGGAACGTCACCTCGCTTCATTGTACGAACTGTATGGCGTTTCTCACGAACAAGCCGCATCTGAAGGCTTGGTTCTTTACACTGAAAAGAAA
>CATISI010000065.1 GCA_949538025.1 Candidatus Poseidoniaceae archaeon
AACGGGTCGCCGCCAAGCGTGTATTCATCGAGATTGGAAAGACCATCATTGTCGTTGTCTGTGTCGGACTCCAAGACACCGTCAATGGTGGCAACGGTTCGGTTCAAGCCGTAATTCACCTCGTAGATGTCTGGCATCCCATCGTTGTCGGAATCCGTAACATTGTCAAGACGATTCCAATCAGCATACCACGATTGGATGTAAGGTTCAGCAACTTCGGCAGAGGTGACAATGAGTCCCATCTCACGGTTGCGAACCATCGCTGAATCGCCCCAATTGATACTTGAGATGAGGACTGATTCGCCGTCGACGATGGCTCCTTTGTTGTGAAGTTTCATGACATCATCGTCCTCACTCATGATGACTGCAGAAGCATCCCAGCCGAACGTGATGTTCCAATCGTTGTTGATTCGGTCGACAACATCCTGGATGTCTTCGTCAAGGTAGGCGCCGTTGATGATTAAGCGAATGGACACGCCGTCCATCGCAGCTTGCTCCAATGCTGAAACAACTGGATTCTCTCCCCAACCCCATTTCCAATCGAGGTCGAGGTATTGCAAGGAAAGCAGAATTTCGTCCTCTGCAGACTGAATCATCTCGGTCAATCCATCAACACAATCGTCAGGACATGTGAGCAACTGGCCACTGTAGGTTCCTGTAAAACGTGTTGCGGTTGATTGGTCGATGATTTGTGCTTCCGGAATGGAATAGGAATTTGTTGGTGCAATCGGCGAGACGGCTTGGACGTACATGGACTCTTCATCGAACGTCATCTTTGCTCGAACATTGTTGGCCAGTTGGACACTGTCGACAATAATTCCCCAATCTCGGTTTCCGCGGTCACCGTCGTATGGCAAGGAAGAGGGTTTCCAATTGCCGGAGCCAATCCATACCGATGCATCATCACGTACAGCAACTTTGGCGTGGAGATAGAGGTATGGGTCATCTCCTGAGCCTCCGAACCAATAAACGCTGAGACCAGCATCTTTCAGTGCAAACGCATAGGCCTCTTGCCCTTGCTTGTCGTTTGAATTCCACCAGTCTTCCGGTTCGTTTAGGACCACAACGACGTTCACACCACGGTCGTGCGCATCGATGAGCGCTTGCATCAACTCGCTTGACTGGAGGATGTAGAGGTGGACGTGGAGTGACGTTTGCGCACCATCAATCCAGTTCAGCAAATCCATCAATCCATGTTCAGGAGCGATTAGCGGTGTGATTGACGTTGCATCATCGAACTGCGAGTCGCCACAGAAATCACTCGCACCGAGACGACCCCATCGTTGATGCCAATCGCTGGATTGGTTTGTATCGGTCATGATGCCACAACCATCGCCTCGATAGAGGATGAGATTGTCGATTCCACTAACAGGTTCGGAGAGTGAAACGCCATTCCATCCCTCTGCGTCCACTGGACCATTTTTGTAGACGATGGTGTCTGCGACCAAGCCAGTTGGGTGGATCAGTTGCAAAGCCATACCGCTGTCAAGAAGGTAAATTGGGTTCTCCATGGCAACGTCCATGTCGAGAATGTTACCATCTTCAAACAGTCCCAATGCTGCGACATCGTTTGAAAGTTTGACCGACGATGATGCATCAATTTGGAGGTTGGTGATTACGGATTCAAACGACGTCCCATCCGATGCAATACGGTTCACAGTCCAGCCATTGAGCATCGCAGTTTCCGTGCCAGTGTTCGTAAGTTCAAAGAATTCCATTTCGGTTGAGATGGATGAAACCCCATCCCACATAATGGAACTGAATTTGATGTCGTCGATGGAGGCCATCATGGTGGCATCAGGCTCAAGTGCACCAGGAGTTGGCCAAAGGAACTCAATCCATTCGTCGTTGGTTGCGTTGTATCCATAAGAGGCACAGGATGTGCTGAGAGAGGATGCTGGAGGCGTTACAGAAACCACAACTTCTCCATCTGGATTGCGTACATCCATCGATGCAACATCGTCCAAACTTGGGCCGAAAATGTCGTATCGAAGTTCGACGACAACCCGGCCCATTGGTGCAAGAATTGTGCTATTGGACGTCGACTCCCAAAGCATGCTTGCGTCAATGAATTGACGCCCCATGAGTGGGTTCGAGGTGTAATCCGCACTCAGCATCCAGCGGCTCAAATTGATGTCTTCGTTGCCATTGTTGTACAACTCGATCCAGTCAGCCGCAGGTTGGAAGGATGGAAGGTCACAAGATGTGACGATCTCGGTGACAACCAGACTTTCGCTTTCTGAATAAGCAGGCCAAACAGGATTCTCTTCACCAGGTGTTGACCAAGCGGAATTCAGCCAATCGTTAACACCCCATGTTGTCGTTGATGAGGGGGCGTTTGTTCCTGACGGACCGGCACCAGCGTGTGATTCTGTGTTGTTGATCAATGATACGCCTTCGAGGGTTTTCGTCCACTGCGCTGAGTGTACTGCAACACCGTTTCCGTCGTAGAGGAAGATTTGGTCTGGTGTTGTATGCTTCAGGTAGAATTGTGATGTACCATTGAGAGCAATCAACGTGGTTTCACCGGCTTGTAAAACGGTATCCGATTTCGCAGGCATGTTGTACTGGTGGAGAAGAAGTGTTCTACCTGAGGCTGAGAAGCGCCATCCGGCAACATCAACTTCCTCTGTGCCCGTGTTCTGTATCTCAATCCACTCACCATTTGGATAGGAAGCAGAGTCGCTACCAACAGCATCTGCAAGAACTTCTGTGATTCGAACCTCCCCGGTCGTTGGTGTCGGTGTTGGTTCAGGTTGGCCAGGAGAAGGCGTCACCGATGGTGTCCATGGGTCGTGATATTGCTGTCCTCGAAGCAGAGAGACATTGGGGCCATAGTTTGTTGAGTAGAATCCCATGTCGACAATGGTGCCACTTGCATCTCGAACGACGAGATGGTTGTGATTGTCCCAAAGCCTTGTCTCTCCTGTGTATTCGACAAGTCTGCGTTCTCCTGCGTCGATCATCGTGCTTCCTTGAGAACTGTTGACGACGATGGTGCCGGGATCAAGATACGTAATGTTCCCCATTCCATCGATGATTGACCAACCGTTGAGGTCGATTGAGGTTGTTCCAGCGTTGTAGAATTCAACCCATTCGCCATCGGGCGCAGAACTGCCATCCATGGTGCTGACGGGGAAGATCTCACGCAATTGGACGTCGCCAGATGCTGATATTTCGCTGAGTTTTGGAGCATTGGTAGCGTTCGGTGTAGGGTAGGTGGAATATTGCCACATTCCGCCACTTGGATTCGCTTCGATGGAAAATCCTGGTTGATTGGAATTCCACATGACTTCATGACCGATGCTTCCGTTTGGGAGGTAAAGCCGTAGCGTTTCTTGGCCATTGTTGAGAACGCCACTGTTCGTTGTAGCATTGACAGCAACAATGCGTGTTTCTTGTGGATTGATGAGCATTGCCCCAACATCGGGCGAGGCGCCGACAAGGTGGTTCTCATCCATTTGCATCATATTCCCAGCAAGGTCCTGCAACCAGTACCCAGCAAGGTCGATGGCAGAGGTTCCGTTGTTGTACAATTCAACCCATTCACCACCAGGCCAAGTAGCATTATCATAACTTGGCCATGGGTCTGCCATGACTTCGTTGATGATGACATCGCTTTGTGCATACGTTGGTCCACTGGTACCTCCGCCTCCTCCAGTGTTAACGGAACCGGGGGTTGGATTGGACGTGGGTATCCAATCGTTGTATGCATTTGATGGATCTTCTTCCAAACTTACTCCACTTGAGCTTGAATTCCATGTTGCTTCATCAACCCAAGCGTTTGATGAATCATACAACGTCATAAAATCGTTCGAGTTTGCAACATAGAAAATCGAATTAGGTGTGCCATTCCGAGCAACAATCATGTAATCACCTGGGGCGATAGTGTAGGTTGAAGGATTGCTTGCATTGTATCCAACGATGGAAGCAGAATTTAGAGTCAGTATTTTCGATGCCTTGTTCGAAAAATACCAGTTGCTAACATCGACAGAGGTTGTTCCACCGTTGTACAATTCGAGCCACTCGCCATTTGGCCATGTTGCGTTATCGTACCCGTTCGGATTCGGCATGACTTCGTTGATACAGACTGAGCCTCCACATGGCTGAGCGCGAGCCATGTTTGCTTCTGCAGGTTCCACCAATGGCGTAAGTGGTACCAACAACATCAGGCTGATGAGAAAAATTGTTTCAAAACGCATAAAGCATCGCTGATTCAATCCAGCGCCTTCCCCCTCATATCTTTTGGTACGGAGAATCCTCATAATTTCAGATGAAACCGAAGCTATCTGCCATCTGTGCGAACGTGTAAATCATGATTGGGACTAGGATAATTCCCATCCCGTGGCTTCTTCGAATCCCGATACGTGGTGGCATTAAACCGAGAATGGTTCCTACAATCAATACGCCAATTCCAACGAATCCAGTTGACAGCCACACCAGTGCAGTTACGAAGATAATTACACCCATGACCATGGATTGGAGAGGAATTGCAGCATGCAATCGCAACATTCCCTTTCCTACAATTTTCATAATTGGCATGGCCATGATTCCGGCTGCGAGTGTAACAGCAAGCAAACGTACGAAGTCTGCGGTTGGTTGCGATGAATTCCACGTCTCAATCGGGTACATCATTTTCAGCGCTAGCGTTGCACCGGAGCGTGAACGTCCGATGATGTAGAGGAAACCGAGAACCATGACGGTAACAGCCGTGTTGACGGCAGAGAGAATAGCAATCACCTCAAGATCTTGTTTTGTTTGTGGTCCTTCGTATCCATCCTCTGCTTCAGCTACGGCAATTTCAAGCAACTCCTCGTCGCTAAGTTCGGTTAATCGACGGGTTTCCCAGTCCATACCATATCCTTCTTTCCCTTGCACTTTCGCAGCAACGTTTCTGCCACCCATCACGAGTACAGTTGCCTGTGAGGCAGTCATTCCCGGAAGAACACCCATGCTCGCTCCTGCAACGGCTGACCAGAAACAAGGAGCAATGAGCGGTTTGACTGGTGGAAGGTCCCAGTTTTCCTTCTGAGGAGGTAAATGACTTGTCGTAGCGTAGATGTCCAACAAGTTGGCAATTCCGAACAAACCCGCAAGACTTGGAAGCAGAAGCGATGGAGAAGGCATACCGACAGGACTGTCAACGGGAAGTTCAAACACGGCCCAGCCGTAGAGGCCAGCAAGCAAAAAGAACACTGTTGCGGCAACGAATCCTGCCAGTCGACTGTCGTTCCCGAGGCGCTTACCGGTAATTTTCTGCACCCACTTCGGCCAATCGAGACGAGTTGTTTCCGTG
The DNA here is from genome assembly GCA_949538025.1 of Candidatus Poseidoniaceae archaeon. Lineage (GTDB taxonomy): Archaea > Thermoplasmatota > Poseidoniia > Poseidoniales > Poseidoniaceae > MGIIa-L2. The sequence goes on from CATISI010000065.1 coordinate 5,297, forward strand.
GCGAGCAACAGCAAGGAGATGACTAGCAAAATAACTGGAAGCCAATCTCTGAGCCCATTGTACCAATTGAGTTCAGGTCCGAAGGCAATTCGAGCCACCACGATCAGAGGGAGCGACAAGAACAGACCCAGTTGTGAACCCCGTGCAGACCAGGCCACACCTCGGGCAGCATTTCCTGCGAGCAACATTCGATGTCCGGGTAACAGCGATAGCGCCGTATCGCCATCAGGTGCACCAATCAGTGCGGATGGGATGTAATTCAAGAAGGTGTGAACAGTACCTGTTGATACAATGATGGCGGCGACGGCTGAGAGGGGAATGCCCAATTCGAGCAATCCGGGAGAAAGCGCAAGGAGGATGAGCGCAACATTGTTGACGTGGAAACCAGGAATCAAGCCCGTAAGTGAACCGAGCATGACGCCAAAGAACAAGGCGCCAAGGAGCCACCAAAGTTCATGGAAGTATGCTTCAATCATCGAATCACCTAAGATTGGTCGATGTATTCTTGACGATCGCTTATCCCATCGCCATTCGTATCTTCGCTGTTTGAACTTGTTCCGAAAGCAGACTCTAGCGCATCGCTGAGCCCATCGTTATCGTTGTCATCAACATCAGCGCCGCTGAGGGTGTAAATCATGGCGAGCGAGTTGGGATCTTCAACCTGAAGCAATCGACCCTCCCATTGCATAGCCGTATCGAGATGGAGTTCATCCAAACCGATGCAATTGCTCACAGCATCGAGTAGGATCCTTTTGTCGCTACCCGGCTCGGAGAGGTACCATGTGCCGTTCTCTTCCATGGCCTTGCCGTTGATTCGAACAATCTTGTTTTTGTCGTACCCCCAATCGATGGCCCCATCGCCCCAGAGAAGCGTCATTGGAGACGCTTTTTGGCCCTCAGTGAGTTGTTCAATGAGCAATTCGGCTCGCATATTTTCGTCATCCCAAGCGATGGTTACTTCCGCAGTCACGGCTTGACCGGCTTCGAGCCAAGTTGGGCGTGGTCCAGGAATCGTGACTGCTATGCTTGTCCAACCAGGGGTGTACCCCTGAGAATCTGTAAAGTAAGCGGACTCATCCTCAACACTCGGCTCAAGAGCGTATTTCATGTAGGCAGATACGGTGTAAACCTGCCCGGGATTATCGAAGATAAATGAGGGATTTGCGCTGAGCATCATCAATAAATCATCAATGGATGATGTTGCGACCAAGTCAGGGCTCGATTCGCCTCCTTTGTCCAGGCACCAAGACGAAGATGCAGTGTTCCAGACCAATCGACCTCGCATCCGGATGTCGCTTCCATTCAGGGATTCTGCTGAAGCAAGGTCTTGCTCGCTTGGTAGGACACACAACGGTGATCCGGATGAACCTTCAAGTTGCCATTCCCCGTCAATGATGGACAAGGTTCCCGCAACATCGACGGTTCGACCAGAAGAATACATCCATGTGGACTGCGAGGACCAGTCAAGTAACGGAATTTCAATCGGGTGATTTCTGTCAATGACAATTTCAGGTCCTTGGACGGCCAGATTCCAACGTAACTCCCTTTGTTGGTAGGAGAGAACACCTTGAACGGTCACCTTTGAGCCAGCTTCAATCCATTCTCCAGTTGCGGAATGGATTGTCATTCCGATTTGGTGATTTGAATTTCCATAATTGGGATGATCTCCGAGTTTGGCTGTACCAAATGCAACATCCGGTGCTATCGATTTGGACATGAATCCTGACAACTGAATGACTTGACCGTCATAGTCCTCTGGGTTGAGAGCAACATCAGATATGGCTAACAATGGTGCAGCCGGAATGTCTTCTTTGTCCCAATTCATTGCCCCAGCACCAAGCGCTTGCAACCACATTCGTCCCTCGTATTCGATAACATCTCCAATCACTGTCACGTTCGTTCCTATTGGTGGTAATTCTGCTGGACGATACCAACGCAATTCCACGACGCCAGTACCGTCGTCAATGATGGCATCAAGTCGATCGTCACCAGAGTTGTATGGGTCCTCAACCCATGAAATCAATTGCCCTTCGACCTTGACAACTTCGTTGATGTAATCGGTTAATTCATCAACATCAACAACTGATGGTTCACGTACCATGGCATACCAATTGAGGGTGGCTACAAGGAACAATGAAATCGCAAACATGACCCACAATCGAGGTCCGTTTGTCTCAGGGTCGTCGGTCGATAATCGGGCGAGGAAGCCTTTGAGACCATCTGCCATGGGTGCCCCTCAAGGTCGAGATGCATATGACTTCCCCTTGGCCATTATCTGAAGAGATGCCTTGAAATGGAAGGCAAGAACAGGAAAAAATATGCGAGACCGTGTGATTCGTGATGAAATCCATCGCGATGTTCTGGTTCCAGCCCATCACGCACGCATCATCGACACACATGAATTTCAACGTTTGAGGAATATCCAACAACTTTCAACATGCGAGTTTGTCTTTCCGTCCGCCACGCACACGCGTTTCGCACATTCCCTCGGGGCATACTTCCTCGCAGGTGAGTTGACTTCCTCCATACAGGAAGTCCAACCCGGTCTGCTATCGGACTCAGATGCTGAGTTGGTTCAGATTGGTGCGTTGCTACATGACATAGGTCATCCACCATATTCCCACCTTCTTGAAACACCGGATGTTTTTGCAACCTTCCATTCTCATGAACACTGGGGAAGGATTCTTCTCGAAAGCGAGGATTCAGAGATTGGGCAAGTGCTTGCCGACGTTCTTGGTGAAGGACGGAAACAGCGCCTCTTTGCCCTTCTTGACGGGCAACTGGAGTGCAACGGCGTTCCAATTGCTCCGTTCCTTAAGGAAATCATCAGCAGTCAACTCGACGTTGATCGAATGGATTACATGATACGCGACCAAGCCAATACTGGTGCTCAGATTGGTGGATTTGACAGTGCTCGAGTCATACGTGCACTCCGCGTGAACGATGAGGGCAGGCTGTACGTCAAGGCCTGGGGGTTGCCTGCTATTGAGGCGTACCTGGTGACGAGATATCATATGTACAACCAGGTATATTTCCATAAAGTCAACATGCTAACCCAATCCTACCTCGTTCGTATGTTGGCACGTGCTCGACAGTTAGCTCAAAATGGGTCCCTTGAATTGGACGGTGAAATCAATGAGATGCTTCTCAACGAAGCACTGACGCCAGATCAATACGCCTCGCTGCATGATGCGCACATCAAGGTCGCCATGGGTCGATTTGCGAATCATTCTGACGAGATTTTATCAGGCTACGCATCTCGTTTGTTAGCCCGAAGAGATTATCACAAGTCCTTGAGAATTCCCTCGTTGACAACCGAAATGTTTGCTATGGTCCAAGGTGAGGTTGCGGCCCATCTTATCGAACAAGGATTCGATGCCGAACACGACCTCATCACTGCTTTGATTCGAAAACGTGGTTACATGCCGTACGAACAGGGCATCATACTCGAGGACGGTCGGGACGCAGCAGAACACTCACCACTTATCCGATCTCTAACACAGTCCGATGAACGTATCCTCGTGTTTGTGCCTGAGCAAATACGAGATTCATGCGAAGCGTTGGTTCGTGCCAAGACCAAGCCATCCCAAGCATCCCTCGCAATGTTTGATTCGGCAAACTCATGAAGGTCCTGTTCTCAGGATGGTTCGGGGCCTGTAGCTTAGTTGGTTAGAGCACCCGGCTCATAACCGGGCGGTCAAGGGTTCAAATCCCTTCAGGCCCACT
>CATISI010000066.1 GCA_949538025.1 Candidatus Poseidoniaceae archaeon
CGATACGATCCCATGCTGAAGCAATTACAACTGCCAATGGTCACAAAGTATGGTGGCCTGGTACATCAGGAACTGGAAGCCAGTATTGCATTGGCGGACCGTGTGTAAAGGTGACCATCAACTTGGGACCAAATCAAGATACATCGTTTGAATATCTTGTTACCATCAGTTCGAAATCGTATACATGGTGGTCCGACGCAGAGGAAAAAGTTGATCCTCGAATCCCTGGTTTTGCATCGGGTATGTTGGAACAAAACAGCGGCACCTTCGGCGATTTTGAAAACCGTGGAGGTGGTGAACGAGTTGATGACTTCACGGCCATTCGTTGGTACAACAAGAATCGTCCAGATTATGCCATTGATGCAACTGGAGCAACGGTGATTGCTGCTGTTTCTGCAATCGACTCAAATTTACCAGATGGCAACCAGAATGCGTTCAAATTTGCAAAGGCTGCCTTTGACTACATCCGAGAGAATATCGTCTATTACACCGATCCTGGTTCAGGTTCAGCTGCTCTGAGTGGTCCAGCATGCCTCGCCGCTGGCCAAGGTGATTGCGATGAGCAAACCAACGCATTCTTGAGCCTGCTTCGAGCAAAGGGCATACCTGGCTGGTACGTGTTCGGAATCCTATCAAGTCAATCTTACACCAAATGGGAGGCACATGCATGGGGATACATCCAATTGCCAATGTCAAGCGATTGGTGCAATCAAAACAACATCGAATTGGACAGTTGCTATATTGAAGCATCCGTTGATGTAACGAACAACAAATGGCTTCTTCACACGGCTTCCGCTCTCATCGATTGGGTAGAACAGCCCGATCCAAACAGAGATGGGACCTACATCAACGCCTATTATCGGCCACTGGCGTACTCAGACAAAGACAATGATCAAGACAGAATTGAACGAAATCGAGTTTTTGCACTCGAAGGTCCTGTGAGTTATGGTGGAGGGAAATTCCCAGTCTACAGTTGAGGTGATGAACAATGCGTGTGATTATCGGAGGTGCTGGTAGAGTTGGTTCAGAATTGGCTCGTGCAATGCGGGCGGAAACCATGGACGTTGTCTTGATTGACAATGATTCAAGAGCGGTCAAAAATGCCCAATCGTTGGACGCTTTGGTGATTCATGGTGACATCACGTCTCGAGAAGCGCTGCAGGAAGCCGGTATTGGGGATGCAACAGTGTTCGTCGCAGTCACAGACTCGGACGATCGTAATCTCATTGCTTGTGCACTTGCAGAGGATGAATATAAGCGACAAAATGGTGTTTCAATCAAACAGAACCTACTCTCGATTGGACGGTTTCGAAACAGGAACTATGTCGATGAACACCAGCAGGGACATCTTTCTCGTTGGGCCGCAGTCGATTATGCCATCGATCCTGTCGATGGAGCCATACAGAGATTGGCTACAGGTCTTCGTTCATCGGCCATTGAAGAAGTGATTCCGTTTGGTCATGAAGCCTTCATCATTGAGCTCAATGTCACAAAAGATGCTGAACAAGTCATTTACCAAACACTTGCAGAAGCAAGCCTTGGCATTGAGGGGGGATTGCCCCTTATTGTTGGCGTAAAACGCGATGGTGAACCGAGTACCGTTCCGAACAAGGATTTTACCTTAATGCCGAAAGATAGAATCGCTGTTGCAACAAGTGGACTTGGTTCGTTCAGCCGAATTCTTACAGCATTCGGCCATGAATCAATTGATTTCCCTGCTCAACCACGTGTTGCCATTATCGGAGCAACCAATGTTGGTCGCCGGATTGCTGAGAACTGGCTTCGTAACGGCGCTTACGTCACGGTGATTGAACGAAATCTCAACATCGCCAATAATTTATCAGGTTCGGATATTGGAGCACATGCAAATCTTGACGTCATTCACGGTGATTTCCTCGATCGAAACATTCTAACCGAGATTGGAATCAATGAACACCATATTGCGATTGCAGCTCTTGAAGACGATCACGTATCCATTGCTGCAGCACTTCTAGCGAACGACATGGGTGTAACTCGAACAGGATTGATTCTCAAAGATTCGGATTTGGTTACTGTTACACAACGAATGGGCATTACCTTCGCAGTCGATATTAAGCGAGTAGCAGTGGATAATATCCTCGCACACATCCATACAAAAGCATCAGGAGCCTATGCGATTCTTTCCAACATTCCAGACGTTGTCGGCATCAGCCAAACTGTTGCCAAGGAATCAAAATTTGCTGGTAAGAAAGTCGGAAATTCAGGCTTACCCGAATGGTCGCGAATTGCCTTCATTCAACGAAGAAATACAGCAGGATTTTGGGAAACGCTTCGACCTGCACGCGAGAAAACCATTGTTGAGGGCGATCGGCTCATTCTATTCTGCCGACCGGATCGAGTCGCAGATCTTGAGAAGCGATTCAAGGTGTGAACATGCGGTTTGACGTACTC
>CATISI010000067.1 GCA_949538025.1 Candidatus Poseidoniaceae archaeon
CAGCATTTCTTCTTCTCTTCCAAGATTTGGTAATTGGTCAACCATGCGACTCGCCTCCTCAGGCAATCGTAACCAATCGCGTAGCGCTCATAATGTTCGTCATTGAACCGTCAAGAAACGTGGTCCGTCTATACAAAAGGCGGCCGAATAATAACAGCTTTGACGGACGAACGTGGACTTGCCGCAATGAGTACTTCATCACCTTCGGATACACCCGAAATGTAGCCGATTCCAATACCTGTATTACCAAGTGATGGAGAAGGCGCTCCTGAGGTTAATTGGCCGATCTTCGCACCATCGAGGGAGAGGACATCTTTGCCTGGTCGTGGCAAAGGACCACGTTCGAGATACTTGATTCCCCACCATCGAGCATCGTCTGATGTGTGAGAAAGTACACGATGACGTCCAGTGAACTCATGCTCCGTATCGAGGCCAAATGGTACATTTGTTTCCCAAGAATCTCGGGCGAGGAACCCATGGGTTCCATCATCAAGTTGAGGCCACAGGAAATCAACACCTGACAAGAGGTATCCTTTCTCGAGACGAAGGGTATCACGAGCACCGAGTCCAACGGGGGTAGCTCCGGCATCGATGAGCGCACGCCAAACACTAGATATCTGATCGTTCGAAACAAAAATCTCGTAACCGGCCTCACCAGTGTAGCCAGTTCCTTGAATCCACCCTGTCACGCCGAGTTGGTTGTCTGAGAATTCAGACCACTTGAATCGACCCACGTGTTGTCCATCGCCCATTGCAGCATCCAAGTACTCCTTGCTTTTTGGACCTTGAAGAGCGATAATCGATGTTTGCGGGGAGAGATTTTCGATCGTAATTCCAGATTCACTAGGTGAGAATCTTTGGAACCATTCCCACATGACTTCGATCATGGAGGCGTTTGGAACACCAAGAATCTCAGTCTCTGAAACAACAGCGAAAATCATGTCATCGATGATGAATCCGTCTTTGTCAAGGAAATGTGTGTATGCGCAGCGACCGACGGCAATCGAGGAAACCTTCTGTGTAGCAACGGTTTCAAGCCACTCGCGTACATTTGGACCAGAAAAGCGGAATGTTCCCATGTGAGAAACATCGAAGAGACCGGCGGATTCTCGGGTTGCGATATGCTCAGCCTTGATGTTCGAATACCAAATAGGCAACTCAAAACCATGGAAATCAACAATGTTTCCTCCAAGGGTTACGTGCTCATCGTACAACGCAGTTCGAATCAGTTCTCCATCGCTCATTGTCATCAAGTCCTAATTATCTCTGAGGCAAACCTCGCTCAATATCCTTTCCAAGCGATACCACCCGGTCTAAGAACGCATCAAGCGAAGATTCTGTGATGTTACGGTTAGCAATGACGGAGCGTAGGATGATCTTCTCATCAACAGTACTACGGCTGACCATGAATCGTCCGTCTTGAACGAGACGTTCACGCAATTCCGCATTCATTCGATTGAGTTCTTCCTCTTGGGAATCACCAACATAGCGGAAGCAAACATTGGTCCACATTCGGTCGCTGACCATTTCCAATGCATCATGCGACTCGATGCGTTGCTGTAAATGGTCAGCCAAATCCATGAACCTTTCAAGCATCGAAGCCCAACCAGCATCGCCAATCTCACGCCATGCAAGCCACAACTTGAGAGCATCATTTCGTCGCCCACACTGAAGCGAAAAACGTCCGAGATCAATTTCTGCACCGGTGTCATGGTAGAGATAGTGAGCGGTTTGACCAGTCGAACAAACAGCCCTTAGAATATCTGCATCCTTGACGATGAATGCTGAACAAATAAGTGGTATACCCATCATCTTGTGTGCATCCCAGCAAAAACTGTCGGCGAGTTCAATTCCATCCATTAGCGAGCGATAACGTGAGGAGAAGAGACATGACCCCCCCCATGCAGCATCCACGTGCATCCATAAGTCGTGTTTGTGAGCAACCCCTGCAATCTCGCGTAGCGGGTCAAAACTACCTCGAACGGTCGTCCCACTCGTAGCCAATACTGCGAATGGAATTTGATCGCTAGCCAGGGCACGTTGAATCTCTTCATCGAGGGACTCAGGCAGCATTTGTCCGTCGTCATTGCATCGGACTTTGATTAAATTCGAATGTCCTATACCTATTACATTTGATGCTATGCTAAATGAATAATGTGATTCTTCTGAGACAAAGGCAACCATCTTCGTTCCGTCAAATCCAGAATGGGAAGAAAGTGGAATCTTGGCTTGTCGAGCGCACAACATACCGAGGAGATTTCCGTTTGAGCCACCGGTTGTCAATGTTCCTTGACTGGTTCCAAAGTCAGCAAGTTCCGCCATCCGCTTGAGAATGGTGGACTCGATCAAGGTTGCAATGGGTGCGATTTCGTATGTGTACATCGCCGTGTTTGTTGCAGCCGTCACCAATTCACCTGCAATTGATGCTATCGAAAGCCCTCCCCAAAGCGGATTCATGAAACCTGGTGCGGTTGTGCGGACAGAGTGACGTAGAACTGATTCGATATCATCCAAGGCAGCTTCGAGCCCTCGGCCTTCAAGTGGCAACTTGAGATCAGTGGTTCTTCCAAGTGATGATGGAGGTTCTGCGAATCGGATGCTTGACTCGGTTTGACTTGCAGCAAGAAAATCCATGACGCGAGCAAGGACATCGTCGAGGAACTGCTCCGCCTCCATGATGTTTCGTGGCCAAAGCGGTCTTTGAAGATGGTCATTTAATCCCCTTCCCAAAATATATGCATCCTGCATTTTTCTTTACATAGTTTGAATAACTCCCTTGTTTTCGTAAGCACATGCTAGGAGAAACCGGAGGCGCGTGGCTCACCCGCCTGCACATGCAACTTGCACGAGAATTACGCGGCCAGGGATGGTCACAAATGAACATCGCATCAATACTTGGTACAACGCAAAGCACAATTTCGAGACAATATCAGAAAGGAATTGTGGACTTGCCGGGTTCTGCAGATGAACTCACTGTTGACGGATGGGCCAAGGAAATTGCGGGCGGGTTGCTGTCTGTTGGCCAGACAGATGAACTGCTAAGGCAACGTTTCATTGTCGAATTTCAATTCACTGGAAATCAAGTGCTCAGATTTGACAAGACCCTAACTGGATTGGACCTCGAAGTCGATCAAAACGAGCACGCTTTGATTCGACGACTCGAGTGGGCCATTGGTCGACTTGATGCTCGACTCCTTCTGCCCGTCCTCCCGAAGGTAGGTATGAACATCGCAGCATGCCTTAATTCAGCAACCTCTCCTGATGATGTCGCAGCAGTGCCCGGTAAAATCAACGCTGTTGAGGGAGAACTTCGAACCCACGGCAAACCACAGTTTGGGTCCTCAAAGCACCTTGCTGAAATGCTGCTCGAAGCCCGCAAGAACGATTCCTCGAAGTGTGCGATTATGAACATACGGCCACCTGGCGACTACGAGGGAACAGACATCGATGCTGTCCAGGAAGCATGCAATCAACTTGGTTGGGAACTTGCTGACGCAGATCGTACTGGCCTCGAAGATTCAAGCTCAACCATCGATGTCATTCTTGACATCGGTGATTTTGGATGGGAACCATCGCTCTATGTCGTCGGAACAAGCCCCTTGGATGTCGTCGATCGTTGCCACAGACTCATCAATGCACTGGGAGGGATGGCATGATTCGAGTTGGTTTCATTCTGCTCGTCCTTCTTTTTGCACCGCTCTCAGGTTGCTTGAGTACAGACAGCATCACCGATGAGTGTGTGATAACAACATCCGCCGATGACAAGACACTCACCATTGTTACCTACGACATTATTGCATTAAGTGATGAAGTGCTCCAAGAGTTTACCAATCAAACCGGGTACAGCATTGAGATGATTCGGACAGACGATGCAGGTGGTATTCTGGAGCAACTTCTTCTGACGAAGGAAGCACCTCAAGCCGATCTCGCCCTGGGCCTTGACAACACCTACCTACAAACAGCACTGGACAATTGTCTTCTCGCACCCCACTCTGCAACTCTACCTGATCTCGACCCACAAGCCCTTGTCCCGTACGCAGGAAACATGGCCGTGCCGTTCGATCAAGGCTACGTTTGCCTCAACGTGGACACACAGGCTCTTGAACAGAACAACGTATCCTATCCTACCACGCTCGAGGAATTGGTCAACGAGGATTGGCGAGGAAGAACCGCTTTCCCGAGTCCAACAACGTCCTCGCCAGGGCGCGCTTTCATGACGGCCACAATCGATTACTTCGAACAACAATCCAACATGGATGCAATGGAGTGGTGGGAAGCCATGTCAGACAACGATGCTATCTTTACGTCCGGCTGGACTGAGGCCTATGAAACACATTACAGTGGAGGCTATGGCGTCTGGGGAGAAGGTCACATTGGCGATGCTTGGCTCACCGTATCCTATTGCCACTCGCCGGGTGTCGAAGCCTATTATGGAGGAAATTACACCATCTCTAGTGCTCTCGACATCGATTATGCATCCTTCCATCAAGTCGAATATGCTGCGAAAGTCAATGGTGGCGGTTCACAATCCGCTGTTGATGCCTTCATCGAATTCCTCCTGAGTGAAGAGATTAACATCAACATGCCAGAAAACAATCTCATGTATTCCGTGCTTGATGGCCAAGATCTGCCAGAGACAGATGGATACAGGCACCACAGCCCAGTCCCAACTCAACCTTCTGAGATCACAACCGAACGAATCGATGATGAAATGGAGTCATGGCTTATGGATTGGCGGAAGGCAACCAAGGCTCTCTGAGTTGACAACATGAAAGCGGCTGTTGGGCGGGGCGTTCCCGTAGCCTTGTACCTTGTATTGATTCTCGTACCGCTCATTTTAGCGCTCGAGCGGTTAATGTTCGTCACAGGCGTGAACCCGATTCAGGCGATTCTCCATCTTGATGAACACCCCTTTGGCGTGGATGCTGTCGTCTTCACGTTCGTACAAGCCATCCTTTCAGCCACCCTTACACTCATGCTCGGCCTACCCATTGCATGGTGGTTGGGGCGATATGAGTGGAAGCGTATAGGCATCATTAGAGCAGCATTAACACTTCCATTCGTCACACCAACCGTCGTAGCTGCCATGGGCTTTCTCGCTATGATTAAGCAAGGAGGTTTGCTGGATTCCATTGGAATCGATTTACGCAATGAGACAGGAGTTGTCGGGTCGTTCTCTTCGATGATCGGTGTTGAACACTCTGGCCACATCATAGCCTTGCTTCTGGCCCACGCTTGGTTTAATCTCGCACTTGTCATTCGATTTGTTGAACCAAAGATATCGACACTCCCTCCCCGATACGAGAATGCGTTCCGTATGCTTCCCATTGGCCATAGCCGATTGAACCGCTTGACCCAATTTTGGTGGCCAATGCTTCGAACGTCGATACTCTCTGCGTTCGTATTCACGTTCATATTTTCATTCACCTCATTTGCACTTGTGCGATGGCTTGCTCCAAACATGTGGACGCTTGAAGCACTCATGGCAGTAGAGGGAGGGGCAGCAGGAATCCCAGGTTATCGTGTCGATGTTAGCGTACTCGTCCTTGGTGGAGCGACGCTTCAGGGGCTTGTCCTTCTGAGCGCCCTTGCGTTCGCTGGACGATGGCAGCAGAAACAATCCAACGAAATTGAACTTGTCTCTGAGAATTTCTCAAGGAAATACATTGGTAAGCCAACGACAGTTCCACGCATCGGCGTCGTTGTTGCCACTGTCTATGCTTTGACACCGCTCTTCCTCATGGTTCTTTCATCCGTTCGGATTCGGAACCGAACTTCGGAATCATATCGGTGGAGTTTGGATGCATGGGATTACGCGTTCAGAGGTGATCTTACGTATGCATCGATACCAGAAGCACTGACCAATTCCTTGGTGTATGCTGGTGGATGTCTTGTCGTTTCCTGTATCCTCGGATTCTTTGTTGCTCAATCCATCCATAATCTTGAGCAGAATGGTCAGGCTCGATTTGCTCAACTTGTCGACTTGTTGTCCATGCTTCCTCTCGCTCTCTCAGGGGTCATGGTCGGCTTGGGCGTTCTCCTCGGCATTCTGAAGATTTGGCCAGTCCTATTCTCATGGTATGCCTTGCCAATCCTACCGCATGCTATGCTCACAACTCCGTTTGTTGTGCGGATATTGCTTCCAGCGATGCGTGAAATTGATTCTAGTTACGATGATGCAGGTAAGGTTCTCGGTTACACCACAATGCAGCGATTCGTTCGAATCAAACTTCCACTTTTGAAGCCACAAATCGTCGTTGCAGCAGCACTTTCGATGGCGTTCTCGTTAGGAGAATTTGGAGCATCTTGGATTCTCATGCGCTCAGGAGCTTGGGATACATTACCTGTCTTGGTCGATCAATTGATGTCTAGACCAAAATACTTCGATCTTGTCGAACCAATTGCCATGGCTACTGCGACCATTCTCATGTGCATGACATTCCTATTGTTTGTTATCGCTGAACGGTTTCGCAGTCATCAAGGGGGAGGTTTTTGATGTCGTTGACCATTAAGCAACTGAACGTCGTCATCGGTCAATACCACATTCTTCACAATCTGAATCTTCAGGTTAAATCCGATGAAATTGTAGCCATCCTCGGCCCAAGTGGGTGCGGGAAAACGACTCTGTTACGCACGATTGCTGGACTCCAAAAACAACAATCTGGTACTATATCGCTGAATAATCAATCCATACAAGACATGTTGTGTGAACACAGAGGCATCGGGATGTTGTTTCAGCGACCCGTCCTGTTCCCATTCAAAGATGTACTCGGCAACATCCTGTTTGCGTACCAGAACAAGAAATTCTGGAACAGGGATGATGTTCATGAAGTCATGAACGAGATGGGCCTCCTCGGTAAGGAACAACAGAGTATTGAAACACTGTCAGGAGGAGAAGCGCAACGTGTTGTTCTTGCAAGAACACTCCTTACCAATCCCGATCTTCTGCTCCTTGACGAGCCACTCTCTGCACTCGATGTGAATCTGCGACGAAAGATTGCTCACGAGATTCGTGCAGTGCTGAAATCTCGATCGATTCCAGCCATTCACGTCACGCATGACATCGCTGAGGCAGAAATTATTGGAGATCGAGTCCTCCATTGGAAGGAACTTCAACGAGGTGGCGATGATGAAGAATAGGCTACTCGATCCTTACCCGTGGAAGATGTGGAGTTTTGCATGGAACCATCGAGAGAAAGGGGTTCTACTTCCTTCCTTCATCGGAGGATTCTTTCTTCTTGCCATCGGAATTCCATATGGAATAACGAACAGAGTTTCTGAATTCATTGGATGGACGGCATTTGATCCAGAACTCCCTCTTGATTCATCCATACCCTACATTCCAATGATGAACATCGCCTATTTTTCGTTCTACATCTATTACATACTCATTGCCTTGTTAGCACGGACGGAAATGCAGAGAAAGTGTGCCATTATCTTCTCACAACGTCTCTTTGTTGTGACATTACCAGTGTTTCTGATGTTTCTCTTGCTACCTGTGGAAGTCGATCTTCGCTCCGAAGTAGCAGGCGACGACATTCTCACAAAACTCCTTTCACTTATTCACGGCGTGGACCAACCGTACAATGCTTGGCCTAGTCTCCATGTTGGACACAGTCTTTGCGTTGTTCTCTCGGTACCACTTATGTTCAGCATCAACAAATTTGCACGTGCTGCACTTTGGATTGCATGGCTACTGCTCTCAATTTCGACGATGACAACTCAACAGCACTATCTCTTTGACGTCATTACAGGCATTCTGTTTGCGCTTATTGTTCACTACAAGTTCATTCGACCATCTGTTACCAAATGCATTGAAGGCAAATTTGATGATGCATTCCAACAACTCTAAGCAAAGAGTGTTGAAACAACCTCAGGTTGTGTAAGGTAGATGGTCAATCCAACACCAGCCATAATCATCATCCAAGAACCAACCATCTTGATCATTCCAGTCATTTGTCGCAAGAAATTGATCATCACTTGACGACCAAGACCAACGAGAACTGTCACCACAATCATCAGAATTAGTAATCCGAGCATGAGCCCGGACAATCCTGAGATGGTCGCACTGGTTCCAAGCGTTCCCAGGAAAATAACAAATGGCAACACTGCAGCTGCAGTACAATCGATGGAGGCAGCAGCGTAACCAATACCGTAGAGGTACATGTTTCGACGAGGAGTGAAGGTTTCATCCATTTCTGTTGTTGACCAACGATCGACGAGTTTCTGAACAAAACCGAGAACGTGCGAAGTGATTCCTAGAAGCATGATGGAACCAAGAATAACGAGCAGTACAGCGATTCCAATCGCAATATAATGAATCATTCCAGATTGAGCAAAGGCTTCACCCATGGCGAAAGCAATGATGCCGATGATGATGAAGAACGTCCACATTCCCAATCCTGCGAGTGTTCCAATCACCCAAGAAGAAGGCATGGGCGTTTTCAATTTCCCTTCCTTGATCAAATCGTCTTCTCGTGCTCCAAGGCTGAGGTAGTACGAAATGAAACCAGGAAGTACA
>CATISI010000068.1 GCA_949538025.1 Candidatus Poseidoniaceae archaeon
AAAGCCCTACGGAGTAGTACAATTGAATTTGTCAATTGATTAGTCACGCAATGTGATGATGAGCAAACCTACAAGTGCAATCATCGAGACAACCCCTACGGTGTAGTCCATAGGGCTGAACTCATCGGTCTGGTCTGTGAAAATTTCACCATCGTACTCTACACCTGGCAATCGGAAGATACGACTATTCCATGCGTCTTCAGAACTTGCTTGATTACCATTCACTGCGTTGCCATATACTGTGAAGTCGACATAGGTAGTGTTGTCCTCAGGACTTACGAATGAAAAGTTCCAATTTCGGACCATATTGCCTAATTCAGTGTGTGTCCATCCGCCGTCTAATTCTTGAATCAAACCAGCTGATTCATCAAAGGTGATGGACCCGCCAACAACCAACATTCTGAACCCTCCGATTGAACCATTTGGATTTGCTGCAACCGTTTCGGACTCGACAGTGATGGAAAAATTGTATATTGTATTCGATTCATAGGAATCGGGTAAGCCTTCAATCTTCACAGTCGTAGATTGGTCCCTATCTCCGTGGCACAAGCATCCTTCATTTGCAGATTTACCAATACCAGATGGTGCAGAAACAACGACCTGCGAAACGAGTACAAGAGCAAGCACAGCAAAAACCGCTCGAATCACAATCCCTCAAATGTACCAAAATTACCCTCCATTTGAATCTTCATGTTCAATGCAGAAGGAACAATACTTCAAAAGTGAACCACGAGGATATGCAACTGATAAAATGTATTTTGAACAACCAATTACGCCAGATTTCAACGCTGATGAGGTCGACATTTTTGCTGAGCTGGGCGCTCATTCATCGGTACAGCCCACTCCGTCGAACTCACTGCACAACATTTTGCTTGAGGAAGAAGAACAAGAGACGCCAGAAGTCGATCCTGTGCTCGTTGCAGAATTGCTCCAAGTTCTCGCCCAGCACAACATTCGTCAACAATCCGAAGATGGGTTTAATGCGCTTCCTGAAAATGCTCAAAACATTGACCTGAATTCTGCCAAAGTCACGCTCTCAGA
This sequence comes from Candidatus Poseidoniaceae archaeon, assembly GCA_949538025.1. Taxonomy (GTDB): domain Archaea; phylum Thermoplasmatota; class Poseidoniia; order Poseidoniales; family Poseidoniaceae; genus MGIIa-L2. Next base: position 1,042 of record CATISI010000068.1, read on the forward strand.
CGACGAATACCGTCTTTCTCTGCTCGTCGAACTTCAAGATAATCAGCAGATTCGACCATGTGTCCGGGTTCAACACAATGCAGGAGACTTTGATTTCGTTGAAGAGAACAACATCCCTTCCGTCTGGAAGCCTCTGTATGATCTGTTGGAGAACGCCTTCAAACAGGCTATTCAATCTTTGAAATCCAGCACTTACTTCTGATGAAGCACAAGATCCCACACTATCTCGATTTTCTCATCGAGCGAATTTGAGACCGAACAGTACTTTTCATGGGACTTTTCGATTGTTCTTCGAACGAGTTTCTCTGGTACATTTCCTTCGACATGGTAGATCATGTTGACCTTCGTAAAGGAACGGGGATAATCTTCCCTGCGATTGGCATCCAAATCGACCCAGACTTGTCCAAATTCACGGTTTTTCAAGCCAACGACGACATCGACGATGGAACATGCTCCAATCATTTGCAAGAAAATTTGCATCGGCGAGGGCCCATCTTCCCAGTCAACATCGATGGATTGACCTCGCTCGTTTTCACAGTCGAGTTTTGTTCCGCCGGCCCAAGTTACCTTCGCTCTCATAGAAACAATCGCATCGGTTGGTTCTTGAAGTGGTTATTGGTGGGTTGGAATGAGAACTATGAGCGGCGAACCTGTTGTCATGCAAAATGGAAAACTTCACATCCCAAACAATCCTATTATCCACTACATCGAAGGGGATGGAATTGGTGTTGATATCAGCCCTGTTATGATTTCAGTGGTTGATGCAGCCGTCTCAAAGGCATACGACGGTGAGAAACAAATTGCTTGGAACGAAGTTTTCGCTGGTGAGAAGGCATTCAATGCAACCGGAGAGTGGCTTCCTGAAGCAACACTCGATGCAATGCGCTCTGGTCTTGTTTCCATTAAGGGTCCACTAACCACTCCTGTCGGTGGTGGGATTCGATCACTCAATGTCGCTCTTCGACAAAAATTGGATTTGTTCGCTTGTGTCCGTCCAGTTCGTTGGTACGATGGTACGCCATCTCCAGTCAAGACGCCCGGCGATGTTGACATGATTATCTTCCGTGAGAACAGTGAGGACGTTTACGCTGGAATTGAGTGGGAAGCAGGTTCTGAGGGCGTCAAGAAATTGATCGATTTCCTGACTAACGAAATGGGTGTTGATAAGATTCGATTCCCGAACACGTCAGGTATTGGAATCAAGCCAATCAGTCAAGAGGGAACAAACCGAATTGTTCGAGCCGCACTTCAATACGCCATTGACAACGACAAGGATAGTGTCACACTTGTTCACAAAGGGAACATCATGAAATTTACAGAAGGTGGGTTCAGAGATTGGGGCTATCAACTTGCGAAGGAAGAATTCGGTGCAGTCGAACTTGACGGTGGACCGTGGTGTACCATGAAGAATCCGGTCACCGGGAACGAGATTGTCATTAAGGACGTTATTGCGGATGCCATGCTCCAACAAATTATCACACGTCCTGCAGAATACAGTGTTCTCGCAACCATGAATTTGAACGGTGATTACATCTCAGATGCACTCGCTGCTCAAGTCGGCGGTATTGGTATTGCTCCTGGTGCGAACATCAACTACGATACTGGCATTTCTATCTTTGAAGCCACGCACGGAACCGCCCCGAAATATGCAGGACAAGATAAGGTCAATCCTGGATCGCTTATTCTCTCTGCCGAAATGATGCTACGCCATATGGGTTGGGTCGAAGCTGCGGATTTAATTGTCAAGGGAATGGAAGGCGCAATCAGTGCAAAGACGGTTACGTACGACTTTGAGCGCCTGATGGATGATGCTACCTTGCTCTCATGCTCTGCCTTTGGTGAAGCACTCATCGCACACATGTGAAGGGGTTGACATGGACGACGTTCGAAAGATGCTACGGAATCTTTCGGAGGCAGCAATAGAACGCGGCGCTCCGTTGGAGTGGTTCGAAGATTTGTACGAAGTCGCAGAAAAAGACCGCAATCTCATCCCATGGTCAAAGGGTGAACCTCATCCATTCCTCGTCGATTGGTTGAATCGCCATTCTGAACAGAAGACTGGCACTGCTTTGGTCGTTGGCTGTGGTCTAGGTGAAGACGCGGTATTCCTAGCAGAAAAAGGTTGGAAAGTAACGGCCTTCGATTTATCAGCATCAGCCATCGATTGGGTCAAAGAAATGCATTCGAATCTACCCGTATCTTGGAAAGTAGGTGACTTGCTAAATCCGGATCCTGCTTGGATTGGAGCATTTGACCTGGTTTTGGAAGTTCACATTCTGCAGGCAATTCCTGAATCATTCCGTATTCCTGCATCAACAAACTTAGCACCACTCGTTCGTCAAGAAGGCTTGCTGATGTGCATAGGGCGGATGAATCAAGAAACGCCAATTGAAGTCGACGGCCCTCCTTGGCCACTGGACCGTTCGTTTATCCGATTAATCGGAAGTGAACTTGATTTGATTGACTTCCATTCGGTCCAATACGAAGAGGAAGAACATCTACGCTACAGAGCAGTTTGGCAACGGTCATGACTCTCGAAGCCATTGCTTCAATGTGCGGCTGTTCTTTGCAATACCGAATCCGAATCGCTCTTCGAAAGCACGAGCAACAACGGTGAAATCACCATCATGTGTTGCTACAACAATTGAACCAACATTGTC
>CATISI010000069.1 GCA_949538025.1 Candidatus Poseidoniaceae archaeon
CAACCCGTGGTTGTTCCTGGTGATATGGGTCGAGGTTCATGGCTGATGGCGGGGCCAAAGACACAACAAAACCAAGCTTTCGGGAGTGCTTGTCATGGAGCAGGAAGAGCATTATCCCGTTCGGCTGCCAGAAAACAAATCAACGCTGAACAGAAAGAAAATGAGCTTCGTAACAAAGGGATTATTGTACAGGCTGCAACCAAAAACATCCTTTCCGAGGAAGCTCCAGAAGCATACAAAAATGTGGATCAAGTTATCGAAAATACTAGCCGAGCGAACCTGGCACGTCCTGTTTTGCGCCTCGAGCCAATGGCCGTCATCAAAGGATGATCACATACAGGTGTTGGCGAGTGGGTGCCCGCCTGTTGGCGCAGAACCGCTGTGAACACCATCCGGCTCTTCAACAATTACAGAGAGTAGTGTGTTGACAAGTTCTTTCAAATCGTCAACTTGGCTCTGCAGTTCTTTAATGCGTGCCTTCGTATCGTTCTTCTTTTCAGTAGTAATGCTCATGTATATCCCATCCAAAGAAGTCTCCTTCTTCGTATTGAATTGAATACCGACAACTCTTAATGTTTGCCGAGAAAAAAAACGCTCAAAGGTTGATTTGTTGGTGGAGCCACCGGCGAGGATCGAACTCGCGACCTCCTCATTACCAATGAGGTGCTATACCACTAAGCCACGGTGGCGGCGTCCCTGCCACCAAGCATTTCGATATAACCGCTTCGCGTCTTCTAAAAACAGGCGAGAAAGATGAGAATTGGCGCCGAGAGAGAGATTTGAACTCCCGAGGGACAGGCCCACGCGATTTCCAGTCGCGCGCACTACCAGGCTATGCGATCTCGGCTCGCAATTCATTCCAAACGTCCTGAGGGTTTAACGCTCTCGCTTGTCAATGTAGGAACGCAAGAACCTCAAAGGGGGACGTTCACGGGGTGACATGGACGGTGGGGAATCAGCAACCCATGAAGCATCCCACGATGCACTTCCATTCCGATTGAATGATGTCAAAGTTGAACAGAAATTCTTCGATTTCCATCCGCTCATTCCACAAATCCGGCAAGAGTTGGTGTTTCAATTGAAATTGATTCGAACCGATTGGAACCCACAATTTACGATTGCAATTTTGTCTGCAATTCTTGCAATTGCTCTCGGCGCACTCAATGCAGATATCTTCGATGGAGGGAATGCGAAGGTCGCAGGTTTGGAAGGCCTCCAAATCGCTGGCGGTACAGCTTACTTCCAGATGATTATCTCCATGCTTGTTTGGGGATGGTTCTTGTTCATGCTCATCCAAATGTTTCCAATTATGCGAACACATACAATCACATTGCTAATGATTTGGGCAGGGTTCGGAATAGCCCAGGTGTTCTTCCACTCAACGAACAAGAACTTCCCAGTCGGACTTTCACTTTCGGATATGATGGGAGGGTTCCTTATCACGTTAGTGTGCGTTTTCTTCCTCTACTTCTTCATTAAAGCAGTGCGTGAAACCAGAGACCTCCACGTTGAGACACACCACTTACACGAAGATGTTCGAGTAATGGAAGAATCAATGCTTGAGCATTCTTTGCGGGGATGGGCGTTTGTGTGCGCCACTTGGGCGATTTTAGCCATGCTCAGCGCTTGGACTGGGGCACAATACATTGCTGAACGTACTGGCTCACGTACATGGGCCTTGACGCTGCACATTCTCTTTTCGATTCTCACGATACCACTGCTTGTGTGGACTGTTTGGTTCCCACAGAGAATGCTTGGCAGTGAAGCAAGCGTCCGAACGAAGGCGGCTGTCTCTGCAGACGAGGATCTTATGAGTAAATCAAAGATTCTCGAAGTCTCTCCAGACCAGGAGGCATGGTGATGGATTTAGCAAAACGACGCAAAGATTTCCCTGCATTATGCGAAGACCAACCTGTTGCTTATCTTGACAATGCTTGCGTCACTCTGCGGCCACACTCCGTAATTAACGCAATTTCAGACTACTACACGAAAACGCCCGGCTGTGGGGGCCGTTCAGTCCACCGATTCGGTACAACTGTATCAAAGACAATTGCACATTCCAGAAGAACACTTGGCCGATTTTTCAACGCACCATCCGTGAATGAAATTGTCTTTACACGCAATGCAACCCACAGTCTCAATCAAGTCGCCAAAGGATTGTCATGGCAAAAAGGAGATGTTGTTCTCACAACAGATAGGGAGCATAACTCGAATCTTGTCCCGTGGCTCCAACTGGAAGAAGAACAGGGCATCGACCATCGCGTCGTGACGTCGAACGAAGACAACACGTTCGACCTTGAAGCGTTTGAACACATGTGTGCAGATGCAGGTAGTAAGTTGAAAATGGTTTCTGTTAGTCAAGTTGGCAATCTTGATGGAATCGAAGCTCCAATTCGAGAAATCACGAAAATTGCGAAAGATTTCGGCGCTCTTGTATGTGTTGACGGTGCCCAATCGGCCCCACATATGCCAGTCGATGTACAAGAGATGGGCATAGATTTCTTTGCATTTTCAATTCACAAAATGCTCGGCCCGTCAGGGATGGGAGGTCTTTGGGGCAGAGAAGAGTTGCTTAATTCCATGCGCACCATCCAATCCGGAGGACAGACGGTCAAGACGTCACACTACGATGGTGTCGAATGGGCCAAAACACCTTCAAAGTTTGAAGGTGGCCTCGGCCATTTTGCAGGCATGATGGCAACAGGAGCAGCCATTGATTACCTAACAAGTCTCGATATGGAACAAATCCACGAGCATGAAATCCATCTGAACAGAATTATGTCGGATGGGGTTAAAGATTTGGATGGTGTATCAATCATTGGTCCGGAAGATGCATCCAAACGTGGAGGAATTTGTTCATTGCTTCTTGATGAGAAGCTTCCTGCACACGATATCGCATTGCTTCTTGACGAAGTCTCTGGTGTCATGGTTCGATCTGGACAACACTGTGTTCATTCTTGGTTTAACGATAGAGGATACAATGGCTCATTAAGGGCCTCCGCTTATTTCTACAACACTGAGGAAGACGTGAAGCGTTTTGTCGATACGTTTTCAGAAGCAGTTCAGGCATTTCAATGAGGGGCTGTCGTGACAGAGAATCATGCTACGGATGAAAAGGACGAGGGCCTATCTCCACGACTGGAAAAGGATCTGGAAATCGTTCGACGCATCGTGAGCGTTGCTACTGCTGCACTTCTCATCTTGGTAGCAGGCTTTGCTTACAACATTATAGCAGGCGATGGACTTTCATTTGTCAAACCGAGCGATGCTCTGATTGAATCTGAGCAAACCTACAGAGAACTCATTAACCTTCCTAGCGGCTATTCGGGGTCTGGAGTCAATGTGTGCATTGTTGACACGGGAATGGAATTGAATCATCCGGATTTGGAAGGTTTTGATGTGACTGGATGGGTTGATATTGTTCAAGGTAAATCCAATCCATACGACGATCATGGACATGGGACAAACATGGCAGGAATACTCGTAGCAAATGGTTGGATCAACGGAATAGCAAAAGACGTGAACCTCTATGTCGCCAAAGCACTGCTTGCTAATGGGTCTGGATACGAAGAAGACGTCGTAGCAGGTATCGATTGGTGCATCGGTCAAAACGTGAGCATTATCTCCCTCTCATTGGGTGGAGGTCAAGACTTGTTGCCATTGCCAGGATCCAGCGGCAGGACCATCGAAGACTCGGTGAACGACGCTACTGCCCGTGGAATATTTGTTGTCGCTGCTGCTGGAAACGATGGTGGCGAAAATGACGATGGAGATGTTGCATCACCAGGGAGCGAACGTCGAGTCATTTGCGTTGGCGGAGTGACGCCGTCAGGTGATCATTGGGTCAAATCCTCAACCGGCAACAATGGATTTAGTGCTCTTCCATTCAAACTTCCTCGAGGCGATCCTGACAAAAAACCTGAATTGGTTGCACCGGCAAAAGAAGTCCCAGTACTCAACCATCAGGGGACATGGTCAGCATCAAGTGGAACAAGCGCTGCTACTGTTTACGTAACTGGAGCCATCGCTTTGTTGCTTGAAGCACAACCACAGTTGGCCAGCAACGGGACATCAGGAGAGGTTTCAACCATAGATGAGGTCAAAGACTGGATTATGCAATCCGTTCAACCACAAGAAGGTCAGTCCGATCACGATGACGACTATGGATACGGATTGCTCGATATTGATGCTCTCTTAGAATTGGCTGAACAAGAATCTACCGCTTGAAAAAAGCAACAATTGTTCCACCAAAGAGTGGTACGAAGGCCATGTGATAAGTCGCTTGAGATTCTTGTACAAACTTGATCCATGCATTGAATCCATCGACCTTCGCTTTACCATCAGCATCAAGTTCATCGTACTCTCCGACAGGTGTATCAGGTTCTGTCGTGTAAACAACACCGTTGTTGGAGAGTAAACTCATAGCGTGTTGCAAATCAGTTGCTAATCGATTAAGAGGTGAATCAACAATAATCGCGTCATACGTTTCAGACAGGCGACGATCGTCTGTGCCTACACCTGATGCAGTTGTGAGTTTCCATGCCATTTCCTCTGCATATAAAGTTGCAAAATCGTTGACAATGATGTTTGACCATGATGATGCATCGTAGCGCGTTTGAAGTCGATGAAGGATGACACCAAATTTCGCTCCTTGTTCGATGATGTCAAAACGAGAGACTGGACGTTCGGTAAACAAATCGTATAACCATGCTGAGCGATGCCCGATATTGCCTCCAACCTCAAGAACACGGTCTGGTTCCTGACGCCCAATGGCATCACGCAAACGACGCAAGACCGAAATCGACCATGTTGACAAGCCCATGTGCTCCAATTGTGTTGCAATGTTCGCAGCAATTTCGGGTTCGTCACGTGAACGCCCATGATCTGCATTCAAGAGCGTTGGCAAAACCTGGTCACGCCCGATCTCGCTCATGATAGGGCCTCAACGGCGGCTTGTTTTGAAGACTGTGACGGCACCACATGCGGTGGATTCAAAGGGGGCACGCTTCGAGAGCAACCTGAGAAGCATGGATGACGAATTATACGAAGACGACTTCGATGACGATGAGGTCATCGAAAACGCTGTTCTATGTCCTAGCTGCGAAGATGTAACAGGTCACCAAATTCTCAAGGAAAAAGAAATTGGCCGAGGTAAAGATTATCTCTTGCGATGTGAGAGGTGTTCCTCAGTACATGAAATTCAATTCCGAGCGCCTCCTTTGAAGCGTGTGCCTTTCATGCTGACCGATGGTCCAGAATCTTACATGGCTACAATTGATCTCGATGCTGATGAATGGTTGGAACTCAACGATGTTTTCGAGCACGATGAAATGGCTTGGAGGATAACTCGCCTCGAGTCTGAAAAAGAATCTGTTAAAGAAATCGAGGCCAAAAATCTTGTTCGAGCGGTTGCATTACGTCAGGATATGCTTCGAGTCAAAATCACAAAGACCCGAGGAGAATTCTCAACGCCTGACGTACTCATCGTGGAAGAGGGTACGTCTTTCAAAGCAGGAACACTCCTTGAAATTGGCGTTCAGACATGGCGCATTCGTGCGATTCACACTGGTGAAGGGCGTACATTGCGAGGTACAGTCGATGCATCCAACATCAAGAGAATGTATTTGCATGAGCCCCCACGGCCGGAACGATTCGAACCGAAAACGCCTAGAGAACGACGGCAAGCATGGAAAGAGGGTCGTCTTGGTTTCAATCCGAATCCAATCTTACCGAAAGAGCAAATCAAGAAACGGGTCAAACCATCAAACAGGCGAAAGAAGAAGCCCCGAAACTGATTATGGTCGGTTTGTCCAAGGCATCAAAAATGCCTTGGCGATTTGCAATCCAATTGTCGGATTTTCTTGTAGTCGTCGTATGCTGTATTCATACCACTTTTCTCCGTATGGGATGTAGACGCGAGTACGATGTCCTTGCTTGGTGAGTTTCCGTCGCATTGGGCCTCGCACGCCGAGCAACATTTGGAACTCGTAACCTGGCCCCTTCCCTTTTCTGGGAGCTCCTGCATTGGTTCTTGGATCGTCAATTGATGGACCCATGTTGAATTCCTCCAGTAGTTCAAGGGAATAATCGACAACTGGGACATCATGCGATGCGATTCCAACATAGGCACCGTGTTCCAAGGCCATCCGGATGGCATCATTGGTTTTGTTGCGAATGTCCATTCGTGTGGTGTAAGCGATGTCTTCTGGTTCGAGATAGATTCCTTTGCATATTCGGTAGTCAGCATTCGGGCCGATGGCACCCTCAACTTCTTTGATGTCATCAGGCGTTCGATGCAAGCGGCCTTGGAGGACTGTCCCGACATTTGTCAAGCCTTTCTCATGCAAATCGAGAACGACTTGGATGGTTTCTGTGGTTACTCGGTGGTCCTCCATATCAAGGCGTACGAACATATCATGTTCAGCTGCTTGTCTCACAAGTGATTCAATGTTCTCGATGCCTTTGTCCTTGTTGATCAGCAGTCCGAATGCAGTTGGTTTGATTGAGAGGTTGGCATCAAAGTCGTTTTCAACAATTGCATTCATCACACGTACGTATTCATCGAGGAAGAATTGAGCTTCGTCCAAGGAGGAGATTTCTTCACCCAGAACATCGATCGTAAAGCATGCGCCCTCGGACTCCAATCGCTTCATGACCATTACAGCATCATCAAGAGTAGATCCTGCAACGTACCGACGAGAAACCCAACGTACGAACCAACGTGGCATACGTAGTGTCATTGCAACGATGAGTTTTGAAAGCATGAACCAACCTCCTTACTCTACTGGACTTCTCGGCATCCTTTGACCATTTCCAAGAACGCATTGGTTCGAACAACTTTAACCCCGATGGAATCGAGATGAGTGTAAATCAATTGACGTTGCCAGCCCTTGAACGACTTCTTCTCTACATTGCAAACTATGACTCCGCCCGGAAAGGCTTTTTGTGTAGATGAAAGTGCTGCATCTATCGATTGTTTCCAAAGAATGCCTGGATCATCTTGTGACCCAAATGGCAAGGAGTGATTTGCGAGCATATGTCCAATCCATACGTTATTTTCCAAACCTAACTTGTTGGCCTTTGGGGCGTAATGTCCACCTCCAAGAGTCACAAGAACTGGTTCTCCAGCGTGTCTTGAACTCCAACATTTGTTCGAGAATCCATCTTCAAACCTGAGACCTTCAGCGATCACGTGTGAAAGGAGTTGAGCGGCTTGCTCATTCGGCCAGTATGATTCAGTTGAACCCACCTCAATGAACAATGCTGGCACATCGATGATTGGTCCATGATGGGTCACCTCGAGTGAAAGAGAAAAATCAGGAATGGCATTCTGGTCCCACTTCTCGTGAAGCAACCTCCACCAAGGTCCAATGCGAGGATTCGGAGGGGGAGCAAAACCCGAACGACCACCAAATGGCGGTTCCTCTCCGAGCGGGTGGTGAGGTACGCCGATTGGATGCAATGTCAGGCATGGCTTCCCACTTACCGCAGCATGTCTTGATGGGAAAATGACCTCACCTACTGTTTCCTTTGTCGCATCATTCCAGCGTCGGTCTAGATGATCCTCCCAAAGTATTCGTTCTGGCAGGAACCACATGCGGACATTACCTATTGCAAACGCTGGTTGAGATTCCACATCATCACGTTTCGACCAATCATGGTTTTCTAGAAGAAACTTCGCTTGGTTGGTTGAAGCGATATCATCATTGTTCACTGCAATTAGAACAACATCGGACATGTTCTGGCTGAGGTGGCTAGACTTCTTGAAAGCGAGTATTGACAAGGAACCTCTTCCTCGTATCCCCATGGCCGAAGGTGAAAATTCAATACACCTTCCGTTCCGAGCAATCAAACTGATTGAAACACCTGATGTTGAAGGGGTCTATGCTATTGCCATCGGCGTTGATGGAGAACTCTGTAGAGTAGACGAAAACTGGACTCCACTCGAACAACATGCTCGTCCGTTTCCAATGTCGATACAGCACGCAATTGTGGTCGGCGACGTGCTTGTTGCGACGTGGATTGATCGTGAGTTGTTGATAGCAAGGATGGGATGTTTGCCACTCAATCGACCATTTAGAAACGGCGTAGAACGTGGAGATTTAAGAGTAGCCCGAAATCTTGAGAATGCCATTCTACCAGAGGGTGCAACATGGGCACACGTTCTCGATGCAGAGCCTCTTGCGTTAGGCAGTATGGATGACGGGTTTGTGTTCGTTCTATGGAATCGTGGTGTGTACGGATTTGATGTGACTGGAGTTGAACGATGGAGAGCACAGCCTCCAGAGTGGCCAGAACTAGATCATTTACCAATGAGCCAAGAGACGGTTTCGCTCCATGAGACTGCCACAACCATCGAAGTGTGGTCAAGGGCGGGAGGATGCTTGCGACTTTCAAAAGAAGATGGGAGCAAAATTGGTAGTTCCCATTTTGACATTGAGGGCGCTCTCTCAGATGTGCATGGAACAGAAACTGAACGGCTTCTATTACTGAGTGATGGACGCTGTTACCTCTACAGAACTGGGGTAAAAGTTGCAGACCTTGCCACAAAGGGTCCCGTTCAACATGCAATCAATGCGAACAATACGTGGATTCTATCAGGTTGGAGAGAGGAAATTGTAATCAACGGGACCTGTGTTCAAACAAAGAAGCAAGACGAAGTCGTTGTTCAACACTTGATCAAAGATGAGCAACTTTGGCTACTCACCAACGACGGTGTGCTTTCTCATTCGAATTTGACAGAGTAGCCACAACGACCACAGGTCTTGCGGTCAGCGTGAACAGCCAAGAAGACACCAGGTCCACAGCTTGGGCAATGTTCAGCCTTGCGTTCAAGTGTACCGTCTTCTGCAATAGCGTACTTCGACCACTTAGCCCTTGGATTCGGTTCCCCCATCATTCACCACCGTCCTCTGCTTGTTCGGCAGCCTCCTCAGCTGCTTCTTTGGTTGCGTTACCACTTCGGAAACCCTTGTGGCGCTCGTGAATGTACTCTGGTTCGACCTTCATGGCCTCAGCAGATTCGTAGATAAGTGCTTGACCGGTTGTCAACGCCTGACCGTAACGAGTCCTGCAGTTCTTAACGACGATGAAATCAGGATTGGAACCTGGCTCAAGAGTCTTAACAAGATTCATGATGTCTTTCTTTGAAGGAGTCTTTGCCCCCTTGTGATTCCACTTAAAGTCGATTTCAACTCGGTTGAGTAGTTTGTTTTCTGATCGGTTTACAATATCCATGTGTTCGTCCTCCTTATCGGATGTTTACTTTCAGTGCGTAGTGACCAGGTTGGTCGATGTTCAATCGCTCAGCGATTTCCGAGCGCGAGGGATGGATGATGATCACGTAGCCTTGCCAGTCGGTTGTGGTTTGGGCCGAGGGATTACGGGGGCATTGGTCGACACCGTCTTGGAGGATGAGTCCACATTCTCCACACGCAAATGGTTTCTTTGCCATCTTCACTCACCTGTTTCGCCGAGCCATTCAAGAGAGCCAAGACCAGGCTGTTTGCATGTTAGACCGATTTTTGATCGGCGAGGATCGCTCGTGTCAGGAGACAGCGAAACGATTCGAGCACGAACGGCCGTACCAATCCCCAATCGCTTGTCATCGTTTCGTCCGGAGATAGTACCTGCGCCGACATTGACTTCGACTTGGTCGTCAAGAATCTGTGATTTGTGGAGTAGAGCTTCCATTGGACCGATGCGAACGAATGCACCGAACTCGTTGACTTCAGAGATTGCCCCTTCAACGACTTCATAATCGTCCATGCAAAAGAGGAGTGCATCGAAGCGAACACGTTGATAGATAGCACCGTCACCGTGGATGATACGACCACGACCAAGAGGGGTGTGGTTGCTTGTTACCAAAATGAATCGGTTTTGTTCATCAAATCGACCTTCAAAGGCGGTCATTGCCAATCGGTCGATGTGTTGATCAAGTGATTGGCCTTTTTTCATGTACTCTGCAGGGATACGTATAGTATCCTCTCTTGTGACGATTTTGTACATCTTGTTCATCTCCCGGACTTCTCGAACCGAGTGATGAGGGGGGAAGAGGCAGAACCTTTCCGTCCTTCACCGGCTTTCGCCTCGGGAGAGAAGTTGACCGAAGTCATTTCGCCCACAGTCGACCCCTATATGAAGCCCACGCATCAGTTCAAGCAACTGCGCTTTGGAATTCTAGGCACTGAAGCCACAAAAAAAGGTTGCAATTCTCAGTGATGCGACGCTTGAAGAGCAAAACAATAACAACCCCTCATGGGTGAATACCAACAATGAGCAGCGAAAGCCATTCCGATGCAGGGCTACAAATGCCTGCCATCGGCGTCGTGATTTTGATGCTTACGGTATCCTTGACCCAGATTCATTGGACGCACTTTACAGACGAACAAGTCGTTGAGCGGACATCCGAACAACCATGGAGCCCCTACGAGCAACCATGGAGTCAATACGGTGGCACGCCTACACGGAATGGTTCGATGCCAACTCATGACGCCCAAACAGGCACAATGCTGACCATCGATGATCCTGTGATTAACTGGGTTGCACTTGATGATGATATCGGCTCAGATGCCTACGGTTCAATCATCGGAAATTTCTCTGAAAGCCTCACGACGACTCCTGGGGCCACTCAGCGTTGTGCGCCGTTTGGCCTGTTTGCAGTCATACTCCACGAGAGCACATCAACATCATCGACGAAATTATCTCTGATTTCAGGAGATGATGCCGATATTGCGTGGCAAGTCGATCTCGGTGACACAAAAGCCGCACGCTCTACTCCGGTACTGGCGGATGTTGATTTGGATGGTTCCATCGAAATCATCGTGAGTTATGACACGGATTCTTCTCTTCAGGTGGACGTGTGGTCACCAGAGTTGTATTGTGACGAGTCCGGTTGGCAAAGCGGAGGGCATTCAAACGAATTGATGTGGTCTTGGACCAGCACCGATTACAGAATTGGAATCACGAGTCCACATTTCCAAACGCGACAGAGCAACCATCTCTCTGTCACTCAGCCGCTTCTTGCAGATTTGGAACTTGACGGACAACCAGAACTTGTTCTCACTGTCGTCGACTCCACAACAGATGACCCTCACATCATCAGTTTGCCACTCGGTGCAAACGCACCAACTGTGAACTGGGATGTTACACTCGACAGAGGTACGCATCCGAGCGACCCTGCTTGGGCTCAACTTGATGCACAAACCTCCGTTGTTGTTGCAACAACCATCGACGAGAACTCAGGAAACATGTGGATTTGGAGAGTTGACGGAAGTACGGGCTCGAACGATTGGGGCCGTGTTGCATTATCCGGCACAGATGCGGATTCGGATGCGCCTCGACTTCGCTTACCCAGTCCAGTTGTTGTTCAACTCGATGGAGATACTGCGCCAGAGATGATTCTCACGGTGCCAACAGATGCTAATGGCCGGACCGTGGGCTTGGGTGCTCGTTTCATTGGCATGGAATTGACTTCGACCGAGGAGATTTTCAGTTTTCGAGCACGTAACGGATATGCTGATGCGCCACCTCTGCCGATTGACTCCGATGATGATGGTGTATACGATCGCTTGTGTTGGGCCACCTGGTATTCTGCATCCTCCGTGACATTCGACAGAGAGGGAATGGTAGGTTGCCACGACCTGAGCGATGACCCACCCTCTGAAGAGTGGAACAAGGTCATGAACAGAGGTGGATCAGGTAACGACAACGACGAAATTGCTGTTTCTCCTCCTGCGTGGATGGATATCGATGGAGAAGGTGATCCTGAAATTGTTGTCGCATTTGGTCGCCGCATCTTTGTTTTCGAAGGTGACACTGGATTCGATAATGAGGTTTCGGAGGGATGGGATGAACCTCTTTCAATGCCCCATCGCGTATGGTCTGCTCCTGCTTTCGCAGACCTCGATGGAGACGGATATCTCGACATGCTTTACGGAGATACGCTTGTATCCCAGCGTTTGCTTGATTTGGCACCATTGCCAGATGGCAATGGGATTTCCTTCAACCCGGTTTCTCCCGATCCCGGTCAAACACTGACAGTCACTGGACAGTTCGCGAATATCGGGACGTGGGAAAACGAGGAAAACATTGACTCCGCATTGTACATGAACGGTCAAGAGTTAACTCGAGTTCGTTTTGAGGATCTTGAACCACTCTCTCCCAGTGGAGAAGGAGGTCCTGCAACCTTTAGCGTCGATGTCACAGCCACCCTAGGCACACACACCTTCGAGCTCGTACTCGACATGAACCAGAATCTAAGCGAGGCACGTGAAGACAACAACATTGAGCAAGTAACGTTAACTGTCGTTGAACCATACGATGTCCTCATCCAAGGTCCTGAAACCGTGACGAGAGTCGAACCAGGAACAAGCGAAATTGTTGATGTTACCATCACTGCAACAGGTTCAAGGACAGCGAATTGGAATCTCTCCTACGCTACGACGAGCTTGCCAGAAGACTGGACTGTTGAACCACAAGCAGGGACGAATTTGGAAAATGTTGAGCTTGTTCCTTCAGCGCCGATCACCATTCCTTTCGTTGCCACCTTGCCAACAGATGCGCTTGGCGACGAGGACGGATACATCGAACTCATTGCGACTCTCACCTCGGATTCCAGTGTTCAAGAAACGTCATGGATTCCGATTGAAGCACTTCGAACACGTGGATTATCGCTTGTCGGTTCATCAGGGCTTTCGTTCACTGAAGGCTACGGTCTTCCAGGTCAAACAGCAGAGTCGTACGTTCTCATCGAAAATCTTGGAAACGCTGTTGAAACAACAACGTCCATCGATTGGACAAATCCGTCATGGGGAGGGACGCCAGTCCTCAACGACGGGTCAAACAATGTCTACTCCATCACGCTCCAACCAGGGGAGAAAAGAGAACTGAAAATTCTTCTTGATGTTCCGGGATCGACAACGTTCGGAGGAACCACAACAACAACACTGACAACATGCATCGGTAGTGGAGATGACACTTTATGCCGTTCCCTCGATGCAAATTTCACGGCGGTGGGTTCTCACACATCACCAGTCCATATTCGAACGGTTCCTGACATGCAACATGCGTTTGAATTCAACATGCTCTTGCCTCAATCGGGAACGTTGAGTTGGGATCTCAATCAAGCAACTATTGCCCGTCCTAACTGGCAGTGGAACGTTACCAGCGGAGGTAGCCTACAAAACGGGATCCTTACGGCAAATGGCCCCTCAAATTCCCTCCACTCAGTCCATCTTGAGGTCTACATTCCAACCAACGCACCTCCGCAGCGGCTTACGTTCAATGCAGATGAACAGACTCCCCTCGCACACCATGCATTTGATTTGAGCATCCACGTTCTACAGATTCATCGTGCTGGGTTGAGCGTCATTGACCCACAACCATCTTCTGAACCGCATGGTTTCAACGTGAGTACACCCCACCAACTCCTCATTCAGCTTGAAAATCCTGGAAATGGGGAAGATACCTATGAGTTCACAGCGAGTGTGATGTCCACAGAAACCATCTCCTCTGACGATGTTCAATTTACCTATTACAATCAAATCAGAACTTTGGGGCCTCTGGCTACGACCATTATGCCACTCGACATTGAACTGAGCAGTACCCTACCTGCTTCACAACCTTTCTATCTCGAATTTAAGTGGGCATCAATTGTCAACAAGTCCGTCACAGCGACTACAATGCTTCTTATCGAAGCAGAACAGAGGCACGAATGGAACATTACCGTCGTCAATGGAACACAGCAGAACGTTCAACCAAATAGCAACCACGTGTTTGAATTCAACATCACCAACATCGGGAATTTCATTGATGATGTGCAATTGGTTCCATCACTTTACGTTGTGACTGCATCCAACGATACTGCAATTTGGAATGCACATGATTCGATTACATCATCGATGCTTGAGGTCAATGAATCCGAAACACTGAGCGTTGTTCAGACCATACCGTATGCATGGAAAGATGCTAATGCAATATTGACCTATTCAGTGGTTTCATCAGGATACGTGCTTGATGTAGTTGAGGTAGACCTCTCCGTATTGGAATATTCTGAATGGGAACTCAATCTAGCAAACAGTGACCTCGAGGTAGCGCCCGGAGGAGACCTGATTCAAGTTGAACTCGAACAAAAAGGGAATACACCTTCTACTCCGTTCTTAACGAAATTTGGCCAAGGATGGAACATAACGCTCCCAGATGGTGAACTCATGGAACCTGGTCAAACCTCGACAGTTGACATCTTTGTCGAAGCGCCAGAAAATGCCAGAAAAGGTGATGTCAGCATATTGCAAATTCGTGTTTCTGATGCTGTAGGCAAAGGTTCTGAAGTGTTTGAAGTCCCCGTTCGCGTCATCGGTTCATCCAGTTATGATCTTCAAATGGAGAATGATTGGTACATCAACTCAGGAGGGGGATATCCTCTGGCATGGATAGAAAACACGGGCAACGATTTGGCAGAAATTGACGTCGTCCTCTCCGACATGCCACAAGGTTGGTCTGCCAACATCGATACGCCAATGCAATTGGTGCCAGGAGAGATTCGGGGATTACCAATTCATCTGATTCCGTCAGGCGATTGGGACAAATCGGATGTTGAACTAACCGTCGAGGTGACTCACTCAAACCTCGGAACGCAGGAGTTTGACTTCACGATTCGGTCTTCAAACATCTCGTTCATGTCAAGCCCCGTGCTTTGGGGAAGAAGCAACACCAATTTGGATGTCGAAGTTCATAGTACTGCAGGAAAGGAGGTCCAAGGGGCCTTCTCATCCGTTTCTGACAACACATACACGTTTTCGGTCCTGCAAGGGACGAATTACGTCAATCTTACAAGCGCTGAAGAACGAATTCAACTCGTTCTTATCGGAAGAGATACACCACAAGCGACTGTGACATGTTCATTTGTTAACACTGCCTTCTCTGAACTCGGCCGAGGTGCATACACTGGTGATGTCGTCAGTTGTGAAGTCAATGGAGATCCGACGCAAAACACCAAACTCTCGTTTGTTACAAGTTCAAGTAGAGGGGATACAATTCCAATACAAACTTCAAGTTTCACGATTTTTGAAAACGAATCAACGTTTGCAAACATTAGTGTTCTGAACTGGGATCCTGCACCTGGCATGTTCACGGTTGTTGTCTCAGCATACGATGAGTACGGCAATGTCCTCGCGAGCATAGACAAAGAGGTAATTGCACAAGAGTCCGGGTGGAACGTCGGGATCAGCAGCATCTCTGCCCAAGGCAGCATCAATGTTGCAGTATCAAGAACAAACTATGCTGTTCTGGAAGATGCTGTTTGTATCCTTACAGTTACAAGCCGAGATAGTGATTTCAAAGTAGAGGTCCTCATTGATATCGCAGGACCACAATTTTCACCGAATGTTCGAATTGACGCAATTGGATTGTCTGATAAAGAGCAGCTCGATGCTATTCTCGCATGCGAGAGTCCATACGACATTGATGACGATGAAAGTGACGACTCAGCATCGATTATATTCGTCACGAATGAAGACTCAGTTATCCAACCAACGAGTATCATATGGGGTGCATCGGCAGCTACCTTGTTGATTGGTGCTTACCTCTTTATGGTACAAAGACAAGACAATGCCCTGATTCGATCGATGGCTGAGGGAGGAAGCTCAAAGAAATCAAAGCAAAATAGACCTTCTCAGAATACTGCCGCTGACGAAACGACAACAGAGGAAACGAGCGATGTTGTCGATGATATCTCAATGGTCATCGAACAAGAGGATGACACACCTCCACCAACAATGGTTGAGGAGATTCCTGTTCAAAAGGACGATACACCTTCTGGCCGATTGGATACTCTTCGCAAGGAGATGAATCCTGATGAAGATGTTGAGCAGCAGTCAAGCATCGAAGAGCGTATGTCGAAGTTCTTCCAGTGACGAACACATACCTCAATAGAGGGGATGGTTTGGGATAAACAATGAAGCCTCGCCAACAGAGTACGACAGCGTTCTACACGCTAGATGGGTGTCATTCAGGACTCCTCTCGCAAGTATTCGATGCTTTGGTTTCAGCAGAACGTGGTTCGTCTGATGAATGGCAAAACATGTGCAAGCATCCACGAATACAAGAGCGATTTCGAACCCAAGGCATTGATGAATACGATTCGAGGTCAATGATTCAATGGGATGACCCAACAATCTTGTTTACATTGACTAGAATGCTGGACCAAGACAATCTTCCAATCATGCTCGGAGAGGACAAAAATAGGGAACGGTTTGGTCGATTCCCACATCCAACAGGATCAACCATTTTGTACGTTCGAGAAAATGTGAAGAGTGTTACATCACAATCCAATGAGTTGTATGAAGATCTTGTGACTCACCTCGATTACCTTCTCACTCGTTGCAATTCAGACAAGGTTAGTGATGAGCGTTACATGGATGGAAAAGCCGGATTGAACATCATGGGCTTTCTTACCTCTGAAGAAGTCAAAACGCTGCGTTCAAGCCTATTGGGTGGAGGATGGACTGTCGCAAAAGATGAACCAATCGACGGAGGCGTTCGTGATGCAATGCGCCACATCAATGCCCTTCTCTTGGCAGCTGAGCGACATGGAGCCGGACTCATTCATCGTATGCATGCATAGAATCAGAATGTTTCTGAAGTCAATCGCTCATACATTGAAGCATACAAAGCAGCTGTTTCATCAATGACGGATTGTGGTAGAGCAGGAATTGGTGGATCATCAGTACCTGCATCACGAGCTGACTTCAATTCTGCTTGGTGGCCAGTGTTGATGTAATGTGTTCGTACGAATTCCTTAGACAGTTCAATGCATTCTCCATTTGCATATGCTTCTGCATCCCACCACCTATCCTCATCGAGGGTACCAAATGTATCGACAAGAACGACTTTTCTTCCCGGGCCAAGGGCAAATTCTTTCTTACCATCGACGTGAATGAGACCGTTCTTGGCTGCCTCGCGTTCGATGATTTCATCAATTTTCAGAACAGCAGTGACAATTGCATCGTACTCCTCATCAGTAATGTTAGAGATTTCGAGTGCTTCTGTGCGGTCAATATTACGATCATAGGCTTCGAATTTTGTCGTTACCTCAACAAATGGCTTCTCGAGTTTCGCACCATATTCGCAATCTGCTGATACACCCAGTTGTTCAGGTGTGAGTTCTCCTCGCTGGAATCGACGCCATGCGGAACCAGAGAGATAATGTCGACAAATGAATTCTAACGGAACGAAAACCCACTCCATATCGCGAGGTATTGCACCTGGTTCCTTGATGACCTCAACTTTGCGAACAAGACATCGGTCGGCAGCATTGACTTCAACGAGATGTGTTCCGCAAACGCCTTCCCCTTCAACCAATTTAAACCAATGAGCTGTGGTTCGATTTAATGATTCACCTTTGCGAGGGATTAACGATGGAATAATCTGATCGAATACTGAAATTTGATTAGTAAATCGGAATTCCAAAACATCTGGGTCATCTGTTGACCAAACTTGCTTAACCTTACCTTGATAGAGCATTTCTCCCATACCCAGAAACGGCAAAGAGAGGCTATTGAACATTGGTGTTCGGCTATCAGATAATACCCAGCGCATCTTCAATCCGATTCAATTCTGGTCCAGTTGTTTCACTACCCGCAACGGCTCCATCGTTTGAAGCACAAATGCCTGCCCCAACGTACGGGGAACCAAATGAAACGGTACCAACCATAGGTGGAACACCAAGAACTTCTTCGATGAGAAGAACTTCGTCCCCGGCAACGTCAGGATGAAGCAACACACCTTGGTCGTTAACAACACCGAGACTTCCTACGACATCTTGACCACCAATGGTTGTGGCAATGATGTCAACACTGAGAACGTCTGAAAGAATCTCCAACCCTTCATGTGGAATGCTCGGGGATGCAACACAGCCTTGTTCGTTTGCTAGAAGGAGGTTTCCTGCAGTATTAACACCACCTTCCATCACGACAACGTCCCCATAGGCAGTAAGTTGGTCAATATCCTTCTCTGTTGCAATATCTGCAACAGCGATGCCATTTGAGTTACCTGCCAGTAATGCTCCGATGAGGTTCGACCCACCGATGGAAATTGGGGCCATTTCGAGTTGCAGCGTTGTTTCCAACTGCTCGAGTACAAGATCAGGGAGTTCTCGAGGATGGAAGAGGACTTTACCTACGGATGAAAGGTGGATTCCAATTTGGTCGGAACCGAGTATGTCCAATGTATCGATCGGCATAACCTTCACCCTTGTTACGATGTATCCGTACGTAGTTTAGAAATCTTAGGTGTAAGGAAAGAAGAAATCAGGGAAACCAAGAGGAAAGAAGAGGGGCACAGTGACTGCCGTTCCCGTGGACTCTCGTACCACAGTATTGGGACAGACGCAGAAGGGCTTGACTTCCGGGTTCGGGATGGGACCGGGTAAACACCTTCGCTGTGACCGTGCACCCATCTTCTTTCGAATTGGA
>CATISI010000070.1 GCA_949538025.1 Candidatus Poseidoniaceae archaeon
AAGGAATTCATCATGCAGAAAGGAAACCGCCGACTGCTCACCATCGACTCACCCAATGATCGACTTGCACCACTTGACCGGAAGCGCGTCTTGAAGCAGATCGAAGGCGGATGGATTGTCCAGACCGAGGAGGCGCCAATCATCGATTGGAAATCTGCCAACACCGTGACGGAAAAGAGCGTATCCGATGCCGAAATCGATTCAATGAAGTTCGCTGTTCGTGTCTGTGAACAAGTGAAATCAAATGCAATCGTCATGGTTCAAGGTTTGGCAACCGTTGGTATCGGCCCGGGTCAAACCAGTCGTGTCGAAGCTGTTCGAATTGCCGCTCGTCGCGCAGGCGAACGAGCCAATGGATGCGTCTTGGCAAGTGATGCATTCTTCCCGTTCGCAGATGGTCTTGAACAGGCGGCACAGGCAGGTGCTTCCGCTATTGTTCAGCCAGGAGGATCAATCCGAGATCAGGAAGTCATTGATGCTGCTAATCGACTCGGAATCTCCATGCTCTTTACCGGTCATCGATTGTTCCGGCATTGAAGCGGGCATGGGAGATTTGCGTCTCCTTCATGTAGTATTGGCTTGTCCAAGAACCATGAGCGACCACGTGATTGCGGTGCTTCCCGGCGACGGTACAGGGAAGGAAGTAGCGGTCGAAGCACAGCGCATTTTGGATACCATCCAAGAGCACACAAACCACGGGTTTGAACAGACTGTGATTCCATGTGGTGGACAACACTATCTCGCAACCGATGAAGAATGGGCTGAAGGTTCGTTTGAATTCTGTCGAGACGATGCAGATGCTATTTTTATGGGGGCTATTGGTTACCCTGGAGCACGCCTACCGAACGGTGATCTTGCTGGAGGATCTGTTATTCTCGGCATGCGCAGTGGATTGGATTTGTACGCCAACGTTCGGCCGATTCGTCTCTATGAAGGCGTTCCTCACAAAGTCCATGGTCGCTTCACCAATATTTGGGACCCAGATATGGTAAACATGGTCATTCTCCGTGAGAATACCGAAGGGCTCTATCACTCATTGCTCCACCGAAGCGCTCAGCGAGCAAAGGGCCTTGAAGGATACGAGCCTCCTGAAATTGATTTCCCTGGCCTTCACGGAGAGGTTGCGTATGACCCCCGGCCAATCTCTTCGCATGGTTCGGAGCGACTTATCAGGATGGGATTCGATATCTGCAATACGCGGAACGGGGCTCCCGTGGATAGGAAGGCTCGTGTTTCTTGCATTGACAAGAGCAATGTGACGCGTGGATGTCAATTGTTCCGACGGACGTTTGATGATGTTGCAAGTTCGTATCCTCATGTTGAGAAGGACTACGGATACATTGACGCATTTACGCAATGGTTGACTCGTACGCCTGAATTCTACGATGTTGTTGTTACCTCGAATATGTTTGGCGACATTGCAACCGATTTGGCCTCTGTTCTCCAAGGAGGGATGGGGATGGCTGCATCAGGAAACATTGGTGACGACCACGCCTTCTTCGAACCAGTTCATGGGTCTGCGCCAAAGCACGCTGGTCAGAACAAAGTCAACCCGATTGCGAGCATCAATTCTATTCAAATGATGTTGGATTGGCTCGCACGTCGATCCAACGACGACGACTTGTTGAATGTCTCAAAGATCCTAGACCAGAGCGTAGCAGAGCACCTCAAGGATGGAACGTCACTTACCTATGATTTAGGCGGTACTGCATCGTGTACTGATGTAGGCACTTCGATTGCAAATCGACTTGCAATGCACTTGAAGGAGCTCTAGTTCGGTTGAACTTGCAGGTGCACGGTTGGAACTTTCCATCCGACG
>CATISI010000071.1 GCA_949538025.1 Candidatus Poseidoniaceae archaeon
CGAGAATCAACCTCCAAGAGAACATCGACATCCCTTTTCTCGAGGAGTTTTAGATCTTGACGTAATCGAAGCATTTGGCGTTGAATAAGTGGATTTGGACAAACGATTCGTGCATGTTTGATGAGATATTCTGGTTTGTCATCGCTCACGAGAACCCAGGTTGGTTCTCGTCGTGACAGCAGTCCAACGATGGCAAGGTTGTCGCTCTGGTGGAGATTCCAATTCTCTGGACTCATTGCAACCAAATCGCCAACACCATCCTTCAACAGTGCAATCGCATCTTCTATAGTCGGGGCCTGGCGGAGAAGAGCGTTGAACGTGTTGCTTCGCTGCTCGAGAACCTTCTCAATTTGTTGGCGAACACCATCACCATGCGATGAAGTCGAGAGGAACACCAAGCGCTCATCTTCCATACATTCACCTCGGCTGAGGGCCCCTCAGCAATCTATGGGCGTAGCCCACTCATTAAGAAGGACACCCTCGTCGTGTGTAACGTGCAAGCGATTCCTCAAGCGCAACTTCTTCGCCTCGAAGACCTCCGAGAGAAGGTCAACATGGCGCTTAAGGCACTGGTTGAAAGAGAAGTCAGCAATGGTGCTGGAGAGGTTGCGAAACTCTCAGGAGAAATTCTTCTTTCCGGTGGAAAAAGACTACGTCCATTACTTGGTATTCTCTGCTATGAAGTTGCAGGCGGAGAAGATATTGAAGAAATCATGGACCTCGCACTCGCCTTTGAACTAATTTATACTGCGACACTCATTCACGATGACATCAACGATGCTGCAAAACTTCGCAGAGGCGTTACAACGCTACATGAACGAATTGGTCAGCCGAAAGCAATCATTGCGGGAGATTGGCTGTTTGTCCAGGGATATGGATTGAGTGGCCGATACACCAAAAAATGCATTGACTTGATTCGAGAAGCATGTGCGAACATAGCTGTCTCAGAATTCAAACAACTTGATCACGTACTCGATTTGTCAACATCGCCAGAAGATTACCTTCACATCGTTCAAGGAAAAACCGCAGGTCCTTTCGCAGCGGTTTGTGAAAGTGCAGCGATTATTGCAGGCGCTACCAAAGAACAATCCGATGCGCTAGGGCGATTCGGCATGCAATTAGGTATTGCTTTCCAGCTTATGGATGACTTACTCGACTTAAGAGGCGATGAGCGCATGGGAAAACCACGCGGAAAAGATGTTATCGAAGGAAAGATGACACTGCCTCTGATTCATGCCCTCACGCTGTTGCATGGTAAGCACCGTCAAAGGCTCTCAGAAATTCTCAATAATTTCAGTGACAGCCTATGGGACGAACTCATGGGCCTGTTGGACACATCGGATTCCATACACTATTCGGAATGCTTGATGTACACACATCTCGAAAGGGCAATCCAAGAATTAGATTTCCTGCCTGAGACGAGTTCAAAAAAACTTCTTTTGAACATTGTCGAAAATATGCAATCACGAGAAATTTGAGGGTTGGATTTGTCTAATGATTTTGATTATGATGCCATCGTCATAGGCGGGGGTCCTGCTGGAAGCACAGTTGCACGCTACGCCGCTCAAGAAGGCGTAAGTGTTCTTGTTATTGATGGTCGAGACCCGATAGGATCACCATTGCAATGTGGTGAGTTGGTCCCTAGCAACGAGGAGATGAAACGTCTATGCCCAGATGTCCCTGATATCGATGATTTGTTCCAAACACCAGATGAAGCCATTTCTATGACCTGCGACCAAATGCATATCATCACTCCATCAGGTAAAGCACTGAAATACTCCTTTGAGGGATTAATGTTGAATCGTGTTGCCCATGATGAGAACCTTGTAGCAATTGCAAAACAGGCAGGTGCTGAGTACCTCGTTGGGAAACGAGTCGTACGAGCCGAAGGAAACACTGTTTTTCTACGAGATGGAAATACCTTAACAGCGAAAGTGATCGTTGACGCTGCCGGGCATAAAGGCCCAATCCGACGAGAATACTGGGATGAAAAATCAGTTACGATTCCAGTTAAATTTTGTTTAATGGACGGTCATTTTGGCGACGCTGTAGAGCTTCACTTTGGATCTGTTGCCCCAGGAGGCTATGCATGGATGTTTCCCAAAGCCGGTGGCGCCAACATTGGATTAGGGATTCAGAGGTCGTTCGCAAAGGGTAAGACACTCAACCAGTACGCTGATGAATTTATTTCCAATTATGATGGTGAAACGACTTTCAATGGAGCCGGTGGACTACCTATGTCTGGAACAATCAAATCCTTCGTTAAAGGAAACTTCATGTTGGTTGGCGATTCTGCAGGAATGGTTCTACCATCCAATGGAGCGGGAATTACCATAGCGATGATTGGAGGTAGAATTGCTGGTCAAATCATTCATGAACATCTTGAGAATAATATTCCCTTGACAAATTATGAAACTGAATGGAAAAAACAAATGGGTAAAGTGATGAAGAATTCTAAGCGCTCATTCAAGATTGGTTCACTCATGTTCCGACTTCCAAACTGGATGCTGAATCTTCTTTTCAATCGTCTCACAAAGGGAATTGTTTGGAGAGCCGTCACCTGCAAAAGAATGTTCTTTATCCTGTAATTTCCTTTTTTTCATCGGTGCGTTCAAGTCTTATCGATGCCAGCACAAGACATGGCGAAGATGCAACACGATGATGAGGCTGTAAGCCCCGTCATTGCAACCGTTCTTCTTCTAGCCATCACAGTTATGCTTTCTGGCAT
This sequence comes from Candidatus Poseidoniaceae archaeon, assembly GCA_949538025.1. Classification (GTDB taxonomy): domain Archaea; phylum Thermoplasmatota; class Poseidoniia; order Poseidoniales; family Poseidoniaceae; genus MGIIa-L2. Next base: position 2,729 of record CATISI010000071.1, read on the forward strand.
GGTCTTTGTTCTCATGCAAGGTGCATTGAGTACTGCAGAAAAAGCACCACCTCAGATGACCGTGAGCGTCCGTGCTCTCGACAATGGCTACCATGTTGTCAGGATAACAACACTCGACCAAACCCTTGATCCCGCTCGTGTCTCATTCCAACTCAACGAACAAGGGAATGATCTCAATTCTTCTCTTTCTGGATTTGTGAATGATGCCGAAGTATACTCGGTGATTGGATCCAACATTTCATTCCATGATCGAGATGCGAGTTACTCCATCTCAGCTGGTGATTATTTCGTCATTCACTCTGAGGAAATAGGTGCTGACGAGGGTGTTTGGACCTTCGCACTCCTCGATGAAACCGTTCAATCCGTGCTTGTTCGAGTGGACTTACCACCGATGACGTCTTGATTAATCTTCAGCATCATTCAGTGCACGAATGAAGTTAAGTTGAGCGTTTTTCTCTCGTAAAGCACGCTGTAGGATGGAGAACACATCGGAACCTGTTGAGGACCCAAGTGCAGATTGTCTATCGTCGCCTTTGTCGAGGACAGCATTGGCTACTTGCCACAAAGACGCTGTATCGTATGGTAGGAATTCTTCCTCGAGAATCAGAAGCATTTGCTCAAGATCAACATCTTCATTACGAAACATGGCATTGACATCGACGATGTGCTGTGCCCAGTCGTGAAGGAAATCGGACCAATCCTCTGCGGATAATTCACCCTCCAAATCATCGAGGAGACGAACCTTTGCTCGAAGGTAGAGTTTTCCTTCTGGCTGGTCCTCAACGTATTGCTCAACAAGATCATCAACGGTCGGATAAATGTCTCCAAAAGGCATTGATGGGAGAGCTGATTGGACAACGTCCAACACTTCGAAACGTTGCCCAGCGTTGGCTGTAAACATGAGGTTGGTTCCTTGTTCCCTCATATCAGACAGCGAACACATGACCCCAAAAGTTCCTGGTTGCGACCACCCATCGATCGATTCGGAATCAGGGTCATGTGCAATGTATCCAAATGGGCCTTCATTGAGGGTACAGTCATCGAGCATTTGCTTGTATCTTGGCTCGAATACTCTCAGCGGTTCGTTGATGGAAGGAAAGATTCCAGAGGGTAAAACGAACAATGGGATTGTCTCGCTGTTGGCCATGCACATACACCAACCTTGACCCTCTTCAAGGGTTGTGGTTTAACCACCGATGTAGGACATCTCAACTTTGAGATTCTCTGTTTGAATCGAACGCTTCTCAGAATAGCGATCTTTCCTCTCCGCCCATATGGATTGAATCGCTCGTGCGATATCTTCGTCGGAGGCATCCATTCGCAGTATTCCTCGAACATCATGACCTTTGTTTGCAAATAGGCACGTGTAAATGCTTCCATTCGCAGACAAGCGAGCGCGAGAACAATCCCCACAAAACGGATTCGTAATGGATTCTATGAAGCCTATCTTCCATCCATCTCTGGTCGAATAGACTCTCGCAACGTCGCTGGTATGTTGTGGTTGATTTGCTTGAAGTGAACCGAATTCGTGCTCCAATACCTCGCGCATTGAATCGGCAGAAACAACTTGATCCATGTTCCAGTTGTTGGTTGAACCAACATCCATGTACTCAATGAAACGAATTGGGATTCCTCGAGGACCAAATGTTCTGACCAATTCGATGATTTGGTTTTGGTTGACATCTTTCTTGATGACACTGTTAATTTTGAGAGGCAGGCCTATTCTCTGCGCTTCATCGATGGCCTTCAGGACAATCTCTGGTGTTGCTTCCGTGTCGCCCATCAATTGGTACGTGTTCATATCCAAAGCATCCAACGAAATCGTTGCACGACTTAGTCCAGCATCGACCAGTGCATCCAGATGTTTTCTGAGTAAGAGACCATTGGTCGTAATTGCAATGTCGAGTTCCTCAGAACAAGCTCGCAACTGGCGAACCAATTCACTCAAATTTCTTCGTAGCAACGGTTCACCTCCAGTGAGACGTACCTTACGAAGACCTTGTGGTAGTAGAGACTGTACAACACGGACAATCTCCTCAAATCGTAGAATGTCTTCCTTTGGCAGGAATTCATGATTCTCATCGAAGTGTTCCCGAGGCATACAGTATCGACATCGCATGTTACAGCGGTCAGTCACTGATATTCTCAGATCGAGGAGAGGACGACGGAATGCATCCTCGAGGACCATGTGTTCTCCTATGCCCTTTGTATTGTGAATGTTTGCAAGCCTTCATCTGATATGGTTCTGTGGGGACTCCATGGCAAAAGGCTGGGTAAAGCGCTGGGGAGCCCAAGGAAAAGGGCACCGTCCAAGCCACATCCCAGCACTTCAGGTACATCCCACCGATATATCCAATGATGATTGGGTTCTTCCGCCATCGAAAAGCCATCTCATTCGGATGATGCATCTTTGTGCACTAAGTCCAAACAAGCATCAACTTACTGGATTTTCAAAACTAGGAGAAGATGCAGAGAGCATGAAGCGATGTCTTACCCAACTTGGGGTTGAATTCAGCGACCTTGGACATGGAATCGAGATAACTGGAACAGGGATTAGTGGGTTTCATCGTTCACCAAGCGTTTTGCACGCAGGTAATTCTGGAACAGCCTTGCGTTTGCTTCTTGGACTCACCTCACGGCTTCCGTTTGTGAGCATGAGTGATGGTGATTCAAGTCTACGAAACAGAAACCATTCCACACTTTTGGATGCACTATCTCTTCTCGGAGTAAACCTCTCCTACGGAGTTGAGCAGGAACGCTTGCCCATACTTGTCCACGGACCCTGGCAAGGCGAAGAGGCAATTGTAGACGTCTCGAAATCCTCTCAGCCCTACTCGAGTCTTTTACTGGCCTCGTGTGGACTGGAGAGTGATTGTGTGATTCACAAAAAAGGGGTTTCTGTCAGTCGTCGACATTCAGGTTTGACCATCGAATTGATGGAGAAATGTGGTGCAACGATTGAAATCACTGAAGAGAAGACAATCATTTCCCCATGGACCTCGAATCCACCTTCAAAATGGAACGTTCCATCTGACGGATCGATGATGTCGTTCCCAATCCTTGCATGTCTTTTGACCAAACAGCCTATTCGAATTGAGAATCCCGTCGATGCAAACGATGCACTGGGACATGAAATCCTCTTGGATTATGTCAGCAGCTTTGGAATCAGTTATTACGATTCGACCCTGTGTTGTGATGGAACCTCCGATGAGGTGGACATTGATCTTCGTGATGCAAACGATTTGTTGCCCCCTCTTGCAGCCATTCTCGCTCTTTCAGGAGGAGGTAGGCTACGTGGAGCCGCTCATGCGAAGCATAAGGAAAGCAATCGAATTCGTTCAACCAAAAAACTCCTAGAAGCATTTGGTTTGACAGCAAACATTGAACATGATGGTCTTTCTATAGAGGGTGGACAAACCCTCTCAATGCCAGATTCACTCGTTGACACGTATGGAGATCATCGGATCCAAATGACGGCTGTTTTGCTTGCAACTCAAACTGGAGCAACGGTCGAAGGACCGAGCCTGCACAGAATTGCTGACCCGGAATTCCTTACTCGTCTTTCAGCCATGCCTACCGAAGTGCTTGTCAAGGGAATCCAACGATAGACGTAAAGCCGTTGGTCGGCCGTGCACACATGCCCACGGATTTGGAACGTTTCGCATGTCTTCGAGTAGTCTTCGCATTTGAGCGATGGTGAGCGTATCGTTTGCCTTGACAGACCCTCTACATGCATTCAGGAAAGCTAAGTGGTCCTTACGTCGCTCAATGGTTTCCAACGGTGCGCCATCCTCTGATATGTCCTGTAACAGATCAAGCAAGAATGGCTCAACCTCATCTCCATCCAACAATCGAGGTGCTTGCATCACATCCCAATGGCCTTCGTCTACCTTTTCGAGCAGAAAACCGAGTTCTTGGAAGCGTTGCAAAAACGATTCCAAACGAGCTTGCTGGGCAAGCGTAAGTTCAATTCTTGAGGGTACCAAGCGAGGCTGAGGCGTCCACAAGCTCTCATCGTTACGAAGACGTTCGTAACGAATACGTTCATGCAATGCGTGCTGATCAATCAACAGCAACTCTTCACCGGCTTGCGCCAAGATGTATGAATCTGCAAATTGCGACAAGGGTTCCATCGCTGGCAGGTCATTTTCAACACCAACGAGTGGGGATTCTGCGGTTGGTGAAACACTCCCTCCACAACCAGCGTGTCGATGCAAATCACGCTCTTCATGCGACAGAGCTGGTGCAATCGGTGTTTTGGAAAGGCCCGGAAGAGATTTCTGAGCAGACGCTGCAATCGATTGAGGCCGAGGTTTTTCTGTCTGTTCGACGGTATCTTCTGCAACCTCGCCAACCAAATTGAGTTGTGTTCCAGCAGCAAGTGCCCATGGAGGAACTGTAACGGTTTGAGCACCTCGGTCGTCCTGTTCGATTGGGACAAGCAGTTCTTGGATGGGTTGGTTCTGATCCGATTGTGCCAAACCTTGCAACTCCTGAAGTTCTCCACTCGAATCCGGTTGCGTTGGCGAGGTTGCAAGTGTGTGCGCAATCGCACGCTCCAGCCTCTCTAGAACGCGCCATGAATGACGAAGTCGTACCTCTCGCTTGGTTGGATGTACATTGACATCCACCTCGTTTGCGGGCACATGCAAATGGAGTACAGCTACCGGATGGCGCCCCTGCATCAAACGCGTACGATAACCCCGACGAATCGCCTGGTGAAACGGAGTTGAAGCCACTGGGCGGTCATTGACAAAAATGTGAATCTCGTCACCCTTCCCTCGAGAAATATCAGGCGCACTGATGTAACCTGTCCATGACTCCTCCCCTGGAACATCTGCATCTTGAGAAGGGGGAGATAATGGAAGAAGATTCGACGATTGCCCTCCAAGAACATCGTACAGGCGGTCTTCAATGGAAGCACTTGATGGAAGATTGAGTGTTGAACGGCCATCGATCGTACATCGGAATGCAACGTGTGAATGAGCAATCGCATGAGCAACGACCACCTCGATGATTCGAGCGTGCTCAGTTGCTGGACGACGTTGGAAACCAAGACGAACAGGTGTATTCTGAAACAAATGCTCGACCGTGACGACTGTCCCGATTGCCATTCCGCGCGGTTCAACCTCACCTTGTATGCCATCTTCCATCGTGATGCTTCGGCCTTCTCGACCTTCGGGTCGTGATGCAACTGTTAGACGTGAAACAACGCCAATGCTCGCTAAGGCCTCACCTCGGAATCCGAGCGTATGAATTTCGTTCAGATCTTCCGGTTGGCGAAGTTTCGATGTCGCATGACGAGAAAGTGCTAATCCCAGATCGGACTCATCAATTCCGCTCCCGTTGTCTTCGATACGAATCAGGTCAAAGCCACCTCGTTCGATTTCAACATGGATGGAAGTCGAGCCTGCATCAAGGGCATTCTCAAGCAGTTCTTTGACCACTTGAGCGGGCCTCTCAACAACTTCACCAGCAGCAATATGGCCAATGGTCAACTCATCCAATTGTTGAATTCGATTGGGCTCAGTCATCTTACTCACCCTCCAAGTGGTTCTGCAATTGTTCGATTAAGGAGAAGGCATCTCTAGGTGAGAGTTCATCCAAATTTAACGCTGCAAGCTTGGAGAGAACCGCTTCCTGAGCTTCGGTCATCGTTGGAGCCTTCGGCTCATTCGTCTGCATAGCAGCGGCTGCAAAGTAACCAAGCAGCGATGACTGACCCTGCTCACGTGTGCTTGGTGCGCCATTGCGACCTGCCTTTGCACCCTGCGCCTGTTGTTCCAAGAAGGCGAGGAGATCCGTGGCTCGTTCGACCACGTTACGAGGCAATCCAGCGAGTGCTGCCACTTGGACTCCATACGATTCATCGCACGGACCATCGGCCACGGTGTGCAAAAATCGTAGGGTACCATCGCTCTGAGCGACTTGAACATGGACATTTGCGAGCCCATCGACCTCGGATTCAAGTCCGACCAATTGATGATAGTGCGTTGCAAAAAGACTTCGTGCACCAATTCGATTGCAGACATCTTCTGTGACTGCCCAAGCAATCGATAAGCCATCAAAGGTTGATGTTCCACGACCAATTTCATCGAGGAGGAGAAGTGATTTCGATGATGCACGACGCAATATGTGCGCGACTTCAATCATCTCCATCATGAACGTGGAACGACCTCTTCTAAGATCGTCGCTCGCACCAACTCGTGTAAAAATGCGATCAATCAAGCCCAATCGTGCCTTTTCGGCTGGAACAAAACTTCCTGCTTGGGCAAGAATACTGACGAGGGCAACCGTTCGCAGATACGTCGATTTACCGCCCATATTGGGCCCCGTGATTAGCAAAAATCGTCGCTTGTCATCCATGACAACATCGTTCGGAACAAATCCTTGTTGGACTTCTAACACGGGGTGACGTGCCTGGCTCAGCATCATTTTCCGACCCTCTCCGAGGACTGGTTTGACCCATGAGCGTTGTCGAGCAGTCGAGGCAAAACACTGCAAGACATCAATGGATGCTACCTTCGATGCAATCTGTGCGAGTTTGTTTGCATGCAGTCGGACACGGTCCCGCAACGAGCAGAACAAGGCATACTCAATGCTCTTTGATTTGCTCTCTGCAGTAAGTAGGAGGTCGTCTTGTTCACGCAGTTCATCAGTAACATACCGACTGCCATTCGTCATTTGTTGTTTACGCGTCCATTCTTCTGGGACTTTATCCAAATGGGTCGCCGTGACTTCGATAAACCATCCAATTTGACGGTTCATTCGCACCTTCAAACTTGGTATCTTCAACTCGCTTCGAAGTGTAGCCTCAAGGTTGGAAAACCAACCATGGCCTTGATTGGATGCACTTCTGTAACGGTCAAGTTCTTCATCGATTCCTGTTTGAATTAGTCCACCATCTCGCAAGCCCAATGGGACCTCATCGACGAGTGTTCGATGAATGTCCTCGGCCACATCTTTAAGCTGATCAAGTTCCTCAACAAGATGCATTAAGAGACCATCTTCGGTTTCACTGCACAATCGCTGGATGGCTGGTAGCCGCTCGATGGCATTAGCTGTTGCAAGAAGATCACGTGCATTGGAACGGTTGTACTTCAGCTGCGTTGAAAGTCGTTCAAGATCAAGCATGCCTTTGAGACTCTCTCGAAGCATGTCCAATCGCTTTGAGGAACGCATCAGCGCCCCTACTGAGGCATGTCTCGCTTGCATCGCTTCAACATTGGAAAGAGGACGTAACAACCACGATTTTAGGCAACGGCGACCCATCGCAGTTCTGCATTTGTTCATGGCCCACAAAAGAGAGCCTTCGTACTCTCCTGCAAGAGTCTGTGTAATCTCTAGATTGCGCAGCGTTGTTTGATCAAGGACCAATCCTTCCGAAGTCTCCTGAATGTCCACATCGCGAATGGCAATGTCATCGTGGCGATGAACCGTTGCGAGATAGTCCGCAGCGAGTGCTGTCGCTTGCAACGCCTGAGGTGATTGACCAAGGTCGAGATGTCCCAGATCATTGACTTCGAGCATGGTTTTGAGGCGTTCAGAGGCTCGTTTCGATTGATACGAATGTTGGCTGATAACAACCGAATCAAGCATGCCGAGCAAATGCAAGAGTTCACTCCGTTCCGAATCTTTAGGAGTCAGTACCAACTCACAAGGATTCCATCGCATGATTTCATCGTAGATTGATGCCCATTTCCCATCACCACCAAACGAAACTGCCCAAGCCTGTCCTGTCGATGCATCGATCATCGACATCGCTACTTGTTCGTCCTGAACCATCAAACTGCACAGGAGGGCTGAAGCGTCGGAACCGATCAGGGATTCTTCAAAAAGCGAACCCGGCGTATAGATTCGTGTGACAACACGTTCCAGAAGTTTGGCACCTTCACGCAATTCTTCCTCTTGTTCGGCCACAGTTACCTTGTAACCAGCACGCAGCATGAGACGGAGGTTCTCTTCCAACTGATGCCAAGGAAAACCTGCCATGGGGATTGGATGTTCAGCATTTTTGTCCCTTGAGGTTAATGCAAGCCCTAGGACATTGGAGCCAATCTCGGCATCATCATGGAACAACTCATAAAAATCCCCCATCCGGAAGAATAGAATCGTTCCAGGATTGGCTTCCTTGAGCTCATGGAATTGGTCCATCATGCTCCGTTTTGCCATTGAAACCCCTACCTTGCAGTATGCAGGATTAATCCTGATGACGAGAGATGATTAAGGTTCGGAAAAGTCGGTGTCTTACGCTTTCCTCGTATGCATCGCTTTTTCCACCATGAGATACCCTTGTGTGGCGATCATGATGACACCCAAGAAGATGAAGGCGAAGTTCAAGAATCCACGACCAGATGAGAGCGAACCTTCGAGGGTCAAATCCAGTGAGAGCCGCGTTGCTTGACCTTGTGAATCAAAGCCGTGTAGGTACAAGGAATCTCCTGCAATCACGCCAGACGTTGGAGAAAGTGAAAGCGGAAAACCAAGTTTTTTGCTGCTTGTTTCCCCACTGGCAAGGTCAATGCGAAGAATCGATTCAGAACCTCGCTCTCCAAACAACCAAACTCGGTCATGCCCGGATTCGTAGACCATCGTTGTCGATGCATAGGGTAGGACTTGGACAGAGTCTTTCGAAATGACGTAAAATTCCTCATTCGTTGAAACGACTGCATCTCCGTCTTTCGTGGCGTGAATGGAGTGTATTTCACTTCCATTGCCCATCATCTGTCGAACGATCTGTGGAGCAGTGGAATCGCCGTCCCAGTACACGTGAGCGAGCACGATTTGAGGTGATGGCGAGGCAGGACTCTGCGAGGAAGAGGTTTGAATTGCGAAGGTTCCGGCGACCAAGAAGGTCGAATCTTCGAGGCACACGACCTTATCCCAGACGACGAAATCTTGGAGAGGAGCGCTTGTTGTGATAATACCTTGTCCGTTCAACCCACGGAGACCAGAGCCTCCATCCTCGGATGTGATGAGCAATCGGTTGCTCAACAGCGATGTTGAATCGACTGCAATGCCATGAATTCCAAACTCTGAACCGAACGTATCGCTCAAGATTTGATCGAAAACCATCCCGTCAACATACGTTGAAAGCGTGTTCAAGGATGTCGAAAAAGTAACCGTCCCCTCTGAATCAGCCGAAAACAAGGTGACGTTTTCTATTGCGGGGTCGTTCTCAGGCAGGATATCATCAACATCATTAGAACCCATTTGTTGGTACATTTTGAGCCCATCCTGCGTCTTCAGAATACCGCTGTGTGACTCGCTCCAATCTGCGTCTTGGTGATACTCGACATCAATGAGAAATTCACCTTCTTCGAACACCAAATCATGGGAAGGATCGGTTCCTAGCACCATGCCTTCAAGCGAGCTCGTCCCACCGATGAGGAATCCACCGATAATGACGAAGACAAAAAACAGGCCTATTGCAAGCCATTGATGCTCTGATTCTTCCTCGAGCAACTTCCTCCAGCCACTCGCCATGGAATCTGCTGTCGTTGAACAATTAAGTTTCTTCCCATCAAGAATCAGTAAAATTGCCCATCAATCCCTTGGCGGTAACGCATCGGAGGGATGATAAAGGGAGCATCTGTCGGAGGGATGCTTGGAGGACTGAAAATGGCACGTAAGCCCGCATCCATGTATCGCCGTCTCAAGGGACCTGCATATACTCGACGAAAGTATATCGGTGGTGTTCCGAACAACCGTATCCTTGCATACCACTCTGGAAACCGCCGTGCTGCGGAAACAGGGGGCTTCCCAGTAGTCCTCGAACTCCGTGCCGATAACAACTGTCAGATTCGACACACTGCTCTCGAAGCAGCCCGTGTTATCTCCAACTCCACCATCCGTAAGGAAGCTGGCGCACAAGGATACGCTCTCCGTGTCCACACCTATCCTCACCACGTTTTGCGAGAGAACAAGCAAGCGACCGGCGCAGGGGCTGACCGTGTTTCCCAAGGTATGCGATGTGCTTTCGGAAAGAACGTCGGAACCGCTGCTCGTGTTCGACGAGGTCAGCGAATCATCTCAATCCACTGCAATGCAGACAACTACCTCACTGCGAAGGATGCACTCCGCAAGGCAGGTATGAAGTTCCCAACACCTACGACAACTCGTGTTGTACGTGGAACAGAACACCTCAAGGGACTTGTTTGAAAGAAACCCGAATCAAGCAGTTTGGTGCTTGTGGCAATACGAGGAATAGAAGATGCGCATCGTTGTTCTTGATGACGAACGCTGCCAACCAAACATGCCTGCGTACGATTATCTGCAAAAATACGCAGGATCGTGTGGCGGAGAATGCATTCAATTTACTGATGGAAAATGGAAGATTCTTGAAACTGCGTGCCCAGTTTGCTTCACTCGAGCAAAATTGTGTCCAGGTGATGCAGTCAAAGTAATCAATTTGCCCACAGAACTAGATTCCGACATGATTCATCGATACAGTTTGAACGGATTCAGATTGTTTCGATTACCCACTCCCACAAAGGAATCGGTCGTGGGTGTTCTCGGCCCGAATGGGATGGGCAAGTCAACTGCATTCAATGCCTTGTCTGGACGATCGGTCCCAAATTTGGGAGATTGGAGGTCCGATGAAACAACATGGGACGATGTGATAGATACTCTGCCACGAGGAGAATTGCGTGATTTTTTTGTTTCTGTCAAGAATGGGGAAATCAAAGTTGCACTTAAACCCCAAAACGTCGACAAACTACCAAAACGTGTTCAGGGGACTGTTGAGTCATTGCTTCGAAAAGTCGACGAACGGGGGATGTTCAACCAATTAGTAACGGCCACAGGAATACAGAATTTACTCTCTCGAACGGTTCAACAGCTGTCCGGTGGAGAACTGCAACGCATGGCCATATGTGCAACATTGCTTCGAGATGCTGATGTGTACTTCTTTGATGAACCATCATCGTACCTTGATATTCATGAGCGAATGAGAATCGTTCGGATTATTCAAGAACTGGCGAAAACCAAGAGAGTTATCGTGATTGAACACGATTTGGCTGTGCTTGATGTACTTGCAGATCTCGTTCACATTGTCTACGGCAAGAAAGGTGCGTTCGGAGTATTTACGCCTGCTCGATCTACGCGTACTGCAATCAATGCATATCTTGAAGGGTATTTACCAGAGGAAAACGTTCGTATTCGAGATAAGCCGATAAAATTTCAAAAACACTATGATCGAAGAGCAGATATTGGTAACCCAACCATTCAATGGGGTCAGCTAAAGAAAAACTTGGGCCAGTTTGAGCTCACGACAAACGAAGGTTCTGTTCACCGTTCCGAGGTGGTCGGCGTCGTTGGTGCAAACGGTACTGGAAAATCGACCATGATCAAAATTCTTTCTGGTGAGCTCGAATACGATGCAGGATGGGTCACGGATGGGACGACTATTTCCTACAAACCTCAACACATTGATGTTGACATGGACTGCAGTGTTCAAATGTTGCTTGACAGTGAAATCGGAATGCGATGGAGGAGTGGTGAATTCAACGTCAACGTCATCCGAGCCTTGGGTATCGAACCACTTCTCCCGAAGCGTGTCAAAAAGTTGTCTGGTGGAGAACGGCAAGCTGTCTCTATTGCCGTTTGTCTTGGTCGTGAGGCCGATCTTTACCTTCTTGATGAACCATCAGCGCACCTTGATGCCAATGCTCGTATGGAGGCTGCGAAGGCCATTCGTCGAACAATGGAAGCCAACGAGAAATCAGCATTTGTGATTGATCACGACGTCTATTTTATCGACATCGTCAGTGATTCTTTGCTTGTCTTCGAAGGTGAAGGTGGTGTTCATGGTAAAGCAATGGGACCTTACTCGCTGCGTGATGGAATGAATCGTTTCCTCAATGACGTCAACGTCACCTTCAGAAGAGACCACGACTCAAAGAGACCTCGAATCAACAAGGCTGAGAGCCGGAAAGACCGTGAACAACGTGAAGTAGGGGACTTTTATTCGTTTGATAGCAAGTAAGGCGTCACGAGTTCTAAAGACCATCACCACGAGGCCATACTATGCCTGTCGGCGTTCCACCAAAGGGAGGACCCCTTGGACGAAGCCGCTCGCGCCTCTCTGCTTCTGGACTGACAACGTACCTAAGATGCCCACGTCAATGGTACCTCACCCGTAAGGTAGGACTCTCTTCACCATCATCGATTGGCCAGGTTACCGGCCTTGTCGTTGAAGATGCTCTTTGTCGAGTTCTGATGCGCCGCCCAGGTCCAATCGATTCAATAGATGAACTACGAACATGGGCGTATGAACACTGCAAAGAAGAGGCTCTGACGGCTTGGCAAGAGGGTGAAAATGCATGGAATGCACGACTTTGGAAACGAGATAATTCGGATTGGTCCACGGTCGAAGTCGAGAATTATGAACAAAAAATACGCCACGGCGTGGATTTATTTCTTGAAGAGGTCGAAGCTTGTTACAACCAAAATGGCGGCCCGTTTGTTGAACAGTATCGTTCAGAGACTTCACCTTTCAATGTCCCTTCTCCGGCTTGGGGCGAGACGCCCTTATTCCCTGTTCCTGAGAAGGTTCGCTCTCTGCAAGCACGGGATTGGTCCATGGATCATTCATTCCGATGGCAAGAACAAGGCAAAGCCATCCGATGGGATGAGGCTTGGGAGATTGCTCGCCCTTGGTTCAAAGATCCACGTGTGCATCAACCTCAACGAATGTTCCACCCAGAAGGATGGGCTGCTGGTGAATTGGATCTCGTCCTTCGATGGGATGGAAGAATTCGCCTTGTTGACATCAAATCAGGGCACTCGGGAGGGGCGTTTGCAGAAAGTCTCCAACATCAATTGCGATTTTATGCCTGGCTTTGGTCAAGGACAGGAGAGGAAGGAAAGATTGCCAACATGGAAGGTTGGTATCTTTCAAGCAAGGAACGAATCGAATACAGTGCTCCAAGTGAAGAAGAACTTACTTCAATGGATACGGAGTTTTTCAACATCAACGAACAGATGAGGCGCATGGGAGAGGGTGCCTCGCTTCTCCCTGCACATCCTCATGACAAGGCAGCAGACCACTTGCATGCCTGTTCTGGTGAAGCAGCAGGTTGTGGATGGTGCTCTATTGCAACAGACAATCTTCAAACCTCTGGGCCAATGGACGAAGCGACTCGCGAATCGATGATCAAAGGCATTGAACTTCAACCACCTTGTATGCCATTTTCCGACATACCATCAAGAGTCGATGTCTCTGGTGATTTCATTGCCCAATGGGGGCCATTGCCGAATCACTTCAATGAACCTGTCCTAGGAGCAATGATGAAAGCTGGAGAAGCAACCATCGCCATCGAAGAGGCAGAACCTGGAGCCTTTCCTCATTTACACGAATCAAGTGAAACGAGGGTAGTCATCAGGAATGCCTTACCAGGCGTTTGGAGAGATCAACCACGACTCTACGTCGATGGCCATTCGGAAATTGTACCGCAATCAGATTCAGCCAAGACAAGCACACGTATTGGATTGCTACGAACTCGAGCCAATGTGGAAGGATTGGTCGTATCCATTCGACAACAAAGCGGTTTACGACTTGATGGTCGCCCATGGTCGATGCTTGCATTGCACCTCTGGGATGGAAGTCACGTTGTCGAGGTCGTCGCCTTTGGTTCTGCCATTAGTGAGCGACTACTCTCCCTTCAGCCTGGTGAGAAAATTCGCCTTATTGGAGCAGAAATTGGATGGCGTGCAGGACTTGTACAACTCCGGATCGATGTTCGAAAAACCCGCATCGAACTCTCGGGACCTTCATTTGCATCCAAGGGTATTTGAGGGGTCGATTTTAGCCGATATTCTATGCCTGTGCGATTGCCAGATGCGGACGGAGATTTTATTGGACCATACAATCGTCTATCCGCAAGTCAAGTCAATACATGGAAGGCTTGTCCACGCTTGTGGTATTACGAAAAAGTGCGTCGATTCGTGATGCCGCAAATACCAATTTTGTTCGTTGGCCGAGCAGTGGAAGAAGCCATTTGCAAGACATTGAAAGAATCACCTGCATTGATTGTAGAGACGGCCCAAGCCGACATTTATGCTGAAACACCTCTCGATGAGGATGGACGACCGGATCGAGAATACGAACAAAGGTGGCCTGCTGAACAATTGCTCGTCCTTCCTGAATCCAAGTGGCCAATGGATATCGAATCGCTCCAACATTGGGCGAACCGACGTGTCCTCTCTCACCTTGCTGTTTGTTTAGAAAAAATGCGCATTGAGTGGTTCAAACATGACCGTAAAGCAGGAGATTGGGACGAGGATGTCGATGTCGAACGATGTGCTAAAATGGCGCTGAATGGCATTAAGATGCACATGTCTGAAGTGAGCGATTGTCTCAAATCAGCGTCCGATGAAGAGCTCAATTCTTGGCGAAAAGGAATTCGTGAGGACTGGCCTGCACCGGATGGACGAGGTTTTGCACTGGATGGACATCCACTTGCTCAAACAGGCTCAATGTCGTTGATTGAAGCATGGGAAATTGCTCGACCATGGTTCGTCGATCCTGATGCCAAGCCGTTCATGATGAACGCAGTTCACCCTGAACACTGGTTCCAAGGCGAATACGATCTCGTCTATCGTTGGGGAGGACAGAATAAAATCATCGACATCAAAGCATCACTCGGAAACTCAGATCGTTCAGGCGATTATGTTGAACAAATGCGCATGTATGCCTACCTATGGTGGAGCACGCACGAAAAACAACGTATTGAGGGCCTTGAAATCTGGTACCTTGCTGCTGATTCCATTAAAACAATCGAGGTTCCATCAGAAGAAGAATTGGAAGTTCTCGGAGTAGAATTGAAGACGTTGTGGTCTAAGTTACGCGAAGAAACACCATCCATTGAGCGATGCCCTCCCAAACCTGCCCCAATGCGCTCGTTTGGACCAGGCGGTGTTCCATCCGAGGAGACCACCGATTTGACACGCTGTCAGCGTTGTGATTGGTCGCATGTCTGTCCAACAGGTGAATTTGATAATCAACATCCAAATGGTGGCAAGTACCACCTACCCGGCATGGTCGCAGAAACAGTAACCACTCCATTAAACGAAATCAAAAAACGGCATACTGTGACAGGACGAGTTCACGCTGTCATTCGTGGTAATCAACCTCGAATTACCATTGCAGAGGGCAATTCAGCCTTTGCCGACGTGCAAATCAAAGCCTCTGAACATACAGATGGAGGTGCAACAATGCCTGAAGATTTGAAGAAAGGAGAACTGGTTTCTGTTGGAAATGCCTTTTTCCAAATCAACTACAAAGGTGCCCTCATCCTCAAGGTCGATCCATTCGCACGTGTTGCCCGATTGCAAGAAGGAGATGATGAGATTTCACTTCACACGCCTCGTGCACGATGGAACGTTACAGGCACTGTAGTCTATAGAACAGAAAAGAGGGGACGTTCAGCACGCGGAGATTGGTGTCGTCAAGGACTGATGCTGATGGATGAATCAGGCTCATTGAAGATTGAAGGTTGGCAAGCAGACTGGGGGCCCCAATATGACATGCTCGAACCAGGGAACCACGTAGTAATTACGAATATTGGCATCGATGGATGGGCTGCACTCGAACGAGGTGAAATGTACCGCGCATCACGTCTTCACATACTCCACAATTAACCGCCTGACGAAACGGTGGTCACGAGAAGTTTGACATCAGCATTCAAGATTGTACTGTGTGGCAAAATTCGATCCTCGAAACTGACAACCACTGTGGATGGGAGAATCCCTGCTGCTTCGAGCGTCTGACGTATGGACGAGCCGTCATCCACCTCAATCGTGCAGTTGTGGTCTCGTCCATGGAAGGTGATCTGCATCAAGTAGCCTGTGAAGCATCACGCTTATGATGGTGGCGCACAGGCAGCAACCAAGCCGAGATCGCATAGCCCGGTATTGCGGTGGATTCGAAATCCACTGTCCCTTGGACGCGGGGGTTCAAATCCCTCTCTCGGCGCTCAAATGTAAAA
>CATISI010000072.1 GCA_949538025.1 Candidatus Poseidoniaceae archaeon
CCATTTCAAACGATGACAGGGTCCAATGCTTGGAGATACCTCGTAAAAATATGCAGCGGATTGGACTCATTTATCGTCGGTGAATTACAAGTCATGTCGCAACTCCGTTCCTCGATCAACATTCATAGAGAGAACAATCTAATTGGTACATTTAATCTGGCTTTCTTTGAACACGTCATTTCGGCTACCCGTATCATTCGAAAAGAACTGGGTTACACGAGCTCTACTGAATCAATGCTCAATCTAGCAACAACCTCGCTTGAGGACATTCTATCTCAAAGAGAGAATGTGCAATCCGTCGTTCTCGGATTTGGAGACATGGGCCTCAAAGCCGTGGAGACTCTCCAAAACTTGGGACAACCCAATATTATCGTGGTTTCAAGAAATCCATCTAAATCTGCCAAACGAGACCCTACAATCGCAGAGACATGCGATATGATTTCTTACAACGAGTTGAACAAAGCACCTATCCATGCAGACATCGTCATATCAACTATGCGCTGTTCTACGCCTGCTTACACCGAGAATAACCCGCTTCCAATTTCTGGTCAAGCGACAATCCTCGATTTCTCATGGCCACCATCCATTGCAGAGGATGGAGTATCCACCGGGCATGTTCTACTCGGAATGAAGCACTGGATTCAAGTCGCACGTAATATCGACCATTCTGAATACACAAAGCTGATGAACAAAGGAGACAAACTCATTGAGAACATTCAACAACGGTACATGCAAGCCTTAACAAACAAAAACGAAGCGAGGTTTAGAGCGTTTATTTACGGTCGTATGGAAGATCTTTCTGCATCTTGGGAGAGTTCTTCATCAGCCGCAGAAAAAGATATTCCGCAACTTGGGGCATTTGCTCGGGAGATTGCAACTTGGATTTGCCAACAAAACACCTCATTTTACCTCTCTGAATTGACAAACTACGTGAATACCACAAATCGGAGTTTAAACAGCGACTTGTTGGCAGAAGTATCACGTGATGTCGAAACATCCATTCGCACTCTGGTAACGGTTGCTTGAATCTGGAGGACTCATGCCGATTCGAATTGGAACTCGCTCATCCAATCTTGCAATGTGGCAAGCAAGGGCCGTTGCTTCTGCGCTTCATGATGCTGGCATAGAGACAGAAATCGTTCAGTTCAAGTCCATGGGTGACCGAAGTCTGGGAGGGAATTTGTCATCAGCTATTGGCCAATTCATCCATTTAATCGACCAAAAAATGAACGAGGGGCTTGTCGATATCGCCGTACATTCCAGTAAGGATGTCCCCACCGAAATGGATGATTCCGTTGCCAACTTAGCTTACATGGAGCGCGGTGTGACGAACGACCTCATCCTGTTCAAACGACAAAACGGCGATCCATCCCTGTATGATGTTCTCGACGACGAAGCCAGCACATCCCTTTCAAGCCTACTCAATCGGATTAAGCATGGGTCCACGTTTGGAACAGTTTCGGGTCGCCGACAATCTCTCCTTTTAAGTCGGCGCCCAGATCTTATTCCACTCTCTGTACGCGGACATGTTGAGACAAGAATTGAACGACTCGTTGAAGGAAGAGTTGATGCATTGATTTTAGCCGAAACTGGAATTCGTAGGCTGCGAACAACTGGTGTGCTCGATAAGCAGAATGAAGACCTCACTGCATATCGAATTTGTTCAGAAGATTGGCCCACTGCACCTGGTCAAGGAACGGTCTGTGTACATTGCAAGACGGAGCGATTCCAGGAGTTGAGCGAATTGAGAAGTATCCTCAACCATCCTCAGACAGAAGCAGACGTCATTCGTGAGCGCAGCATACTCGACATGTCTGGAGGAGGATGCCTCTATCCAGCAGGCATCGAAGCGCGAGGTGAACATCTCATGGTTCGAATCGCTCCCAAAAACTGGAGAAGCACATTTTGTGCAGGGCGTGAATATTCCATTTTTTCATACAACGGTACGTTCGAGGACTTTGAACTTCAGTTGCCGCACGATGAAACACCTCCTGAGAAAGAGATGGTCAATGGACCAAAATTCATTTCTACGCTCAATTCAGATCGAATCTCAACTGTCTTAGCGAACGAAGGTATTGGTATGACCAATCTTTCGGTCATCGACCTCAAGCCAAATCTTGATTCCTGGCCTCGTGATTTCCTAGGGCAGTACACATCGAAACGTCAATGGCCGTATCTTGTCCTTACATCACCATTTTCAGCTCGATGTGCCATTCTCGCTGCAAAATCAAACCCTGACATCGCTCGAATCAAATGGGTTGCAATTGGAGAAGGAACTGCGAGAGCATGTTTCCAACGAGGCGTTACCGTTGCAATTTGTGCAAAGGCTCGAAACTCAAAAGAATTCTTTGACTACATTTCTTCCAATATCGGTACAAACACAAGATTGCTCCTACCTCGCTCCAGTGTTGCGCCAGAAACATTTTCGGCGCAGCTAAGGGATGCAGGCTATGATGTTCTGGATTGGATTGGTTACGAAAACCAAGCAAAGAAGGTTGAACCAACCTCGGTATCTCCCGATGACGTTCTGCTGATTTCCTCGTCCTCTTCAGCCATATCATGGGCCGAAAATGGTCTTGGGACTCCAAATGAGGTTATTTGTATGGGGAGCAACACGAAGAACACAATCCTCTCACTGGAGCACTTCAAAAATTGCAATGTTTCTGTCCTTGAGGGACCCACGACCGAGTATCTGACACAATGGTGGAATCAAAACAGGAGAGGATAACATGAAGGCACGACCAAGAATCAATCGATGGACAGAAGCTCGTAGAGAACTTCTGTTTGGCGACTTCTCGCTGAAGTCACTGGTCCAACCCCATTTTGTTGTTCAGGGTTCAAATGTTGACAACCCCGTGAACGGGATGGAAGGTATTCACCACCAATCGGTCGATGTCCTCATTGAAACTGTTCGAAAAGATGTGGAACATGGCCTCACTGCCATCATGTTATTCGGTGTCGTCGAACAATCTCACAAGGATGAACACGCCACAAAAGCATCTGATTCAACATCGCATTTGCACGAAGCTATCAAACAAATCAGATCTGAATTTGGAGATACAATCGTCATTATGACCGATGTTTGCTTGTGCACTGCGACGAATCATGGTCACTGTGGTTTGGTTGAACATGGCCACATTGTCAACGATGCATCCGTTGATCGATTGTGTGAGATTGCAGTCTCACATGCACAAGCTGGTGCTGATTATGTCTGTGCCTCCGATATG
The DNA here is from genome assembly GCA_949538025.1 of Candidatus Poseidoniaceae archaeon. Classification (GTDB taxonomy): domain Archaea; phylum Thermoplasmatota; class Poseidoniia; order Poseidoniales; family Poseidoniaceae; genus MGIIa-L2. Next base: position 3,228 of record CATISI010000072.1, read on the forward strand.
ATGGATGGCCGGGTCTCAGCGATTCGACTCGCCCTCGAAACTGCAAATCATACCAGTACCGGGGTGTTATCCTACTCGGTAAAATACGCATCCTCCTTCTATGGACCGTTTCGTCACGCTGCAGACTCAAGCCCAGAATTTGGTGATCGTTCAACGCATCAAATGAATATCAACTCAGGATACGGTGAAGCAGTTCTCGAAGCTCAACTTGACGAGAGCGAAGGTGCAGACATCATCATGGTCAAACCAGGATTGCCCTACCTCGATGTGTTACGTCGAGTAGCAGACACCGTTCATAGGCCAGTAGCAGTTTACAACGTGAGTGGGGAATACGCCATGGTCATGAACAGTGCAAAAAACCTTGATTCTCGAAAGAAACTGGTCTGTGAAATAATGACATCATTCAAGAGAGCAGGTGCTGACGTCGTGGTGACCTACCACGCGCGTGAAATTGCGCACAATGCCTGGTTGCAGTGAGTTGAGGACATGGATCGAACAAAATCCGATACGATGCACAGTATCGCAGTTGAACATTTAGTAGGTGGCGTGAACTCACCCGTACGGGCATTCAAATCGGTCCATGGAAACCCAATCTACTTCGAAAAAGCCTCTGGCGCCCACGTTACTGATATCGACGGGAATGTCTTGGTTGATTTTGTTCAATCATGGGGTCCGCTCATTCACGGACATTCGCATCCGAAAATCATCGAGGCTGTTCACGAAAAGATGCTCAATGGAACCTCATTCGGAGCACCGCACCTAGGTGAGATCGAGCTAGCGAAGAAAGTCAAAAAACGATTTCATCACATGGATAAAGTCCGATTTGTGTCCTCAGGTACTGAAGCAGTGATGAGCGCTGTACGGCTGGCCCGTGGCTACACTGGACGAGATTTGTTGGTGAAATTTGAAGGATGTTATCATGGTCATGTCGACTCACTCATGGTCTCATCAGGTAGCGGTCTAGCCACCTTTGGAATCGCCAGCAGCCCAGGTATTCCAAACGATACCGTTGCGACGACGCTCATATGCCCATTGGATGATATTGAGGCAGTAGAATTTCTCTTTCGTGAACACGGCCAAGAAATCGCTGCTGTCGTGATTGAGCCACTACCTGCAAATAACGGACTTTTGATTCAGAGAAATGAGTATCTCTCTCGTCTACGACAGTTGTGCGATGAAAGTGATTCTTTACTTATTTTTGATGAAGTGATAAGTGGATTTCGATTCAAGAACGGGAGTTATTCTGACATCTGTGGTGTAACGCCTGACATTACCGCACTGGGCAAGGTCATCGGAGGAG
>CATISI010000073.1 GCA_949538025.1 Candidatus Poseidoniaceae archaeon
CCAGTAATAGGACACACGTCCCATGTTTGGATTTCGTGAGTGGTCGATGGTCGTCATGAACCACTTGGTCTTACTCTCGCTCATGTTGGTGACACGCTTGCTTGCGTACTCATGGTCATCAGCGATACCGTTGCGGTTGAGGTCATGATCGGCTTCAACCCAATACATGAGTGTCAAATCCATCGGAACGCCTACTTCATCGTGAATGAGAATTCGAACATCTTGCTGGTTCACGCCAGCCTCGTACGAACCATCGGCTGGGAAGACTGCACGACGTTCAGGTGGAGTAGCATCGACACGGAAGGTTCGACTCCAATCGGAGTTTGGTGCCATAACGTGAGTTGGATTGCGTTCGTTGTAGGTTTGAACTTCGTAATTCAAGCCATCTGGCACATCGATGTTCGGTGTGACGACACTGATGAAGAACGAACCATTGATGTTGGTGGTATCCCTTGCTGTTGACTCAACCCATCCATTGCGTGAAACTCGGACGTCAAAGGCGCTGTCAAGCGGTGCGTCATCGGAATCCATGAACCACATAGCCCCCTGGAAGTGGAGTGTTTCACCAGCCGCAACCCAGGCATTGTTGGGCACATCATCTCGAACGAGGGCACCCTCGTTGTCACGTACCTTCATCCATCCAAGGCCAAAGGTTCGATTGACACGTAGACTTTCTTCGCTGATAAGGTCGAGCGGAGAGAAACCAGCCGAGCCACTGTCATCGAGGCACCCAGTCTTGAATCGAACATTGTTTTGGTCTGGGAAATCGCTAGTGATTCGGAATATCCAGTGGATTTCGAGGATGCTGTTGTTGAGGATTGAATAGGAGTTTCCGTCCATGACTACGTATCCATCAGGATCGTTTGGTGACGGGAAGATGTCACCATCTTGCCAGAACATGGTTGGATTCGATGCGGAGGATGTGGTCATGAGCGTCAAAGTCGCTTCACGAATCTTCGTCGCACTCTCACCAACAATATGACGGGTAATGACTTCATAGGGCTCTGTACGCTCATGTAATATTTCGCCTTCTGGAATATCGATTTCAAGGTTGACGGTCTGAATGGTGTACGTCACGCTAAACGAAGTAAGCGTAAGGATTCCGCTGCTATCGGAAACCAAATCGATCGGGATTTCTACGTATCCACGGCCGGATTTTGGAATTCTGTCGTTGAATCCCTTGATTATGGTGTTTAATTGGCCGTTATCATTGATAGTCTTCGTTCCAACCAATGGGCCGTTTTCTTTCCAGGCCTGTGTGGGGGCAGAGGGTGGGTTAAATCCTTCAGGAATATCCCATTGGGATTCGTCTATGTAAGGGCGGTGAATCTCAAACCCTGGGTTTTCTGGAGCGTTGCTGTGCAATGCAACTTGAATGTCTTCCAATACAGGTGTGAAGGCAGAGTTGCTGGTTGAGAACGAGACTCGCAGGCACAAGTATCCGTAAATTGGTGTTGTGAACGCCTTGGTCAATCCTGATTGTCCGAAGGAGGTCAAACCGCTGCTACAGAGGCTTGAGGTACTTCCTCCGAGTTGTACGTTAAGGGAGGTGCTTGCTGGAATCGTTGCATTGTAATGAACGGTCGCAGCAACGTACGACGGGAATGGATTGTTGTAATTCGAACGCACGTAGAAATTTCCGCTGCTGTAGTAATTCGTGGTGTATTGAATGGTGACTTGATCAAGAATTGGGGTAGCGCTAGAGGTTCCATTGAGCGTTGCTCGCCACGTGATTTTGTTACCACTATTTGCAAACGTTTTGGTTGAACCAACTCGAATCGACTGCCATGTTACACCATCATCGTTGGAGACATCGACATCAATCGACGTTCCAGTCGGCATGTATCCAATCGCACTTTCGAGCTTGATTTGATCAACGGCTCGTGTAGCGGTCGTGGTTCGGCCATAGACCGTGGTTGAGGTTGATGTCGGTGTACGACTGTCAGTGACGCCACCGTCGCCCCACATGTGGATTTTCCGAGCCACAGTATTGCAATAGGATGTGTGGTAGCAGGAGAAGTAAATCTTGCCTTCGTCATCAATCTGTGTGATTCCATAATGACCACCGTTTGGCATTTCTTGCACACCCATCTTTGAAAGAGTGAATCCATTCATCGTGAAATGATGATGACGTGAGCCTTGAATGTTGTACTCATTGACGATGATTCTTGGTAGGTCGACAACAAGACCTGAGTTCTGATTCCCTGCTGTTGCTGTTGTCTTGTAGTTGTAATCTGCAGCAGAACCGAGGGACCATGTCGAGTTGATGGACAGGGGGTTGTTTGGGTCAACTTCCATCAAGTAGCGGTTGTACGTTGGGTACGTTGAAGAGTCATAGTAGCTGACGAACATCTTACCAGTATCATCGTCGAAGTCAACGCCAGTGAGGTAGTTGGGGTAACCATAATTGTAGTAGGTAGAACATTGCCACTGTGTCTTTGCTGCATTGAGCGTCCACTTGGTTAGGTAATAGTACGAGTAGGAGACAGTCCAGATGTTTCCGTTTGGATCAACGGCTGCATCGTACCAATAGCTCGATACAGTGGAGGTACAACCGGAAGTGCTGATGCTTGCTGATCCGAGCAATGCGCCGGTTGTAGCATTGATTCGTTGGATGCTTGGCGCTGAGTACATCGACGTACTCGAGTAACGAGTTGCATGAATTTCATGTTCGGAGACTGGTACGACAATACCCCGGTAATTCCAGCTGGCACTGGATGAGACAGAAAGATCGTTGAATTGCTTCGTCACACTAGTGTACCCTTGGTCACCGAGTGCGACGAATTGACCGGTTGCATTGATGGTGGCTGAATTCGCTGCAGAGAGATCGTTGCTGTTACGGAAATTCGCTACGTTGTTGGTTGGGTTTCCTCGAAGAGAGATTTCATTGTTCGCTGTTTCCAAATTGGTGCGCGAACCGTACTGGAACGAACCTGTTTGCTTGCTCGACCATTGACCAGTACCGACGCCACCGAAGTCGTTGTCGTTGGTGAAGTTGCTCCAAGTCGTGGTACTTGCCTCTCCAAGGAAGTTGAATTGGGCTGAGGTCACCTCTGCTCCGAATGGGAACGTGATGACACCAGCAGACCCATTCCCTTGGCCGTTGAAGGTGTGTGTGTAAGAGGTCGCACCACCTTTGAATTGTGTTTCAGTCGTGGCGGACGAGGCAAGTGGCGCCATCACTGAAATGAAAAAGATAAGAACGAGGAATACGGCTTTTCGCATAGTGTACACACCCACTACCGCAGACTATCTCACCTAAGCATATCAACGCATCGGCTCGTGGTCACAGCACAGTTTTCCGTAACCGTCTTGAAGAACGGCGTTCATAGACCACATTGAGGGGCGAACATGGCAGGTGTATTTTCTCGATGGTGGGCGGCTCAGCATGGACGTCAATATTCAATTCTCACAACGCTTTTTGGAGCGTTTTTGATCTTGTTTCTCGCAGGTCTCTCTCAGCTGTTGTTCCTTCAAGAATCGGCAACGTGGGGAGAATACACTGGAGCCGCAATTGGGGTACTCGTCGCTGCTGCAACGGGATTAATCTTTGTTACACCCGAATTTTTGGTGTTCAAAGGACACGTCAGCACCTTGGATGAGCTTTACGAGATTCGAAGTACGGCAGAACTGAAACGACGACGCTCCGAAGGCGATCGTTCTGCTGCAGCGCTTGGTGCCGGTTACGAGGAGCGTTGGAATTCGTTTCTCCAAGAACGTGGCTTGCGACGATGATGTGGTGGCGATTCTTTGCAACCCTCTGACTCGACAAAACTCCTTTTTCGAGAGATTTTGCTCGCCGGAGGCATGATTGTTGTTCTCATTGCTGCGTTGTATGCGCACACAGGATCCATGCCCCCGTTGGTCGTTGTCGAGTCCTCAAGCATGGTTCACAATGCAGATGGCGAGGTAGGAAGCATCGATGCTGGGGACCTCGTCTTGGTTCACAAGTCATCGTTTGAGAACATTGTAACGTTTGCAGAAGCGACCGATCCATCGCATCCATATTACGGGCATGCGGCTCATGGTATGGAAGGTGATGTCGTCATTTACAAGAAAAATGGCGAAACCTCAACACCGATTATTCACCGTGCGATTCTTCGTGTTGTACCGAACGAAGCATATGCTGCCACATCGACAGCAAATCCGTGCCCTACTGGAGGTGTCTATGATGCTGAATGGAGTATCCAAGGAAGCAATGGTGCTTGTGTGCTCACGTGGGATGTACCAGGTACCAACGTCGCGAATCAAACAAGCATCAACATCACGTTCGATGGAATCGATGCTGGTTTCTACGACTGTGAACGCTACGTACACGCTGGGGTGGAAGCCCATTTGGTCGTCCATGATTGGGTGCCAAAGCATTCCGGCCTTCTCACGCTTGGAGATGCCAACAAGTGCTCCGTCGACCAAGGTGCAGATGCGGTAAATGGATCATCAGGTCTTCGTACACTCGATGGTTCCGTATTGGGACCTATCAAGGAGAGCTGGCTTGTTGGTCGTGCTGGTGGAGAGATTCCCTGGCTTGGGGCGGTGAAGCTCATGGTGAGTGGCACAGGTCCTGGATTGGAATACGTCCCAGGCTCATCGCTGATGTACCTTTTTGCATGCATTGGCGGCATTCTTGTCTTCCCGATGATTGCTGATCCATTGATTCGTCGCATCTTCTCGACATCGCCTGATCATATCCAAGCTCAACAAGAAATGGCATTCCTTATCGCTCTTGGCGTTGATGAAGAGGAATAATCACTCTTCACTTTCAGCGATGGCTCGGTTTCGGCCCAATTCGAATGCTGCATTGTCGAGGCTGCTCTTGGTTGTGGCGAGTAATTCCGAGGCATAATCGAGATTCGACTGCTCGAGGTAGCGTTCAATGCTCGCTTTTGATCGTCGAATGGTGGCCAAACGCTGCTCCGAGCTTTTTGGTCGAGTTTCCTCACCACGTTGCGCCATCAACCACTCTTCGAGCAAGGCTTGGCCCCATTCAGGAGCGCGAAATCGGGCGGAGAGAACTATCTCAGCATGCCTGTGACGGAAGCGCACGCGGGAATCACGTGTTCGGTTGGCTTGGATTGAACCTGGATTCCATTGGTCGAACGGGATATGGAGGTGATTTTTGCATCGCAAATGCCCCGTTTCATCGATGCTTGCATCGATGATCAATGCACCCCGCTGAAGACGAATGAAGGCTTGGACAATGTTGTCTTCGATCAACCATTCAGCAATCTGAACCGATGGTTGACCCCACTTATCGTTCGTCCATGATTCGATGGCGGCTCGATGCAACATGATTCAACCTTCAACTCCCCATTGATGAACCTTCACATCCTTGAGCCGGTGCATTGATTGATATGGAAGCGAGCAATCACAGAGTCATGGCAGCATCATGGGGCGCAGTCGACTTCGATTGGCGCATCATCCCTCTCCTCATCTTTGGGTGGTATCTGTTGCTCAAGCGTTGGGAACGAGACGGTGTTCTTGACCGATGGAACGCCACACGAGTCTTTGGATTCGTCTTGATGGTTCGAACAAAGAAAGGACTGGACTTACTCGAAAAGGTCGCAAAACCGCGCAAGTTCTGGCGAATCTATGGTGAGATTTCGCTCTGGGTTTGCACCTTTGCCATGTTCATGGTCGCTCTTGTTGTCTTGCTTGCATTTGTCGGAGCGATTCTTTCACCTCCAGATGTGCCTCCGCCGACTGCAAGCGAATTGGTTGCCATTCCTGGGATCAATCCGGTTATTCCTCTGTGGTGGGGCTTGATTGGATTCATCGTTGCTTTGGTGATTCACGAATTCGGTCACGGTCTACTCGCTCGAGGACACGGTATGCGAATACGTTCGTTTGGTCTTTTGCAACTCGGTCCACTACCACTCGGTGCTTTTGCAGAGCCCGAAGGCGAGGAGTTGTTCAAAGCCCCTCGTCGAGAACGACAGCGTATGTTTGCTGCTGGACCTGCAACAAACCTGTTTGCTGCTTTCGTTTTGTTGCTGTTGCTCGGGGGAATTGCTGCGCAGTTCGCATCCGACGACCAATCCATCCACGTCACAGGCATCGTCAAAGGAGAAGGAGCGGATGATGCAGGTATGATGCCTTGGGATACGATCGAAACGATTCAAGGCGAGGACGTTGTTGGTCTCGATGGATTCCGCGACATTGTTGAACAATACAATGCAGGCGATTCTGTGCTCATCGGTGTCCTCCACCAAGATGGTACAAGGGAAACGGTCAATGCAACGTTTTCAGATAAGTACACGTACTACCAGAATCAAGGTTTCTCGGAAGAACAATTGGAATCGTTTTCCATTGAACAAGGCGACCCTTTCTTGGGTGTTGAGGGACTTTCATCGAATACAGCAGGCATCGATCGCCTCGCAGGACCATTGTCTCCAAATGTGGAATACACTGCCCTACAAAGGGCTATCATCGCTCCTCTGCACGTTGTAACCATCATGATCATTCCGTTTGAATTCCAAGGAGTAGCGATGCATCCAAACGAGGAAGCAATGCTGCAAGCGGATGATACGTTCCTAGGTAATTTCCTCGGGAAAGAAGGGTTGTTGGTCCTCGTTAATCTGATGTTTTGGATGATGTGGGTCAACGTTCTGCTCGGCTTTACCAACTTGATTCCGATGGTTCCATTCGACGGAGGTCACATGTTCAAGGACATGGTTCATGCAGGACTTTCACGAGTTCGAGCTTTTGGACGGAAACTCAAACTTTGGAATTTTCATCCGCTCTGGGTGGATCAAATCTCAAGAAAAGCAAGCAACCTCTCTTCGCTCGGGCTGCTCTTTATTCTCTTGTTCATCTTGATTATTCCTTACTTCTAATCAACGCAAGATGGTCCTTCGACGCTGAAGTTCATCAAGGATGGATGCTTTGATTGGAGCATCTTTGGTATCGTTCTTTTCAATGACACTACGCTTCTGAATGTAATCCAGTGTTGGCGAGTTTTCGTTATGTTGGCAAACGATGTGGATGAATTCGTTGAGTGGCATGCCTTGGTCCCAATCAATGAATGCCCGTCCTTTCCGAGTTCGGGGTAATGCAGGAATGCGACGGGCCAGAACACGCAGGCGTCCTTCGAGTGTTGATGTCTCAACACGGAAAATTCGCCATGAATCACCTCGAGTTCCCTTCAATCGATGAGCATACAGAGGCATGAGTCCACAGCGCTCTCCTTCGTATGCAAGAGCGTTGTACTGGTCGAGCGTTCGGCCACTGAGATAGATTTTCTTTCCCTTGGTGGTTTTGACCTCAATGGGGAAGGAAATGTCGCCTCGCAAAGCGAGCAGATCACCACTGCCTTCGATTCCTGAACCTGCTGCACGAACCACAAGAAACGGACGTTTGAGGACAAGTCGCATTTTCTCTTTTTCTTCAACCGAACACGAGCGTATGACGGCTTCAACACCTGCAGGAATACCAGCGAGAACGTGGCGCAGTTCTCGCTCATACTGGCTTGTCATGTGTCGTGATTGTTGTCAGCCGCCTTTATTGACTTCGGTGATTTTGCGACAAACCATCATCGTTCATTCAACTTGAATCGAGACGGAGGATTATAGGGCAATAGAGCATGGCTAAGTTCGTGCAAAAAATCTTGGTTCGAACCGATGATTTCCAACTTGCCTATCGCACTATGCACATGCTTCGTTCACGAAACATCGATGTTGAACAAGTTTCTCTGAAGCAACCCTTGCCTTCGAAGGATGCGATTTGGATTGGAACTGTGGATGAGATTGCAAGGAAATCATTTGAGGGTCGACCGATTGCTGCCGACCTTGAATCGATGGGTCTTGCGGTAGAGGCTGTTATCTTTGCTTTGAAAGGATCATTCAAAACACACAGGTTTACCATTGGCATCGATACTGGACCACGCCCAGGTATCGCTTGGTTTACCGATGGCGTCCTTATCGATACAAAACAAACAGAATCTCTCGAAGAATGCATCAAAACGGTTGATTCCTTGATTGAACATCATGAATTTCAACATCATTTGATTCGGATGGGCAAAGGGTCTCCCTCCCATCGTAACCGACTTCTCAATGCTATGCTCCGACAAGGATATGTTGTCGAGATGGTCGATGAACGAAAAACCTCTCGAGGGCTCAATCGAAACCAACACAGTGTTTCTGCTATCCGTATTGCGACGTTGGCAGGTGAGCGAATATGGGAAATGGTTGAACTGCAACCAACGGAAGGTGAGGTAAAGGAACTCCAACGTCGAAGCCGGATCAAAAGTCAAGGACGTGTCACCATTTCATCCGAACTCGCTCGAAAAGTTGCTTTAGGGGAATTGACCCTAGAGGAAGCAATCGACCAAATCACTTGATGCGTACACGATAGCGTTCTCGTCCATTGGCATACAAGACGATACTACCTGTGGAGGAGACGGCGACTGCCACACCCTCTGTCAATTGTGAAATAGCCCGAGCAGCAAGGTGTCGGCCACCTTCTCCAGATTTTGGTGTTAAACCAGAAGGGACCTGAATGTAGCGTCCTGCATCGCTTGCAATCCCTTCACGATTGAATAGAATCGCTCCATCCAACCATGCGAATTCTGCAAGAGTTTCATGATTCTCCTTGTTTCGGACATCCCGTTTTGCTTCGCTGTGCCCTTTGAACGGGTTCAAGACCATAGCCGTTGAATGGCCACGCATTTTTTGGATGTTGCCGATGGCGAATAAAGCGCCAATGGCTGTGCCCTCGCGTCCACGTGTACCAATTGCACGTGAGAGCTCAATCATTCGAATTAAGACATCTAATTCGATGTTTTGTTCTTCAGCAATGGCCGTCAGACGTTCAGCACCGAGCATCTTCGTATCGACTATGATGACGCCATCGATTGGTTCAGCAAGGACGATGAGCAAGCGTCCTCCCTTGGCAATCCAACGTTCACCCATCCCTTGCAGAACAAGGTCGTAGAGCTCATTGAGAATGGACAGTCCTTTGGAAGATAATCCCTCCTCAAGCACCTGCGCCTCGATGTTGACGTCCACCAATGCATCTCGGACCCGACTCAAACTCGTCATCACTCGTAGTGGAAGGTTCGATGGAATAATTTCTGCGATTGAACGCACTTTACGGCTATCGTTGGAAACCATCAGAACGGCATCGAACGACGACGAGGATTGAACGGCGACGCTCACCATGTGAGGGAGGTCGCTCATGTGCAGGCCTCAGTCGTTTGTGGTGTCGATACCCGGCAACAAATCGTTGATTTCTCGATACACAGTACGCATATTGGAAATGAAGTTCTTTTCTTTGACGACGATGGTGAAGGTCTTGACACAAGGGTCTTCTTCGCCATCGAGGATACCGAGCAAAGTCTCCAGTGTGAGTCGTGCTCCTTCACGGTGAGGATAAGCGAAAACACCCATACTGAGTGGGGGGGTGATCACGTTTTCCATGACACCAAGCTCCTTGAGCGTTGCAAAGAGGTTGCGATACGTTTCTGGTAAGAGGTCACGTCGATTTTCGTCTTGGTTGGGTCGCCGACAGTCTGGTCCAACGACGTGGATTATGTGCTTGAATCGGTCACTTAATGCATACGGTTCGGTTACGACGTTGTGCGTAACGGCACACGGTGGGGCGTTGATTTTCCGCATTTCAAGACAAA
>CATISI010000074.1 GCA_949538025.1 Candidatus Poseidoniaceae archaeon
GGTGTGTGTTCGTGAACCTTTGCTGCAACCTCTGTCTTTGGCTTACCTGCAAACGTCTTGAACCACATTCGTGACATGTAGAAACCGGTCATGGCTGCTCCAAGAAGAACACAAGCAGCTGGTAGGAAGAAGCGAGGGTCGTCGAGTGCAACGCGCCATGTGTTGGCGATGATGCCTTCCTTTGACCAGAATCCGCCAATGAGCGGCAATCCCATGATGGAGGCTGAACCGACCAACATCGCTGTTGCAGTGATTGGCATCTTCGAAGCCAGCCCACCCATGTTCTCCATGGATTGGGCATCGAAATGATCGTCATGATGGTCATCGTGATGATCGTCACCGTGGTCGTCATGATCGTCATGATGATGCAAATCATGGTGGGCATGATGCATTTCGTGAATAACTGAACCGCTTGCCATAAACAGCATTCCCTTCGCCATCGCGTGATTAAAGAGGTGGAAGAGTGCTGCACCGAAGGCAACGACAACGATGTCGTGATCTCCGCTGTCATGATGCCAGTCAAGCGTATTAGCGAGCCATAGGGCTGCGCCAAGACCGGTGAAGATGTACGCAAGTTGACTCATGGTGGAATACGCAAGAACCTTCTTCAAATCATCTTGAACAAAGGCAATGGCTGCAGCCATAACAGCGGTGATTCCACCGATGACCGCTATGATGAACGCAAGGTCGACCAGTTCGCCATGCATGGCTTCTGCACCGAAGAATGGGAACATACGTGCAACAAGGTAGAGACCTGCGTTCACCATGGTCGCTGCGTGAATGAGCGCAGAAACAGGGGTAGGACCTTCCATTGCATCTGGCAACCATACGTGAAGTGGGAATTGGGCAGACTTACCAACAGCTCCAATGAACATCATTCCGAGAGCGAGTTGGAGTTGTCCTGGATCGGCATTGGCAATCAAATCCTCGTTGAAGACATCTGCATAATCCAGCGAACCAAAGAGGTTCCACAGTATGACTAAACCGATGACGAGGAAGACATCGCCAACACGTGTGGTCAAAAACGCCTTCTTTGCAGCATAGGCTGCACTTGGCTTTTCGTAGTAGAATCCAATGAGAAGGTACGAACAAAGGCCCATCAATTCCCAGAAGATGAACAGCCATAGGAATGAATCGGCGAGAACCATACCAAGCATTCCTGAACAGAACAAAACGAATTCAGCGTAGAAGCGGTGGTTTTTGTTGTCATTGACCGGATCGGTGTTCATGTAACCAATGCTAAAAATGTTGATGAGCATACAAAGGAAAGAGGCAACGAAAAGGAGCATCACCGTGATGTGATCGATGTAAATACCGACACCGAACGCCTTCCCTTCGATTTTCAAGCCATCAGCACTCATCCATCCGAAGGAGAGCCAGTCACCGATGTAATGTCCTCCCGTTCCCTTTCCAATGAATTCGGAAATGAGAAGCATGGAGAGCACGAAACTCGCAACCATGATTGGAAGAGCGATTAGTCCTCCTTCCTTTGCCGATTTGACCCATGTTTGGTTTCCATTGAAGATGTGTCCAAGGAAGAGAATGATTGGGAATGCAAGCATCGGTAGGAGGACGATGAAAATTGCATACTCAATGAATGTTGAACTGATTGTTTCTGATGTACCACCCATTCTATCACCTCAGTGTTTCAAGAGATTCACATCGTCGAGTGAAATCGTTTCGTGTTGGCCGTACATGGCAAGGAAAATGGCCAGGCCGATGGCAACCTCTGAAGCTGCTATTGCAATGGCAAAGATAGCGTAGACCCAACCTGATGCATCTCCGTGTTGGATGGCTGCAGCAACAAACTGTAGGTTTGCAGCGTTGAGAATCAATTCGAGGCACATCAGGACAACGATGGCGTTCTTTCGAGTGAACGCACCCCAAAGACCGATGGTGAACAGAATAGCGGAAAGAACGCTCACCCATGCTGGGTCAATCATGCGTCTTCACCTCGCTGTTCCCACTCGAGATTTTCACGGCGTTCATCACGGACGAGGTAAGCGGCACCGATCATAGCCATAGCCATAAGGACGCCAAGAATGAGCAATGGTAGGGCCCAAACGTCAAGCATTGTGTTGGCAAGGTCAATGGTTGTGACTTCCTTTGCCTCTTCATCCCAAATCTCTGCCGTTCCAAGCACGGTGATCATCGCTCCAGCAAGGAATATCAGGCCAATACGGGTCAATGTGGACATCAATCTCATTCAAAATCCTCCTCCTGAATTTGGCGGCGAGTCAGCATGATACCGAACAACACCACCAACCCTACGCTGGCTAAGTAGACCAGAATTTGAATCGCTGCAAGGAATTCAGCACCCATGAGGATGAAGATTCCTGAAACGGCCATGAAACAGAAAATCAGTGAGAGCATCGAGTGCGCAACTCGTTGTGCATAGATGAGTCCCAATGCACCGAGAATGGTAATCGTTGCAAAAACAAAGAAAATGATGGTTTCAGTGGCCGAAGCGACGTCCATTTCAGGCATCCCCCTTATCGAGCAAATCCTTGGCTTGGTTGGCCCATTCGTCTCGCTTTACTCGACCTGGGAAAAACTCGATGGCTTCGTTGACTTGATCTTCCAACTCACTTGTCATTTTGCTGATTTGTGAAAACGTGTAGATTCCAAGAGCGTTGAGTTTCTCCTCAATGAACGGACCCACCCCTTTGATGGTTTTTAGGTCGTCTTTCTCTTCGGCGGTCGCCGTTCCTAGGACATCGAAATCAATGTTCTTTGAACGTTCCTTGATACGTTGAAGTTCAGCCTCTTTCTTCTCTTCTTTGGCCAAAGGTTTGTCATCTACTGGCTCAGCGTTGACTTCGACCTTTTCTTCAACGACTGGAGCGGGTTTTGCGACTTCTACTTCGGGTTTTGCAGCCTTGGCAGCCTTCTTGGCTCGCTTGTCGCGCTCCTTTGTTGCACGCTTTGCAAGTTCACCATCGACGGCTTCTTGATGCACAGACGGCAGAACACGAGTTCTGCTTGCATCGAACCAAAGGTCTTGTCGAGTGAAACCAGACATACCATCGTATTCGTTGGTCATGAAGAAGGATGTGAAACCGCAGGCTTCCATGCAGAGCCCACAGAACATACAGCGTCCAATGTCGATTCGACCAGAAACGATTTGGTCGTCTGCTGTTCGAAGTTCGGATTGAGCAAGGACTTCTTCTTGACCGGAATCGTTCCAGCGAACGGTTGCAGTACTTCCCGAGAGATCCAAAACTTGGGCGAAGCGCCACTCTGATGGAGGAGCGCTGTGGGCTGTAATCAAATCGAAAGATTCGAGTTCTTCCGTGACTTCTTCACGGAACTTAGCCGCATAGCCACCGACCTCGAGTTCAGCACCATAGCCTTCGTATTCACCTTCAGCATTGTCAAGAACGTCAACACGAAGTTCAGTCGTCATGTGCAGACAATCGTTTGGACAGATGTTGACACACATCTTACATGCTGTACAGGTTTCCCAAATGACACCGATTCGTCCGTTGTAGTTTCCAGGAACGAAGAGCCATGGTTCCATGTCTTCGAGACGTTCGTATGGATACTGGACGGTTTGTGGCTTCCAAAGACTTGGAAACAAATCCGATGTCACACGATCCGGAGCGAATTCTTGCTTCGAGATGTCATTGTACTTGGCGCGACTCTTCGCTCGGTGTTCGCTCGCATCATCAAGGAACTCTGGGTGAGAGGTGTTGTGGTATCCCATTCCCAGTCTCTTTGGGAACATACGGCCCAAGAATGGGAATGTTCGCAGGGCTGTAATCAAGGTGATCTTGAACGGATACCAAAACAGATTTCGGAAGTTCGGTTTTGCTTGAGGGTGTGTTGGCATGTTTCTTCACCTCATTCCTGACCAGGTAAGTGTGTACCTGCGGGTTGCACAGTTTGCACGTGGTACATACGTGCAGTGCGCTCGTTCTTGCCCGTATCATTGAGCAAGAGGAAGAAGAGGGCAAGCCACAGGATTGTGGTCAATGCAGGTACGAGGAATGGAACACCGAGTGCATCCCATGCTGTTCCTCCGTAAACAGTGTCGGCCATGCCATCAACATCGAAGAGGTAGAGTCGGTAGACCGCTGCGAGAACGACTTGCAGAACTGCGAGTGGAAGAAGCATACGCCATCCGAACTCAAGGATTTGATCGGTTCGAATTCTGGCAAGAGAGAATCGAGCCCACACGAAGACGATGAGGAACACGAGCCACGCCTTGATGAGAACAACGAGAGCACCTGGAATCAAAAGGTAAGCAGGACCGAGGTAGGGGATGCTGCCAATGAGGCCTTGGAATGGAAGGTGCCATCCGCCGAGGAAGAAATGTGTGAACAAGAAACATGCTGCATAGGTTCGAATGTATTCAGCCATGAACAACATTCCGAAACGCATACCGCCGTATTCTGTCCACCATCCCTCGACCAGTTCGGCTTCAGCCTCTGGCATGTCGAACGGTACACGCTCAACTTCAGCAATCATGGTGATGAGGAAGAGTGCCGCACCCAATGGCATCAGGAAGAGGTTCCATGCACCTGCAGTGTGCTGGAAATGAACGCTGTCGATGATGTTGAAGGTACCGGTTAGCATAGCAACCGAAAGGAGTGTGAGTAAGAGAGGAATCTCGTATGCTGTAAGTTGAGCTGCTGAGCGGATACCACCGATGAGCGTGTACTTGTTGTTTGATGACCAACCTGCAAAGAAGACGCCGATTGGTGCGATTCCAAAGATGGCGATAATGTAGAGAATCGAGAGATCCGGGTTCGTAGCGTAAATTCCGCTTGAAAGTGGAATCATTCCAAGAATGAGAAGTGTGGTTGAAACAATAAGAAACGGCGAAACTTCGAAAATGAGTTTGTCTGCGCGACGTGGAACCATGTGTTCCTTGACAAGGAACTTCATTCCGTCTGCAACGTTTTGGAAGAAACCTGGAAGAATGCTAAGACCCATCCACGAACGGTTGCCAACACGGTCAACGGTCTCGTATTCGGATTGATTTCCAAAACGATTGTTGAGCCACTTGTTGAGGACACCGACTGGACGGCCGAGTCCGAATGGAAGCATGTTCCACCATGCACCAGCAGTTACACCATTTTCTCCGACCCAGAGTGAACGAAGAGCAGTTGTAGCGCCACGGCGATCGTTCATGCGAGCAACAGCCTTACGCTCGATCCAAAGAATCGCGAATTGAGAGAAGAACAAGAGAAGGAAAACGATGTTCACGACAGCAAAGGTTCCGACACCGAAAGCAATAGCGGAGGAACTCTCCTCGAGTGGTGTTCCTTCAAGGAGTGATGTAATGGTCTTGTAAGCAAAACTCTCCTCTCCGATAAAGAGGCTTCTCAAGTCGTACTTGTCATCCATCGAATCACCTCAACGGTCCGTCTCTCCGATACAGGGGTCAAAGCTACCCATGATGGCAGGGATGTCAGCAACTTTGTAGCCAATCATGGTCTTTGCAACATAAGGAATGGTGATGAACATTGGCGAGCGAATAGAGAGTCGATACGGATTCTTTCCACGACCGTCTCCGCCACCTTGAATGTAGAACTGGGATGCGCCACGTGTGCACTCATAGTTGCTGAATCCAGTTGCACCTTCAGGAGCGCGTGTTGGAGCCTTAGTGATGATCATCTCATCGCCTGTGTTGTAGTGCGTGTTCGCTCCACCTGGAATCTTATCGAGAGCATCGAGTGTCATTCTGCACGATTGTCGCATCTCTTCCATTCGAACTCGGTATCGATCGTAACAATCAGCACCCTTGACCGATGTTGGTTTCTCAACAGCAGGCTCCCAATCGACTTGATCATAAACAGAGTAAGGGTGTGCCCATCGAACATCGTAGTTCACACCAGCAGCACGAACGTTTGGACCGGATACACCGGAATTGACCATATCTTCGGCACGAGCATAACCGACACCTTGGAGTCGAACCAACCAGATGGTCGACTCATCAAGCATCATTTCATATTCATTGATTCGGTTCTCGAACAATTTAATCTTAGCACGAGCACGGTCAGCAAATCCAACAGGAAGGTCACGCTTTACGCCACCAATTCGAGGATAGTTGTAATGCATTCTGGAACCCCCGAGTTCTTGGAGGAGGTCAAGGAACATCTCTCTGTCACGCATGCACCAGGTCATCAAGGTCAGGTTTCCGATGTCTGGACCAAAGGCACCAAGCCACATCAAGTGAGAGGCAAGTCGTTGCAACTCAGCAGCGATAAGGCGGATGTATTCAGCACGCTCAGGAACTTCGACTTCGAGAAGGTCTTCAGCAGCGTAGATGTAGGAATTGGACCATGTCATTGCACTGACGTAGCAGAGACGGTCACAGTACGGCGTAACTTGTGTGAAATCTCGAGCTTCTGCAATCTTCTCAACACCTCGATGGATGTATCCAAGTTCGGCTTCTGTATCAACGACGGTTTCACCATCGACCTTGACGCGAAGTGTCCAGAGTCCGTGCGTCATCGGATGTTGGGGCCCCATAGTAATCCACATTTGTGCCATAGATCCACCTCACTTTACGCGGCCCTCATCCGCAGGTTTGCGCACAAATCCTTGTGCATCATCGTACATTTCGTTGAAATCATGATATCGAATGTTGTGTTGTTTTTGCAGTGGATGGAATCCTTCAGGACTATCGTGTGGATTCAAGACGCGGTGCATGTTTTCGTGGCCTTCAAACCGAATCCCAACAAGATCCCAGGTTTCTTTTTCGTTCCAATCAGCACCAACCCAAATGGATTGAACGCTCGGGACAACAGGCGCATCGCCTTCTGGTAAATCGATGAGAACTTCAACTTCGAGAGGAATGGATAATCCTTCCAATTCATTTGCCTTGAGAACATCAGCAGTAAATGGCTCAACGTCTCGAACAGGTTGTCGCAGGAAATGGTAAGCAACCCCCCAGCTGCGCTCAGAACTGTCTGGATAATGCGTGCCAGTGATCATCGAACAGTAGTTCACACCAGCATCAAAGCGGAGCCACTTGGCAAGCGCGACCCAGTGTTGAGGAGGGCAGGTCATTCGCACGAATGCAAATTTTGCTGCATTGCTGTGGTGTTCAATGCATACAGTAACACCGCTACCACCGAATTGCTTCTCGGCTTCTTCAGAGAAAGCGGATGCTGCCGCTGCATTTTGTTCAGCAGAGATACTCATTCCCATGATCAATCCTCTCCTACAATGACTGGCTTTTCCCCATCGCGACCAGTGCTTGGTGCACCGCCGATACGGATGATTTTCTCACGGAGAAGTCCAAATCCATCGATTAGAGCCTCTGGACGAGGTGGGCATCCTGGAATGTAAACGTCGACTGGAATGACAGTGTCAACACCCTCGAGGATGTTGTACGACTGGAAATACGGTCCACCAGAGATAGCGCATTCGCCCATGGCAATGCAGTACTTCGGCTCAGGCATCTGCTCCCATAGACGAACAACCTTGTCAGCGAATTTTTTGCTGATCGGTCCGTTGACAAGGAGGACGTCGGATTGGCGTGGAGAGGAACGGAACAAAACACCAAATCGGTCTCCATCAAACCGAGGTGTTGCAGCAGCTGCCATCTCGATAGCACAACACTTGATACCCAAATGGAGTGTAAAGAGCGACTTTCGGCCACCCCAATTGAAAAATCGTCCAGCGAGAACAGAAAGTAGTTGCTTTATCTTAGTAGCTTTGAGCGCTTCATCGGTGACATCACCAACGACTTCGACCAATGCGCGACTGTTGAATGCGGTATAATTTTCTCCAGATTCTGCCATATGATTCACCTCAGATGTAGATTCGACCTCGCTTGCGGAATACGTACCAAACTCCGAGAGACATGATGCTGAAGAAGACTGCAATGATGGCAAGTCCTGCTTCTGCTTTGGCGATGTCTCCGCCGAGTTTTGTCTCCTCGGCAGTCACCATGCCTCCGAGTACTAAGAACATGAAGGCGAC
Source organism: Candidatus Poseidoniaceae archaeon (assembly GCA_949538025.1). Classification (GTDB taxonomy): domain Archaea; phylum Thermoplasmatota; class Poseidoniia; order Poseidoniales; family Poseidoniaceae; genus MGIIa-L2. The sequence goes on from CATISI010000074.1 coordinate 7,939, forward strand.
GTCGAAGACGAGGAAGATGATGGCGTACCAATAGTACTGAAAGTGGAATTGAATCATTGCGTCACCGATCGGCTCGCTTCCACACTCGAAGGTAGAAAGACGGCGAGGGTAGAGGCTGTGATCTCGCTCGTAACCTTCCAAGAGATACGACCTTGTGATGTGTGGTCGCGATGGGTCTGTGCGTGGACGCAGCGCCCATGACATAATGAAATTTGTAAGGGGCATGAGAATGCCAACAATCGCTAGGAATGCTATTGAAAGATAGGCGCTCGGAACAGAACCAGTATCGACCATTTATCATCGCCTCAAGAAAGCATCCGCTCTCTAATTTAACCGACTTGAATACCCTCCATAAGCGTTCCCAGTCTGCCCACAGAACCCTTGATTTTAGTTTTGGGCACCCTAAATATTTTAGGTGTCCCTAAACTCACTAAGCACATGGGCGGCGTGAACTGTAAGATGACCCTCGAACTCTTGTTCGATGGCATAGCGATTTCGCATGAAACGAGTGAGAAAAAGGATTGCTCTGGATGCAATAATTCCTGCAAGAAAAATAAAATCGAAGTGGACATCGTTAAGCAGGTTAAATCGAAATCAAAGTGCTGCAAGAAATATAAGAAGAAGAAAAAATCATTCTGCAGCCGATGTCCAAAAAGAAGCAAAGGAGTTGCTTGAATGTCTCGGAATTTATTCATCGGCTTTGGTACCGAAACAGGTAATTCTGAACTCCTAGCGATGGATGCACAAAGAATCGCATCCTCGAATGGAATTGAGACAAGATGCGCATGCCTTGATGAAATTCAGGTTGATGAGATCAAGAATCACGAATATATTTTGATCATTTGTAGCACCTGGGGCGATGGTGAACAGCCTGACAATGCACAAGACCTCTACGACTCCATGCAAGAAATTGACGAGAATGAATTGAACGGAACTCATTTTGCAGTTCTTGCGCTCGGTGACACTGCCTTCGATCTGTTTTGCGAAGCTGGAATTCAATGGGACCAGTTGCTTGAGGAAAAGGGATCTTCACGATTCTATGAACGACTTGATTGTGACACGGACTATGAAGACGATGCTGAAGAGTGGCTCGAGGTCGTTTTGAATAAGATTGCCTCCACCATCAATGCCTGATACTCGGAAGTTAAGGTTCAGCAGACGTTCAATTTCGTCGGCTGAGGATGAAAATTACGCCAACAAGGAGGAGGAAACCACCAGCGAACATCGTCAGGGTTGTATCGTCTGCGAGGCCAAAGAATCCTTGTTCTGGCTCACCAGTCACATCGAACTGTTGGTTGACTCGCCCGATGACACCAATTTCCTCAGGTTGGGCCGAGAGCGTGAAGTCAAATGTGTCCGACAATTCTGCCCCATACGGCGGTTTTATTTCCACGGTAATTAGCATGATTTCGCCTTTCTTAAGCGAGCATTCAAGGCTTGAGAGTGTAATCTGATTACAATCTGAAGGACCTATGAGTTTCAACTTCCATCCGCGCATGTTATCGGATGTGAAGATCTCTGTTTGAGTCTCTACGTTGCCATCGTTGCGGATTTGTACGGTGAAGGAGTAACTTTCCGGGTAAACCAAATCGAACGAAGTGGTTTCAGGTTCGATAATGTTCAAATCGAAGATTTTCTGAACGCTCAACGACACCGTTGCTTGTCCTGTTCGGTTGGCTGCGTTGGATTTACTCGTAACAACGATGTACAAGTTACCGCCCTCGCCAGTAAGCGTGGCTTGATTGACTTCGACCTTGAGTTCGAGATACATTTCGTAAGGCCGTACGCTGTATCCTTGACTTAGATTGAGGGTGAACAACATCTCGGAAAGCATGGCATCCTCGGTGTTCTCAAGGTAAGGGCTTCCCGAGGCATCCAAGACGAACGCACTGTTGTTTTCATCCCAAATTCCGAAACCAAATGGAACACTGATCTCGTTGTTCGAGGCAATTGGTAGTCCTTTGGAGTAAACCGTACGTGTTGCGATACCGTTCAATCCCGTCAGTTCAAGAACAGCAGTATCGTCACCGTTGCCCATGTTACGAATCCACATTCCGATGGTTTCCTCATCGCCAGGAGCAAGGATCAATTCGCCAGTGCGGCCATCGAGACCTCCTTCTTCGAGACGGACATCCATGGCGTAATCTCTGGTTGTGAGGAACGCAGTAAAACGCAATTCGCGTTGATTATCTGGGATGCCATCACCATCGTCGTCAATGCTATTCGAGTCGCCTTTGTTGGTAATGCGGACGGTGAATGTCGAGTATTCGTCGCTGTCGGTCACTGTTGCGATGAAGTACAATTGCTTCGTGGTTTGGGCATCAACTGAAATTTCCGTGAAGCGATTGCCCGCCTCATCCTCAAAGAAGTACGCCCAAGATGGTGATGCTGTTTGTTGAGTAACACTGAGTCGGAAGCTGTCCTCAACGTTACCGGTGTTCTCAACAACAAAGGGGAATTTGACTTCGTTCCCATTTTTGCCCGTCTGCGTGAGGGCGACTGAATCGGCCTCAAAGTCGTGCACAGCTGCAACGGATACGGAAAGTGTGACCTCGTCATAAGGCTCTCCGCCACTGGTAGGAGCGACGTTAAGGTCGATGTTCACAACCTCTGTTGCTAGCGCATCGTCAGGCAATGTTACCGTGACATCAACGGTTTCTTTTCGGTTCGGCGTGTGCTTCGAGTCGAGTGTGACAAGGGTTTCTTCCAATTCCACTGTCCATCCACTTGGTAGTGCAGATGGCGAAATTCGGAACGAGTCGACACCGTTTCCTGTGTTTTCAACGGTCACCGACGTTGTAGCCGATGTTCCTGGTTCTATGTTGTTCAATTGCGAGGAAATCATCGAAATGGTTGCGCCAAACGACTGACCGACTGTAATGATCAGTTCAGCATCGCACTTGACCTGTGTTCCGTCTTTTCCTTGGATGTATACAGTCTGCTCCTCACCTGCGCTCACAGAATCATCTGGACTTACTTTCACACTGAACGCCTTTGTCCCCGATCCGCTGTATGGCAGAAGGCCACTCGATCCACCAACGAATGAAATCCACGCTTCTTTTGGCCCAGCTGCGTCAGCACGAATGGTCCAGTCGGAGTTTCCGTCGTTGGTGAATGTCGCCGTTAACGTATCGTCGCCACCAGGCTCCACGTTGATGGATGTTTTTGAAAGAGAAAGACTGCATTCCTTAAGAATTGGGACCGTGATATCGAATGTTTGTGCATCGCTCGTGTTGCCTGATGGGTCTTGCGATACGGTTCCTGTGATTTCCCAGCAGTACTTATCCGCCTCTTGTTCGTTGGTGACATCGAGTGAGACAGTCACTTCTTTGGATTCCTCAGCATCCAGTGACACGGATGATTCTGAAAGTTGTGGTGATAAGGAGTCTGGGTCTGAACATCCAGAGGCTGAATTGTCTTCCTCAAGTACGAGATTCACAGTCGCTTGTTGTTGACCTGTATTCTCAACAACGAGTGTCCATTCAGTTGTTTCTTCTCCGCCCCAAGTTCTGCTTGAAGTGACCATGGACAAATCGACGCCAAACAAGGCGTTACCAGATCCATCCCCTGCAGTACTGGTGACGGTGGCCGTTTCAGTTGCTGGTTGGCCTGGAGGGTCTGGAGGTGCTGGTGAATCCTGAGCATTCGCGGTGACAGTGGTCTCGCAGGAGCCTTCGGCGTTTTGTGCAAGTGTCACGTTCATGGTCGCTTCTTCGTAGGACCCCGCATCAATGGCACCAGGGATTTGCGTGATGGTTGAACTGTATGCGCTACAATCTTGTTCCTGATCCTGTGCAGTGCTCAGTTGAACTGTGATAGGATTCGAGCCAGTATTGTAGACCCGAACCGTGTACTCACCTGCTTCACCAGGATTGATGGTCTGAGCCGTTGGTGAGACAGTTAATTGGATGCTTGCGTCACGTGCACCATCAGCTGAAGCGATTGGGGCGACAAGTGGAAGCATGGAGAAGACCATCAATGAAATCAAGAATATTGCCAGTCGCTTCTCTTGATTCGACGTCTTCATCGTGAACCCTCCTATTCAGTGGGAGGTGTTGACCTATCAAAAGGATGTCCTTTGTTGTTCACGAATCAAGCCATTACAAACTGTTCAGCAGAAGCCCCGCAGTTGGCACATATCTCAATCGATTGGCACGTCGGAACATCGGCATGATATCGAGCTCCACAACCGGGACAGCCTCGCATTGGACCAAGGATTGGACCACGGCAGGACCAACATGTTGCTGCTTGTTGTTGCTGGACTGGTGCTGCGATGGAAGGGACGATTTCTTGCTTTGTTGGAGTACTCTTACTACGGAGGATCAAGAGAGCGGCAAGAAGACCTGCAACGAGCGCAACACCTGCTCCAATGAAAACAACCGTTTTGCTTCCAGCATCTGTTTCTTCGAACGACGAAGTCACGTCTATGCTGAGCGAAGATGTGGAGGAATCCACGGACTGGATACCATCCAACGCAAACGTCAATTGTTGTGTTCCCGTACTTGTCCCGGACAATTGTATGGTGAATTGTTGGGAATCGCCAGCAACAGCATTGACGATGTCCTCCCCTACAATCACTGCATTCAGGCCCATCGTTGTTTCAAGCGTCAACTGATGAGAGAGCGCGGTATTTCCTGTGTTGAGAACCCGAACTTGAATGGTCCCCGAACCTGTTGCATCAAGCGATGATAAGCCTGTGACTTCCCAGTCCACGCTTCGTTGCTCGGCGACAAGCATGCTTGTTCCATCTGTAAGCGAAACATCACCATCGGAGAGTGTGAACGAGAACGAGGGTTGTGAAGCGACCTCCAACGTGATAGGAAGAATAATCGAACATACGACTGGAACGACGTTTTCATCCGTAACGACTCCAACGTCAAAACACTCCCCAAAGATTCCTTGCGAGAGTGATGTCGATATCCCTGGGTTCCACGGAACATCCGCTTCGTTTACCAAGAGCCATGTGAACGTCATCTCTTGTCCTGCAGGGTGAGAACCAGGCCCAAACGGATGATCGAAGGTACGGCCATCTTCAAATTGAAGCTCGGAGAATATCAGAGATGGTTGTGGCAGCTCAAGGACATTGATCTCACCAAGCCATGTGAACCGTTGAACGTCAACATCAAGGTTGAGTCGGATGTCTCCTGAGAGCGCATTTCCGTTGCCTTGAATTGAGATTAAGATGTTCTTCGATTGTTCCGTCCAACCCATTTCAATCGGTTGAAGAGGTTTTTGTGATGACCATCCTGTTGGTAGGGAAAGCGTCGGTACAAGGGTCATATCCACGTTGCCTCTGTTTTCGATGGTGAAGAGAAGATTCAGTAATGCATCTGGACGAGGCGTACCAATGTTTGACTCAAGGAGCAATTCAACTTCGCGCACTTCCATTACTTCGATTGGAATGTCAATTTGCCACGTTTGCGACGGTTCAGTCTGCGAGATTGCAGTCAATGTTACAATACGTTGTGCACCTGCTGCTGTCGATACTTGCGGTGGAACAAACTGCATACTAACGTCCATTTTTCCGTTCTTTGGAATCAAGCCAGTTGAACCAGAGGTTGCCCCAGGGTCGCTGCTCAAGTCCGAGAATCCAGCACTCCAACCCGAGGGTGCTTGAAGGAACAAATCGTATCCAATCTCTGTGTTTCCATCGTTGTACACGCGGATTGTGAGATTGGTTGGGTCGACTGGGTGAACGGGCACAATTGAGTAATCGTACTCGACTCTGAATTCGGGTATGTTGAGAACATCGAGGTAAAGCGAAAGAGGGTACGAGATGCCATTATCAACATCGATGCCTACCACGTCAATACGATAGAGCCCTGGTTCAGGTGCCTCCGGGTAGACAATTGTCAGAGAAACATCTGACGTACCTTTGCCTTGAAGCGAGAAGTTCGAGGCGGTCATGCCGAGATACCATGGCACTTCGACTCCACTTGAGTCAAGGTAGACGCCAAGCGCGTCGATGGAAGCATTGGTTTCAAGCAGAGCCGTATTCTCTAAGGTTAAATTCCAACTTGTCGTGATTTGCGTTGCATATTGCACCTGACGTTCCTCAACATCAGCTGTCACTTTGACACCTGGTGCGGTCACATCAACGATACGCGCCAATGCGTTGTTGTTCTCTTGGATTTCATCGATGACATCGTCAGGATCGATAATCAGTTCGAGCGTAGTCGCTCCAGATTGTTGAGGCGTCCAGTACCATGTCGATTGTCGGCTTGCTCCAGGATTAATGTCGAGTGTCTTGCGGTCGAGTTCGACCCCGTTCACATTGAAGGCAAGATCAACGGATTCTGCCTTGATGTTTCCAGCATTGAACACATTTGTTGTCAATCGAACCTGATCGCCAACCTGAGGAATCGTGACGTTCAATTGCATCGAATCAGCAACAACCTGTGGGTCTGGACGAAGATCGTTCACACCTTGTCCTGAGACGGCAATAGCAAACGGTTGTGGACCACTGCCTGCGTGGTACGCATCCTTGACCCGAACCGTCCATATTCCTTTCATTGCCATGTCGATGAGAACGACCTCGAGATTGTTGAGATCGTCTTTGGTTCCACCCGTGGTTGAGCGCCCGTTGGCGAAATCGTTCCCGAGATAGACAGTGCCGTCGGGAGACTCTACCTCGAGATCAAGGTCGTTCACCAAGGCTTTGCTCGCAAAACGGCTTCCTCGATAATCAGACCAAGCGAGAACTGCTTTGAGTTGCGAATTCGCATAGGTGACATTGAATACGTAAGATTTCGATGTTCCTGAACTGGTCAGAACGGATCGATCGTCGACCCAGATGCCTCTTCCCTGAGAAGGTGCGAGTGTCTCCTTGAGGTTGACACGGCCCCATCCTTCGTCGTTGTTTGGAATGTCTCGAGAGTTGATGTCTTGTGCGCCAAGAACGAGGAGTGCTTTGACCAGAGCACCTTGAGGCGAAGGTCGTTGAGCAATCTCAATTAGATATTCACGGATGAGTGTTGCGGCACCTGCAGCGTTTGGAGTTGCCATCGAGGTCCCTGTGTACTCAAGATACCACGTGGATTGCCAGCTTGCACCAGCGATATCTTGTGCCTCTTGTGCTCGACATGAACGCACGTAGCCACCAGGAGCGATGATGTCCGGTTTGATCCGCCCATCATCTGTTGGACCACGGGATGATCCTGACATGAGATTGTCAGGAGCACCACTGTATCGAGCCTGATGATTTCCAACAGTCACGACGTTTTTTGCAGTTGAAGGTGAGCCAACCGTTCCTGGGTTTGGTCCATCGTTACCGGCAGCGAAGAGAATGGTCAATCCTTCTTGCCCATTGCTGACCTTATCGTAGTTGAACGAACGATCATCGACGGCTTCAGCCTCTGAAGTGTACTCACCTTGTGTTGAAGTCGCAGAGGACCCCCAGGAATTGGTGTGAATCCGCGCACCTGCATTGTACGCTGTATTGAGAAGATAGTTCAGGGAAGGTGAAACAAAGTTCCCAGTATTGTCGTTCTCCATGGCTTGAAAGTACAATTCTGCATCTGGTGCGACACCAGCATAACCACCCTTGCTTCCATCACCGAGAACCGTGCATGCAACGTGAGTTCCGTGGCCGGAGTGTTTGTCTGCTGTTGAACCGTCGCCAATCACGTCGTAGTTTCCAACAACACGTGTGCCGAAATCTCCGTGATCTTCGTCAAGGCCTGAATCTGCAACAGCAACGATTTGTCCAGAACCGTCGAGATCGGTTGTGAAGTACGAACGCATGGTGTTGATTTTCATATGGTTTTTCGATTGATCGTTATCAAAGTCCATTTGAGGTTCGAACCGTAGCCACATGACCGACGGTTGACGAACAACATCGAGCAATGAATCGCTCGACAGAAGCCCACGGTATTGGCCTTGGTCAAGATGTTCGACATCATCCAGAGCAAGTTCGGCAACATGGAACAAATCTTGTTGGATGGTGGCTCCATCGGAATCTGCAATGGAGATAACGTCGAGTTGATGTTCATCCCACCAACCTTCCAATCGAACCTCTTTACCTTGCAGCATGCGCTCTCCATCCTCAAACATGAAAGCATCAAGAAGCGAATCATCAAGGAACATAGCCAGTGGAACGTCCCATTGGGCGATGACGCTCTGAACCGACTGTGCCGTTACAAAAGCGGATGATGTTCCTTGTATCATGAGTCCAGATGGGCTGATGAATTCACGAACTGCCAAACCAGGAATCTCTGAGAGATCGTTACGAACATCAGCCATGTGCCGGTCGTTATCGATAACGAGTAGTTGAACGTCCAATCTTGGCTCGAGCACCTCACTAGAGAGTGGTCGAACAAGTTCCAAGCCATTGCTTGAGAAGGTCCCAATGCGTGACTCTGCAACAAGCAGACGTTCTTCCACGACATCTGATGATTCGTAGGTTCCAACAAAATCCGAGTAAGCATCGGTTCGAATGGAAAAGAATTCAACATCCCGTTCATCATCGAGGCGTTGTGTTTCCTCAGCCTCTGGGCCGACCATCGAGGACCATGGGCTCATCAAGAGGATGATGAGAATTCCAAGGGCTAGACGGACTTGGCGCTCCATTACTTTCAACCTCGTTTCGATGACGCATTTATCGCTATGGGTCAATTGTTTGAACAAACCCTCATCAGAACAGCCGAGTGGTTGTCTCGACTTGATCTACAAAAATCTCGGTTGCATAGGTTCCAACTACATGGTTTACTTCCATGAAATTCTGCGTGTTATCAAACATGGTGTAACGCACCGAAACCCGGAGTGTATATTCATCCCAGACCGTATACCCAAGGACCATCATTTCGAGATCATCGCCTGCAAGCGATGAATGTGCTTTGACCGAATCTACCTCTACACGCATGGATTGAATCAAAAGTCCTTCAGAATCAAGAAATTCAACTTCAACCACAACATCGCGAATCTCTCGACTCCCATCGTTTTGCAATTCGGCCATGACCAAATGACCTCCGCGTTGCATGTAGACCGTGTGAATTTCAACATCGTCACGAGGAATCATCCAGTACCAGCCGCTTGCAACTAGTCCAACCATGAGCATGAGAATCAATCCAGCGATAGCCACGCGTACAGGGTTGATATCGCGGATACGTTCCTTAACGAACAATGCCATCTCCTGTGCTTGCCGGTAGGCTTCGGCTTGTTCAGGGTCGTTCAAATCAAGACCCATGCCAGCTGCTTCGCGGCGTTGGGTCGACTCCAGCAAGCCCATTGGCTTCGCAGCGATGATATCGTCTTCATGAACAATCATTTCGTCATCCATATTCTCACCCAAAAATCATCGCAAAGAGCGAGGCAATACCCGATGTAAACGGTTCGACGACCATGATATGGCGAGTTTCGACAGATCCACCAGTGAGCGTACTCACCACTGAAAGGTCGGTAACAACACCATTCACGCCCATTGACGTAGAAGTTGGAAGGATACCTGTGAATTGCGCATCGAGCAAGACGCCACGGCCATCGACTTCGAGGTCGCCGAAGATAGGTGCATAAACGCCTGGCTCGAGATGGACTTCAGCGCTTGAAACAAGACGACCGGTCGTAATATCATCAAGAATGATAACAGGATAGCCAAATGGACGGTGGATGGTAATGGTTGCTCCTTTGAGATCCTCACCGATGATTTCGAATCGATCCAAGAATGCACCTGGTGCTCCTGGAACATTGGATTGACGCATGTAAAGTTCTTCCACTCCTTGATCGGAGGATACAATACGCACACCCCAATCTTCCGTTGTTTCAAGCTTGAACGTCTTTGGAAGATTCTTAGCAGACATCAGTGTATCTCCTTTCGCGTCGATGGCCCTGCCCGTTGCTTCGATGTACATGTCCATCCGATCCGAATTCGAAGCATAGTCGAGCGTCATCATACCTTGGAACGATGTCTCCTCGCGAATATCGTACCGAGTATCTGGTGCCGCAGTGAGTTGCATCTCGGATGGTATGTTGCGGAAGAATGTCGTCGCCGGCCACCAAAAGCCATCAACGAATCGGTGCTGTTGAATCATCATCGAATCAACGCTTGTTTCACCGACTCTGAATTGTTGAGGGACATCAACGCTCAACGAGAGAATGTCACCAATCGTTGATGCGAATTGTGTCGATTGAGGCACACCTTCAATGAAGGTCTCAGCACGGACAAGATTCTCCAAATCGACGAAGACCGCATACGCATAATCCAATCGTTGGCCGATGTCATAACTCATTGCAACGGAAAGTCGAGGGACGGTGAGGTTGTCCTGCCTTGTGAACTCTGCTCGCAGTGATACATCCCTCGAGGTCTCCGTATCCAAACCGAAAATTTGTAACTCAGCGGAAGAAAGTTCAATTCCATTCATGGTGATGAACAGTCGCTCTCGGGCTGGGAGCCAATCTTCCAAATCCATCTGGAATTGGTAGGTTGGAATCTCGTCTTCAAGGTAGAAAACGTAGTTGATATCAATCTTGCCAGCGGGCAATTGAGGCAACCAGGTGCGAAGATGCCAACTGCGACGTTTCTCGAACGTGACGCCAAGTTCTTCGAGCAACTCGACATCAGTCCCGACCAATTCACGATCGGTTATGACCCCATCATCGAGGAACTTCATCAATGAATAGGCGAACGAGAGATTGCTCTGGGAGAAGGTCTCTTCCAAGATTGCGAGTTCGGTTGCATCGATGATATAATCTTCAAGAACGTCTTCGATGATCAGGCGTTTTGATTCCGTCAAATTCGATAGTTTTGACAGGTTGAAATCAAGCACTGAGCGCTCGACTGCTTGCATGTCAAGACCGTGTTGCCAGGCGGGCTCGTCTATGACAAGGGACCCTTTGCGCATATCGGCAACGATGTCAAAACTTTCCCCCGTTGTCATTTCAATTCCATAAGCAACGTTTTCAGCTTCACCCGTCGTATCCCCTGCATTTGAGACAAGTCCGTACACCAGGTCATTGACGAGACCACCGATACCAACAACATCGCCAAGGAAGAATGAGAGAGCTTCAACACCTTCTCCTTGGCTGAAATCAGGAATCTCAAGGCCGCTTGAGTCGAGATCGCTTGGAAGAACAATCTCAAGATTTGCTGGAAGTGGTTCCATGCGCATCATGCCGTTTAGACCGAGGAATGGATCGTCGTACGTGCTGACATCTTCCATGGATATACTGAATGGTGCTGACACTTGCCGTTGCAAGGAGTAACGTGCGCTCCCTTCAGGACCCGTTGAGTTTGGATCAATCGGAGAATATCGTTGGACCGATTGAACGTTGGATATTTTTGCACTCAATGAAGCCTGAGCCTGATCAGCATCTACCCAGAAACGGAAGTGGTCTCCATCCATCGTCAGAGGAGTTGTAGCATTGGTCATTTGTACCATAATCGATGTGATCGGCGTATCCGCTTGAAAACCGACCGAATCACCAAGATTCAATTGGAATGCTGCGGGCAACCCTTCGAGACGAATGGCGTTTCGTTGAGTACCTTGCTCGCCACCATAGGTGATGGTCCCGATCGGTTCACTGGCCGTATACACCAGCTTTTCGGGGTCTTGGACGACACTCAACAGGCCAGGTCGATTTGATATCATGGCGGATTGAGCGGTGACATCTGAAAAATCTGTACCAGTGTGACGTATGTGACCAACGAGGAGTGCGCCAGATTGTTGGCCGCCCAATTCAAGAGATCGGATGCTCGTTACAGGGTCGTACGATTGGAAGACGCGAGATATGTTCGATATTCGAAGGCTCATCGCCACAGGTACAAGAGGATCCACCGGTCCATCTCTTCCATCAACCTGTTCGATTTCCGTATCTTGTGAAAGCAAGATGTGATCGGAATCGATCAACCAAGGATGATCGCTACTTCCTATGGCCATTGAAATGACACCGAGGCTGCTTGGGCTACGAACAGAACCGTCGTTCCATGTTTGACGAACTTGACTGAGACAAAGCACCTCGAGTTCACCCCCAGAGCTACCAGCGGTTCCAACGATGAGATCTGGAAGCGTGTTGAGAATGGAGCCCAAATCGAGGACCACCTCAACCAATGTTAGCAGTGCGTTATCCAACAGTTGTGAGATGGTGTTGAGGTCGGGATTGTTGAAATTTACGCGAGATAAACCGGTCGATGAGAGTTGGAAACTGCCTTTGAGGATGAGAACCTCTGGAAGGTTTTCAACCTGAATCGAGAGCGAACTGACGTCACTCGAATAACCTCCACGCAGCAACGTTGAATTGTATGACAATGACTTGATGCGCTCTGTCCCTGCGACCATAATCAACGTTGCAGGAGGTGCTGCAGGATTGACAGGAAGCGTCAGGTCGTTTTGATTGGCCGTTGCGTCCCCTGAGAAGTTCTTGATTGCAAGAATGAACGACAGTCTGTCCGGAATGTCCCCAGGCAGGTTCGAACTTCCTGGCGCTTCACCAATCATCGTGAAAATGGCATTGATTTCCTCTAGAGGGAGTGTGCCTGAGGGGATTCCACGTATCCACAAGCGTGAATCGGTGATGTTTCCA